>JBAWZH010000181.1:0-4891 GCA_037143135.1 bacterium
GTCCACGTTCTTGTCCAGCATGCGATACAGCGACTCGCCCATATCCAGACGGTTGGCGCCCAGCATCGGCCAGTACGTCAGTTGAATGTTCAAGTCCCAGTGTATGTGTTTCCACGGCATGCTTCCCAACGTACACCAGGGACCGCCAATGCAGTCTATGGGCATTCGGTCAGCGCGGGTGGAGGATGCGATCCGGTACATCTGAATCCAGTAGTAGGATTCGAGGCGGGCGTCCGGTATCGAGAGAAAACTCGCCGGGTAGTAGTTGTGCCACCAGGCGCGATGGCTCGCGCGCAGATTCTCCATGCTCACCGCCATTGCGCCTTTCACGGCATCCAAGGCTTCCTTCTTTGCCGCGCCTTCCTGTTGGCTGTAACCGACATCCAGATACACGACGAACGTACCGGCCTTGCCGGGTACGACGCACCAGACCACCGCGAACTCGCCACTGTCATTGGCCAACTTCTGGGTATGGATCTGGAAATCGCCCTCCCGGGTCCGGACAGGAGGCGGGCAGGAGGGATTCTGGATGTGATGAGGACAAGTATAAAACGAACACTTGATGAAATCGGGACTTTCCCAGACAAACTCGGGCGCTTTTTCGTCACCTTCGGTCCGCAACTCCATGATGTGAACCATGTGTGACGTGTGTGTGAATGAAGAGAATGAAATATTCCCCTTGTCAGTCTTCAGTGCGCCGGTGACTTCTGCGTTCCAGAGATCCTGCCGCATATCACAGTCAAGGATATTGCCGCCGGTCTTCAGGACCAGATCTCCGATAGGAACGCGTTGCGGCCCACCCCACAACCCATTGATGGCGACATCGGTCCGTCCGATATGCCAGCGGAGTCCCGGTGCGTCTTTCGGTTCCGGCGCGAAGATCATGGCGCCGAGTTGACCGTTGCCGGTGAAGGGCGCCTCTACCCAGGAGGCCGGCATGGTCTTCCAGAACATGTCGTGTTGGGCTAGGAATGATGGCCAGTCAATGTTCGCGCGAATCATGGTTCGACTCCTTTTAGTTTCTGGGTTCGAGATACTGCGGAATTGGCATTTGTCGCAGATTCCACGCGCTCAGGTGAAGATTCGGAATGATGATCGAGCAGACGATCATGGATCCGAAGCTCACTTTTGTCAGCCATGTTTGCATGATGAACTCCTAGCGATGGTGATCGCGGTTGGGTTTATGGGGTTGCAGATTGTTCATGGAGACACTTTTTTCTGGTTTAATACTGCGCCGTCACGGCCACCGTGCCGGTCAGGCCCTTGAGGACAATGTATTCTTTATCCTTGTTGAAGTCTTTCCACTCTTTGCCGTTGACCGTGACGCTTTTGATCGGCGCGGATTTGGGATGACGCAGGCTCAATCGGACTTCCTGGGGCGGATTGCGCGCCGGCATCTTTACCGTGGCATTGATCTTGCCGTTATCGACGTCAGAGATAATCGAGTATTCCACCGGTCCGAAGAAAGTCGGCGAATTGGTGACGCTGATCTTCTTGCCTTGTTCAAACCATTCTCTGAGGCAGAAACGGGACAGCCAAAGATTGTCGCCTTCTTCCTGAACCAGCATCATCCGCACTCGTTCCAGAAACGCCGCTTCCTCGAAGGTCTTGTCATTGTTGCCCCCGTAACAGTTGGTGAAGGGATGTTCGCGGAACCGGTAGCCATTCTCGGGGATGATCTCGCTGGCGTATTGCGCATACAGTGCCCGGATGGCCAGTGGCACGTCGCCAGCCATGAAATGGACGAAGCCCTGAGGTTCGTGCCCGCATTGGCTATGGTATCCCGACAGATCGAACCACGGCTCAGCCGACTTGCCGCCATGTTGTAGGAATATGTCTTCGACCACATCGAAGGTGTCCTGCACTGCCGGTTCGCGCGGGTCATACACGCCTTTCCAGCAGACCGACAGGCCGTTGGCCACATTGTCGTGCCACATGGACCAATCACTTTTTCTGCCGACTTGAATGAACAGGAATGTCGGCCAAAGTCCACGGGTGTAGGGTCCATAAGGCATGTACCGGCGATAAGTCCCATCCTGCACCTGCATCACCGGGGTCAGGGCCACCGAGCGATCCACGGCGCGGCGGATGGCTTGGCGATAGGTTTGCGCTTCTTGTCGCATCGCCTGCCCGCGCTGGGGGTCGTCGAGGGCGACCATCTCGGCGATGGCTGCCAGCCCCCCTTGGAAAACCGCGTCGAAACGATAGCCCATCCGGTGGCCGCCCATGTCCCCGGACAGGGCCATGGGCGGCAACAATCCGGCCGCCCAGCAATTCGCCGGCAATGAGCCACTCCATTCCTTCCGCCACTGCTGGGTCAGGTCGTAACTGGCCTGCAGTTCCGGCAGGACCTTCTTACGCCATTCATCGTTGCGGGTCATCTGGTAGTGAAAACCGGCGGTCGCCTGGATGCTGCCATGGCCTTCTTTGTGCAACGAGTAGTTGTCGCGCTGGGTTAGGTTGCCGGGCGGGTTGACTTTCTTCTCGGACTGCAACCAGTAGTTCAAGCCGCCTTCGGCAAATTGGGGCAGGCCGATGAGATCATAGGCGCGAAGAACCTGGAACGATTCCATGGCCAGGACGGTTCGGACCATGGGACCACCTCTTTTTGGGGGCCTGTTCGCCCAGATGCTGACCATGTAAGAACCATTCGGGAGTTTGTCCGTGTTCGCCTGTAAGTGTGACGCGCCTAAGCGCCATTGATCATTCAGCGCTTTCTCGGGCACGTCGATCGTCATGCCGGGCGGCAGGTGTTTCTCATCCGGCGCCGGAATGGGCGGCAAGGTCTTGCCCGGGAACACGGCGGCCATCGCGGCGCTCCAGTTCAGCTCGGTATGCTCGCGCACCCGTTGGCGGATGGTCTTCTTGCCGCTGGCGGCCACTTCCTTCTGGAACTGCGCGGCGGTGAGGCCGCTCCCCTCCTTGGTGACGAAGATCCCGGCGCTGGGAATCAGAATCGGACCCTTATCAAGGTCCGAAGGCGCGAACGAGATGCCGCCGACGCTCGTCCAGACCGTCACGATGGTGCGATTGGCATAGGGCGTCTGGTCCGTGTATCCCTGCGTGGGGTTATCGGTCAGCCAGACGCGGGCGTGGATGCCGCGCCGGCCTGTGGCATCGGGATTGTCGCGCCAGTGCCGTTGACCGGTCAACTTCACACTGCTGTCGGCCAGGGGTTTGAGGTCGGTCACGTAACCTTGGTACGCTTCGATATGCCCATCCATTTTCTGATCTTTGACATCCGCTCTCTGCCCGCCGCCCTCTGGCATCTTGCCCGCGAATCCCCATTCGATCTCGATCTCCAAGGGTTTGCGCCACGTTGCGTCGCCATAGAGATGCGTGGTGAATCGGGCGGTGTCAGCGACGTTTCCACTGAAACGGATCGCCGCCTTGTCGCAGGGCTTCCCCGCCGGAAAAGCAAAGGCGATGGAATTTGGACGGGATCCGGCTTGGGCCGGAACAGCGGTCATTGGCACGGCGTCCTTGGCGGACGGCGCCTGCCACCAACTCGGCCACAGTCCGAACCTGGCAGCCTTGATCGGATACCACACTCCGGTCAGATCCGTCACCGGCGGAACCTGCCCGGCGCCAGCAAGAAACTCGACCTCCAAAGTTCGCAGTGACCGGGGCGATTCCAAGAGCAGACCGAAGATCCGTGCGGGGTCCGGTTCCAGCCAAGTCGTTTCGGGCGGATTCGCGGGCGAACCTTTCCGATAGACATAAGCCCAGCGCGCCAGATCAACCCGGTCGCCGGCCTTGGGTTCAGCGAATGACCAGACCACCAAGGTCTGTCCCGTCACGGTCGCCGTCTCCGGCCTGAACGTCGTCTGTTCATGGCCGGTGGCAGTGATCTCCAGGCAAGGGATCGTCGTGTCGGTCATCGCGCCGGACATCTCGAATTTGCCGCCGGCATCGGTCGTCGCCGCACGATCAGCGCCGATCACCACTACCTTGGCGCCGGCGAGCGGTTTGAGGGTTTCATCCACCACCGTGCCGGTGAAGCGGAACGGCGTCTCGGCCGCTGTGAGGTTCGTGGCGACGAACATCGCCAGCAGGATGCTAAGGTTTGCTTGTTTCACGATGGTCTCCTTGGGGTTGGTGTTCATGTTAATTCCTCTTTATTCACGCCGATCTGAAGGTTCTCGAACTCGAACTTCCCGCTGGTCAGGTTCATGATCTGGACAGTAGGACGCGGCGCCAACTCGGCCGGGTTCGCCTCCTTGTTGAGGCCAAAGCCACCGGAGTTACTTTCACCGGCGAATACGAAGCAGAACGGTCGCGGAGCCGTGGCGGTCTCAGCGGACCAGGTTGACAGGATGGTCAACCAGAGAAGCGCAATGGATCGCAACGAAGAGTGGGACAAGGTGCTCATTTCCCCTTTATTATCTGGCGGCGCTTCGGAGTGCAGAATCACGGACTTGTGGCCGTCCATGATGATGGTGAGGGTGGCCGGGGCGTCCTTGGGCAAGAGACCGTCCAGGACGGACCATTTGTGGAAGATTCTGCCCGAGGCCGGATCAAGTTTCAGCGTGACCTTGGTGCCGGGGGCGTAGGCCGCCTGCTCAGTCGGCCAGTTGGCGATCCAGAGGGTGTCATAGAAACCAAACTTGGCCTTTGGGTTTTCCAAGTCAGGTTTGGCCTCCGACAAGGCTGGTTCGACCAATATCCCCTTAGTGTCGCCCCCGGTGATCGAATCGGGATAGGTGGTCGGCCTGGGCCAACCCCCATGGATGCGCAATTGATACCTCTTCCATTCTGCTTTCAGGCCAAACGCATTGAGGATCGTCGAGGCGGACATGATCTCACCAACCATGTTCAAGTGCGTCCCATCACGGGTGAGAGACTTCTTCTGTTCAAAGGCGGCGGCATGGGCGGCGTACAGGTCAATCAG
>JBAWZH010000182.1:0-4854 GCA_037143135.1 bacterium
GAAAAAGCGGCTCAACAGTCAGCTTTGACCGCCTGGTAACAGAAAATGGACGACGAACCAGACCAGCGACTCGAAAGCAGAGCCTCACGCAGGGCCACCAAGACCCGTCAGCGATTGTTGGATGCGGCGCTTTATGTCTTTAACCACAAAGGGGTCGAGGGCTGTTCCATCGAGGATATCACCGAAAGCGCCGATGTCGGGAAAGGCACATTTTACCGGCATTTTATGGATAAAATCGACATACTCAAAACGCTCATTGAGTGCGCCACCACTGATCTGATCAAACGCATGCCATCCGAACAATCACCGGCCGTTTCATTGGATGATCGAACCACTCAACTCATGACGGCACACATGACTTTTTTTTCCGAACGGGAAGATTTGTTCCTGCTGTTTCTTCAAGGGCAGACCATGGTGGCCACGCGCCCCTCTTCCCGGCCGGGAATCCAACCTCCCTATTCCCGATACATGGCGGAACTGGAACGCCGTGTTGCGCCTGCCATGCCTCCCTCCTCCACTCCTGACCAGATTCGTCGAATCGCCTACACCATCGCGGCAGCGGCCTGCGGAACGGTCACGGTAGGGCTTTTTATGTTGAACAGTAAGCATGATGTGATGAACAACCTTGACGTAACTCGTCAATCGTTGCTGGTAGGCGCGCCCAGCCTTTTGCGTTGCGCGGTTTGAGTGTTTTGTTGTGAAACGGGAATGGACTTGTAGCGAGCATCACGGTTGATGCAAAAAAATAAGAACGAGGAGCCTGAGCGATGAATAACGACAATGTGACGAACGATGTTGCGATAACGACGAATGACGAACCTCCGCCTAGTAGCGAGGAACCTGCCCGGTCACAGGTTTCCTCTGCCGCAACCGGCGCCGCCGTCGCTCCCCAACCCAAACAAAATCCAAAATGGAATGACTGGCGCTGGCAAATCCGAAACCGAATACGCACCTACAACGATCTCGTTGATTTCTTTCCAACGCTGGGATCCAATGCCGGCATTGCGAGGGTGGCTGAAAAATATCCCATGGCCATCACGCCTTACTATGCTTCACTGATCAAATCCACTGACCTTTCCGACCCTGTTTACCAGATGGCCGTTCCCCAAGGGCAGGAATTGTTTGCTCCCGACTTCCTTCATGCCGATCCGCTGGAAGAAGAAGAGGATATGCCCGTACCGGGCCTGATTCACCGTTATCGCGACCGCGCCCTGCTCATGGCCACGACCATGTGCTCCATGTATTGCCGCCACTGCACCCGAAAACGGGTTGCCGGGTATCAGGAGTCCTGTATTGATGTCGGCCAGTTGAACACCATTACAAACTACCTGCGCGCCCATCCCGAAGTGAAGGATGTGGTGATCTCCGGCGGCGATCCGATGACCATGTCCACCTCGCTCCTGGAACGTATTCTGGCGGCCGTTCGTTCTGTCTCCAGCGTGGACATCATCCGCATCGGAACCCGCGTCCCCGTTGTGCTGCCCCAGCGGATCACCTCGGAACTCACCCAGATGTTGTCCAAATACCATCCGGTGTGGATCAACACGCATTTCAACCACCCGAACGAAATCACGCCGGAGGCCATCGCCGCCTGCGCCAAACTCGCCAATGCGGGTTTTCCCATCGGCAACCAGACCGTGCTCCTTCGCGGTATTAATGATTCACCCCAGGTGATGGAGGATCTGTGCCGCGGCCTCGTCAAGATGCGCGTCCGGCCTTACTACCTCTTTCAGTGCGACCTGGTGCGCGGAGTGGAACACTTCCGCACGCCCATCAGCAGGGGTATTGAGATCATGGAATACCTCAGAGGCCGCCTGAGCGGCCTGGCCATCCCCACTTTTGTGGTGGACGCCCCCCATGGCGGAGGCAAAATCCCGGTGTTGCCGAATTACATTATTTCGTCCAGCCCGACCCACACCGTGCTGCGCAATTATGAGGGGATGATCGTCAACTATCCCGAGCCGTCGCCCTCCATGCCCCGTACGCCTCCTTCAACAAGTGCCCGTTCCGGAAGTCATGGAGTCTGGGAAGTGGCGGCCGGACATTCCTCCGCCATCACCCCCTCCGGCGCTCATCGCCAGAAACGCAGGGCGGCAAGAAAATTGCAACGCGGGGAGGCTCAGAATCATCCTGAATTCAGCGCACTTCTGGAATCCCTGATGTCGGAAGCCGGAGGATGACCCTGACGTGAGTCTGACCATTGGAATGACGTACGATCTGCGCAGCGATTATCTGGCGCTGGGGTTCAATGAAGAGGATACGGCCGAGTTTGATGCCGATGTCACGATTGACTCCATTGAATCAATCATTGCAGAACTGGGTTTTACGCCGGAGCGGATAGGCCACGCCAAGGCCTTGTGCGCAAAACTGGCGGCAGGAGCGCGATGGGATCTGGTGTTCAACATCGCGGAGGGCCGTCTGGGCCGAAGTCGCGAGGCCCAGGTGCCTTGCATGCTGGAGGCCTACGACATTCCTTATACGATGTCCGATCCCCTAGTCTGCGCCGTCACACTGGATAAATCCATCGCCAAACGCATCCTCCAGTCGGAAGGGTTGCCGACCCCGGGATTTCATGTCGTGCGGAGTATGGCGGATATCGACCATGTCAAACTGCCCTATCCGCTCTTCGCGAAGCCCATTGCCGAGGGAACCGGAAAAGGGATCGACCGCACGTCCTGCGTCAAGAACGCCGGAGAATTGCGGTCGGTGTGTCAGGCTCTTCTCGAGACGTATGACCAACCCGCGCTGGTCGAGGAGTTCCTTCCGGGCCGCGAATTCACCGTCGCCATTCTGGGCACGGGCTCCAAGGCGCGCATCCTGGGTTCCATGGAGGTCTGCCTCCGGCCCAATGCCAACACAACAATCTACACTTACGAAATGAAGGAGCAGTGCGACAATTTTGTGGACTATTATCGCCCTGCCCGCACACCGGAAACCGAGTCCGTGGAAAAACTCGCCCTCGATTCCTACCGCGTGCTTGAAGTCAGGGACGCCGGCCGCGTGGACATCAGGATGGACCGGAACGGCGTGCCCTCGTTCATGGAAGTCAATCCCTTGCCGGGTCTTAACCCGGTCCATTCAGACCTGCCGATCATTGCGAAACAGGAAGGCGTGAGTTTCAAAGCCGTGATCAGCGCTATCATTGAGAGTGCCCGTTCCCGAATCCCGGTTGCCACATGAAAATGCCCCCGGAACCGATCCTGATCCTCCATCACGCCATACCCGCGCCCGGCAGTTGCCACCATGCTGAAAGTGATGCCGGGGTACTGGACGAGGTGAAAATCGTATCTGAAGCGCTTCAGATGCTTAAAATCCCCTTCCGAGTCTCCCCCGTGGCCTCATTCTCCGCCTTGCCTGAAATCCTTCGGGCGGCACCGGAACACCTGGTCTTCAACTTGATCGAGGATTTTCCGGGCCATACGAATGACGCCATGCAAGTCCCTGCCGTCTGTAAGGCGTTCGGGAAGGAATGCACGGGCAATGAGAGTTCAAGTCAGACCCTGGCGTTGGACAAGTGGCGAACCAAGGCCGTTCTGCAGGTAGCCGGGTTGCCGGTGCCCGTCGGCGCGCTCTACCCCGTTGGGGAAAAAGCTGAGCCGGATTTCCCTGCCCCCTGGATCGTGAAGCCGCTGTTCGCCGACGCCAGCGAGGGCATTTACCCGACTTCCGTTGTGAACCATGATCCCAGAACGCTTGCCAAGGCTATAAGCCGCATTCATCAGGATTTCAAGCACCCGGCACTGGTGGAACAGTTCTTCGGAACCCGCGAAATCAATGTCGCCCTGTTTCAACGGGGAAAACGCATCGAGACACTGCCCATATCCGAAATTGAGTTTCGCGGTTTTGGCCGAACTCGGCCTCGAATTGTTGACTACGCCGCAAAATGGCATACGACATCCTTTGAATACAAGCATACCGTCCGGGTAGTTCCCGCAAAACTCCCCAGTCATGTTGCCCTGAAACTTCGCCAAGCCGCCCTGAAAGCCTGGCACGTCTTGGGTTGCCGCGACTACGCGCGGGTTGACTTCAGACTCGATGAGGCGGGCTCGTTTGTGATCCTGGAAGTCAATCCGAACCCCGACATATCACCCGAAAGCGGATTTGAGGCGGCGCTGAAGGCAGCAGGCATACCCTATCGGGACTTTGTAAAAGCACTCTATGTGAACGCACAGGATCGTCTGGACGCCAAGCGAGACGACGATACAGCCAGGAACGGCGGATCCAACACATTGAAAAGTGAAACAAAACATCATCCACTCATCCGTCACTCTGTAGCCGGCGACCGGAATGCCATCCTTCGTTTCATGAAAGATACACGCTTCTTCCATGACGGGGAAATCGAGGTGGCCCGGGAAGTCCTCGATGAAGCCATCGCCAAGGGGCCTGCCGACCATTACCAGTCGTTTACACTGCTCGACAACGGCGTTCCTTCAGGGTGGATCTGTTTTGGCCCGACTCCCTGCACACAGGGCACGTTTGATGTCTATTGGATTGGAGTGAGCGCCCTTTCCCAGGGACGCGGATTCGGTCGCGCCTTGCTGGATCACGCTGAAAAAATGATCCGGAAACGCAAAGGACGACAGATCATCATCGAAACATCCGGGCGATCCCTTTACGACTCAACGAGGGGATTCTATCTCAAAACGGGCTATCGGGAAGTTGCGCGGGTTCCTGAGTTCTACGGTTCAGGCGATGACCGCGTTATCTACTCAAAACGGCTCTAATTCAACATCGTCCCCTATACCCGCGCAGGAATGCGGCGCCGCTCATCGGTTTACGGCCTTCCGGCTGAACTTCAAGAAGACGGATCGCCAGATCGGCAGTTTGTATCAAGGGCCCATCCCCCGCCGCTTC
>JBAWZH010000183.1:0-4829 GCA_037143135.1 bacterium
CGGCGCCGGAAGCGCGGGTATGGTCCTATGTTATGTGGAATGTGCTGGCCGACCGGCCCGGTGTGCTGGCGGCCCTGGCGGCCGGTGCGGAACCCGAACGCTACGATGCGGGTTCGCATGAGGAGGCGGTCGCACGTGCCCTTGCCAAGGCGGCCCAACCCCCTTCCTGGGATGATCCTGACCCGCGTTTTGGAGGCGGCCGTACCGGCCTTGAGGGAGCCGTGCATCCTGCTGGTATTTTGGGCGTGGAGTTGGAGATCGGTTCACAGGCCGAAACGGAAGTGCCCTTCGTTCTAACCTGGCATACCCCGACCCATGTCACCACCCGGGATCCCGAACTGGACTACGGGCATTACTATTCCCGGCACTTTCCCTCGGCGGGGGCGGTTGCGGAGCACTTGCTGCAAACCTGGCCGATTCGATTGAACGAAACCCGGGCGCTTGCGGATTTCATTACGCAATCAGACCTGCCGCCCTGGATGGCGGAAAAATTAATCAACGACAACACCGTTCAAAGCAGCAATACGATTGTGACAAGAGCGGGCGACTTATTCACCCTCGAGGCCTCGCCCATGATGTTCGGGGCGCTCGGAACATTGGATCAACGCCTGGTCTCGCATCCCGCGTTTTCACTTTTCTATCCGGATTTGAATCGTTCGGAACTGCGCACCTTTGCCCGTCTTCAGCGTCCTGATGGAAGCCTTCCCCATTTCAACGGCAACGCCCATGTGGCGCTGGGCTCCGCAGAGGTGGAGTACGGCGTCACCGGTTGGCCGGATCTGGCCTGCTCGTTCATTATCCAATGCTATAGGGATTGGACCGAAACCGGCGAGGCCGGGTTTTACCAGGAGATGCTCCCGGCGCTGTGGCGGGCGGCAGACTTTCTTCTGGCCGCAGATCAGGATGGGGATGGTGTCCCCGAAGGCGGGAGTTCCTGGGATATTGAGCATTATCCCGGTTGCTTCATCGCCACGGCCACGTTATGGCTGGGAACGTTGCGCGTCCTGGAACAGTGCGCGTTGCGGGGTCATGAGACTCACCGCTTGGTGCGCCTCCGGGACGCCTTCAGGAAGGCTTCGGCGACCGTGGCCGGCATGTGGAACGGACACAGTTATCTGAAGAACTATGATCCCCGCACCGGTTCGAAATCCGACGATATCTTCCTGGGGCAGTTGGCAGGGGAATGGGTCGTTCGGCAACTGGGACTGGCGCCGGTGCTGCCGGAGGATCGTGTGCAGACCGTGCTGGCGACGCTCTATCGGCTGCATGGGGATCGCGACCGTTACCGCCTCATGCCCATCCAGGTTCAGCGCGACGGCCGCCTGCCGGATCGCAAATATGCCTGGCATGCCTGGCCGCAGTATGGTCTGGTTTTCGTGGATTGCGTCGCCTTGTATTCCGGACAGGCTTCCGCCGCCCTGGCCTCCATCGCGGCCTTTGACCACGTTGTACGCGACGTCAACAAAACTCCCTGGGCCACCACCTTGTGGCACGATGCCCGCACCGGCCAGCCGGACTTTGAGTCCTTTATCGGTCGCGACTGGTACATGAATACCGCCGCGAGTTGGTTTGTGTTATCGGCCCTGACCGGATTTACGCCTGACGAACCCGCTGCTGCGCTGACAATGGGATCGGCTCTTGCTCCGGATCAGTCAACGGTGTGTCACCCCGTGGTGACGCCGCGTTACTGGGCCACGCTGGCCATTCGTCGAACCGCGCAAGGACTGAACGTGACCTTCACGCCCATCCGGTTCTTCCGGGGCGATACGATTCGTGTCCAGCGTATTCGCTGGCGCGGCCAACTGAACCAGGCCCATTGCGGAACCAGATCCTGCGTGGTAGAAACCGCCGCTCCCTATATGGATATCCACTTGCCCGTCCCTCAAGAGTTGCGCCTGGGCGCCGCCCTGACACTGGATGTGGTTCCCTGTGTTTGAAAGGGACAAGGCCCGGTCCTGGTGCGAGTGAACGCTCACGCCGTTTGAGAAAACGTGACCGTGAAACGCGCACCGCCATCTTCATTGTCGCGGTATGATACCGTGGCGTCCTGCGCTTTCGAGAGGGCCTTGACGATAACCAATCCCAAACCCAGTCCCGCCGGCGCATCCGTGTCGTGACTGCGGGTGAAGGCTTCAAACAGACGTCGGCGCACATGGGGTGGGACACCCGGTCCGTGATCGGTCACGGTTAATTCAACACCGTGCGGTGTCGTCCCGACCTCCACCCGGATCGTACGGTTGGCCGCCTGCCGTGTATGTTTCTCGGCGTTATCGAGAAGATTTTGGATGATTTGCCCGACGGCATCGCCGTCAAACTTCACAGGAGGCAACGAGTGAGCGATGACGAGTTCGATGGAAGCGCCCGCCGCTGCAAAGGCCGGTTTTTGGCGTTCGACGCTTTCCCGGACGGTGGCGGCCAGATCCCCGAGCGCGGGGTGTGCGGTGAAAATTCCGCGCTCCAATCGGGTGAATCCCAGGACATTCGTCACGACGCGCCCGAGGCGTCCGGCTTCATCTGATACGCGGCGGGCATAGTCCTTGGACTTCGCCGGATCGCCCAGGCCCTCTGCCAGCATGTCGCTGAAGATCCTCAGGCCGGCGAGAGGGGTGCGGAGTTCGTGTGCGGCGCTGGCGGCGAACTGGGCGCGCTGGCTGGCCAGGCGCTCGGTCTGCCAGACCAGCCAGACGACCCCCAGGCCGCAGAGGAAGGCAATCGCCGCGCCGCCAAGGAAGATCGTCAAGAATCCACGGCGCAGATCGTGGGCCTGCCGCTCCGCGCCCGCAAGCGCGTCACGGGGGTCAATGGAGACATGCCATGGTTCGTCCCCGGTGCCGACGGCAACCTGCAAATCGGTTATCGCTTTGCCCGGCGACAGGTGTGCGGGAAGGCCGGAAGCCCGAAAGAGATCGTCCACGCCGGCTGGCGCGATGAGAAATCCCTGAAGGACAACACCCTGGGGGGTGGTCACTTCGCGTAACGCCACGAGGGCGGGTTGCCCGGATACGTAGAGCGTGCGCCATTTCAGAGCCCCGACCGTGATTTGGACGTCTTTCCGGGTCTTGGAGTCCTCCGGGTCGGCGATGTCCAATTGTTGCGGCGCCGTATTGGGTTTGCGGCGCTTCAGGTTGGTGTAGAGTTCAGATGCCTCGGCGTTCTGTTGCCAGGCGCGCTGATCAAGCGTCATGACCTGTTTCCCTTGTGCTGGCGCCGATTCCTGTTGTCCATTTTTTTCAGTGATGTTTGGAGTGCGGGATTCGCCTCGCACAGCGAAGAGAATGGAGGCCAGCCCGCGTTCCAGTTCATGCTGGAGATAACGCAATGTGTCGCGCTGCGAGGCGGCCTGGGGATCGAGTTGCTGTTGCGCCTCCACATTCGCGGCGGGGAGGGAGACACGACCAGACTCCCCGTCTGCCTGGAAATAGACCTGGACGAGGGGATCTCCAGGAGGTGCGGCCAAGGGGGAGGGCACCACGGAGGCGCCTTCCGAGGCGCCTTTGGGATCATGGAAGAAAGGCTGGTAATGATAGAAAGGGCGACGCGCCTCGACGTCGCGCAGGGTGTTGAGTCGCTGGGTCAGTTGGTCGGCAAGGCGCGTCGCCGCGTCGTGGGCCGATTGGCGGGCCGTGTCAGCAAGATCAGCCACCTGGCGCTCCGCTTCGCGGGATCCAACCAGATACCAGGCCACGCAGGGGACGATCACGGCAAGCGCGGTCAGAATGAGCGCCAGCATGGTTCGGTTGTCGCGAAGGATCATCGCTCCCCCCAGGCGTAGCCTGCGCCTTTGACGGAGACAATAATCCGGGGGTTGGCCGGGTCGCGTTCAATTTTATGTCTCAGGTTGGCCAGCGTGACATCCACGGTCCGGGTTTCCATGTCCGGCTGGGATCCCCAGACATGTTCAAGCAATTCGGCGCGCGAGACAACCCGCGCCCGATGCTGATGAAGCCGGCGTAAAATGGCAGTCTCGCGTGGAGTCAGCGACAGCGTTTGGCGGCCCCGCCGGGCCTCGCAACGTCCGAGATCAACCCGGCATCCGTCAGACTCAATGATTTCCGGCTCGGAAGGGACCGCCTTGGCCCGTCGGGCAAACACCTCCACGCGCGCCAGCAGTTCGCGGGCGCCAAAGGGCTTGGTGACATAGTCGTCGGCGCCTACGGTCAGGCCGCGAACCTTGTCTTCCTCAGAACCTTTGGCGGTGAGCATCAGGATGGGGAGGGCGGGGCGGATGTTTCGCAGGCGTCGGCAGACCTCGATGCCGTCGAGTTTCGGCAGCATGATATCGAGCAGAACCAAATCAAAGACCGGATCAAGGCCGCGCCGGGCGGCGAGCAACCCGTCTCCTGCCACCTCCACATGATGGCCTGCGCCTGAGAGCAAGTCGGTCAGGCCTTCCCTCAAAGCCGGTTCGTCCTCGACGATCAAGATGTTCATGGTTCGGGATATCCAAATTAGACCGAGTCGCCTGCGTTCCGGCGGGCAAGTCGGTACAGCACCGAGAAATCCTCGTCCCCGAATCCGGCGGCCATGCCGTCGGAGATGATCTCCTTGAGCCGCCGCGTCAGGGGGCAATCCGCCTTCAGTTCGCCGGCCCGTTCCAGGGCCAGTCGGATATCCTTGCCCATGTGCTTGAGGGAGAAATGGGTGGAGTAATCCCCCTGTAGCATCTTGCCCAGTTTCATGTCGGCCAGCGCCGAGTAGCCGGCATTCAATTTATAGGCTTCAATAAAGAGGGCGGGATCGAGGCCCGCCTTTCTGGCGAAAACCATTCCTTCGACCATGGCCTGGAGCAGGTTGGCCAGCATCATGTTCATGATCAGTTTGGCGTCGGC
>JBAWZH010000184.1:0-4828 GCA_037143135.1 bacterium
CAGGTTTTTATCCACTGCATCTTCGTTCGCGTCGAACGTCGGGCCATACCGTGGGTTGAGAATCACAAGATCGCCGTCGTCCGTAATCTCCAACAACCGGAGGGCATGACGCTCCAATGGACCAACCTGGATGCTCACAAAAGCAAACTTTGATTCGTTCAGTCGCCGCCTGGCCTCGTCGAGGAATTTGCTCGCCGTCGCTTGGTTCCAAACGGTGGGCTGCATCGCGGATAACTTCTCCATGTTGAGACCGTGCCCCAAGGAGTGTTCGAGAAATTTCGGGATCACGTCCATGGGCGTTCCTTTCCAGAGATTCCATCTGGCGATTTCAGATTCGAGAAGTTCCTCCTGTTTCAGACGGATGCCACTCGACCGAAGACACGAATGGATGACGGCGAGCACACACGATGTCTTTTTCGTCTGAGGCACGAGAATATCCCGATACTTATCAACCAGATCAGGATTGCCTCTCACGACAGCGCCATTGCCAATAACCTTCTTGGCTACCTCCTCCTGTGTCTCACCTGCTGTGGCCAGCGCACTTGGGGGATACAACCTTGGCCCCTCGTGATTTGCACCTTCTTTGCTTGCGGCAGGAGATGCTTTCGACGGAACAGTTGCAACGTTCGCCTGCTTGGGAACGGGGTTTTGCGCGACAGGCTGCGCTTCTTGAACAACAAAAACCTTGTCAGAGGCTACCCAAACCTGTCCGCCAGCGACAGAAACCAGAAGCATCCCGTTCGCTTCTCTCACAACTTGAAATTTTGTCCCTGCGGCAGCGGTAGACACGCCCACTTGCTTACCGTTCACGGCCAGGGGCACTTGCACCGCTTCACGCAGAACCCCAGTCTTTTGCTGGGTTTGGGCATGGGAGATATAGGCGAGGAAAAGCAACAGGGAGGAGAAGAAAATACGAAATCGTGAGAACATGTGCTTGTTGGACACTTGAACGCATACACTGATTTGGAGGGGCAGTAGAAGAGAAATGAGATTCCTTTTGAATGGCCAGGAGCTCCAGAAGGTAAAAAAAGAACGGAATCAATGACCCCGTTCTTTTTATCTACCGCACAAGCCGCGCCAGTTTGAGGGCAAGGACGACATTCAGGGCGACGCTGGGAATATAAATCCATCTCTCCTATGATTCTACTCATCGCGGCAATTTCTGAAGGTTGACGACACGGAACCCCACATTGAAATACTGTTTCTCTGGAGCCACATCTGTTGCGTTCAATCGATCTAGCTCCTGAACGACGCTCTCACAGGATCCACCTCGTATGCCACGAGAAAATCCGCGAATCCTTGTGTCATTCCATTCAGAAACATTGCCCCCTTGGTCGTAAGTGCCATAGTAGCTCCTACTGGATGGTCCGGCACTTCCTACCGTCGTAACATTTGATTTTTGACCGTTCCAAGAGGCTTCGTTTCCGAAATTTGCAACGTTTTTACCAGGGTTAGAAATATTTCCAACTAAGTCAGCAGTTGCCCGCTTCATGTTGGCATCGCTCTTTGTCGGGTAAAACCAGTAGTTGTCGTGGCTTTGAGTGTTTGCACGAGGTTCGTAATATGCAGCTTTATACCACTCAGCCTCGCTCGCAACTACCCACGTTGCCCCAACATTTCGCTCAACATTGTTCGAATCAAAGGCAGATTGATGTTGATTGCGTTCGGTTCCTTGACCTTTGAGAGTGTAGGAGCCAGTTTCCGTGTCGCCACTACCTTGTCCATTGTGCAGCCAATTAACAAAGCGCACTGCGTCCCAAAAGCATACGAAAACCACGGGTTTGTCCCCCATGTTCTTTTTAGTCGAATATGTGTATTTTCCACTTTGCTCGTTTCGAATAATTCCCCCGCGCGGATCACTGCCCATTTTCTCATTATAAAGGTATTTAAGATCGCTTGCCGCCACAGCATTTAGAAATTTAGTGTATTGGTCGTTGGTCACTTCGTATTTTCCAATGTAGTATTCGTAGGATACTGCTCCACGGCGGAAATCAGATCCGGGGTGGTCGCCAGCGTTTCCTGCATCCCTCACTTTGACTAAACTTATTGCGACAGCCTTTACGCCACTCGCTGCCATGGGGTAACTGTCTGCTGCTGTCGACTGTTTCGAGATATATCCAGCAATGCTAACTCCGATAATAGTTGCTATAATTAGTATAAGCCATGAATACTTTGCCAAAAGAAATGTTTTTGTAGAAAGCTTCTGAATTTCTTCATCGAGAAGGCTTATCTTCTCAATAAGACATTTCGCGATTCCAATTTCCTCTGACAAAGATGGGTAGCTATCAGGGTTTTCTCTGAGCTTTACGCCAAGATGGATTAAAGTTTTTTTCTCGTTAAGAGACTGCGCTCCAATCTGAG
Organism: bacterium; assembly: GCA_037143135.1. Taxonomy (GTDB): domain Bacteria; phylum Verrucomicrobiota; class Kiritimatiellia; order CAIKKV01; family CAITUY01; genus JAABPW01. The sequence continues at coordinate 2,362 of JBAWZH010000184.1, forward strand.
CGGCTTTAGCCGCGCCAATTGCTGCGGCTTTTGCTTTGCCTTTCAATGTCTCAGATGGCTCAGTGGTTTTAGTCTTTAGGCTCTCGATCTGGCTTTTGATTTCCTCAATCCCTGAGTATAATGTCTCATACTCGGTGTGAGCAATTCTGCTTTCAAATGCTTTGCACCCAATATTATAATCCGCCATATTCAGATCGACGGTTTTTAACTTTTGTTGGAGTGCCTGTTTTTGTGACAAGTGCGCCGCTGCTGTTGTCTTTCCCCAAAGTGCCTTCAAGAGAACAGATGCTTTCTTCAGCATGGTAACTTGTGTAGATGGCATAGTGGTTCCTGTGGTGCTTTTTACATCTACTGAAGGAGCAACGGGCGGCGGAGTTGGAGGCGGACAAAAACTACTTAACGGCGTTTGAGCTGCGGGCGTCCACTCTGACATGGTCTCGTTCCAAACCATTGTGGCATTTTTTATTTCTCCCTTGGTGATGAGATTCTCAATCTCGGGGTCACTCATCGGCCCGATTTGCTGTTGTTGTGTGTCGAGGTAATACCAGTTCATGTTGATTTCTGTGGGCTGAGTGAATCTTCTGTAGGGTGAGGCTAAGATCGATCTTGGCCTGAATTCACTTTGTTTATGAGAAGGAGGACTCCCTTGATGTGGAACTCCTCCCAATTCTACTGGCGATTCGTTATCGTACCGGGACAAACACCATGCCGTCTTTGGGGCATTTGATCCCTGTAGTGATGCGGTCAAACGTCAGGATTGCTCCGCAACCAGGGCACTTGTATGTGTAGGTTGCAGCTGTTGCAACTGCAACGGCCGCTATGAGAATCAACATGACACAAATGATTTTTCTTGTGTTCATTTTTTCGTTTCCTATTTGCCTCTCCTACTTCTGGGTGATCCATGTTCGGGCTTGAGACCGGCGTGACTTCGCAATTCGCGGAATCATGGCGTAGTTAGCTGTGTTGATCTTGTTTTCGGCGTGAGGGATCGCGATGGGGAACTGTGCTTTCAGGAGGATCCAGGAGCGGACGATTGGCGTTCTGGCGAGCATTTTTTGAGGAAGCAAGAAACCTGTAGCAATTTGCGAAAGCGAGGTAAAGCCTCGTGTTCTGATATTTTCATTTCCGCGACGATCTGCGGGATGCCATCGAAAAAGCCGGTGCCCTGTTCCCTTCGCGCACGTTTCGGGAGAAATGTTGCGGCCATGCGGATCGGGGCAGGCATCACGCAGGAGCAGGCGGCCGAACGATCTGGACTCAGTTCGCGATACTGGCAGAGCATCGAAGCGGGGGAGTATTTCCCTCCGATTGCGACACTTGTGCGGATCAAGGCCATGCTGGATTGTTCGTGGGAAGCCCTCTTTGATGGGTGCGATTGACACGGCAGGGTTGATCCCGATCAGGGTGGGACAGATTTTCATCTGGCCCACCCCTTACTCGCGGACCCACCCGCAATGATACGGATGGGAGGATTTTTGGCGTTCGGAGGCATCACCGTTGATTCATCGTGCTGCCGTCGCTGGGACATTTATAGATTCCGGGCCAGGTGTATTCTTGAATCAGCCCGCAGCGGGGGCATTTATAGGTGAACGTGGCTGCGATGGCCAAGCCGGTCACAAGGAGCAGGGCGAGGAAGGTGAGTTTGGTCTTCATGGTGGATTGGTTTCACAAGCCATTTCGCCGGGGGACGGATAATCTCTCACCGGAGAATGATCTTTTTTCTTTTTATCCGCAGATTGGCGCAGATTTCCGCAGATTATTTTGAGAAACACAGTTGACGACGGCGTTTCTTTGTATATCCTTCCGTATATATGAAACTGGCAACTATGAACGCTGATACGGTGAGGGTTTTCACCAGTGGGAACAGCCAAGCGATCCGCCTGCCGAAGAAATTCCGGCTTCCGGGTCAAACGGCGCGTATTGAGCGCAAAGGAAAGAGCCTTGTTATTACGCCGGAGGAGGATGCTTGGGCACGATTCGAGCGGGGAGTTGCGGGATTGGCCGGATTGTGGAAGGGGGTTGAGCGCAACCAACCCGAGGCTCCTGATCAACGTGGAGATATTTTCCCATGATCCGTACCCTGCTGGATACGAACATTTTTATCGCTCTGCTGCGTGGCAATCCACGGATCACGGAGCGGGTTCGGGCTCGTCCAACAAAATCCATCGGAATTTCCATGATCACGGTTTACGAACTCCGTGTCGGTGTGGAGAAAAGCCGTGAACCGGAGAAGAATGAACGGTTTCTTGAGGACGCGCTGGCACCATTCGCGGTGCTTCCCTTCGATGAACCGGCTTCGATCCAATCGGCAAAAATCCGTTCCCACCTTGAGCGTGCGGGGCAAGGGATTGGGCCTTACGACACCCTGATTGCCGGACATGCCCTGTCGATCCATGCGGAACTTGTCACCGCCAACACACGGGAATTCTCACGGGTGCCGGATCTCAAGGTGGAGAACTGGTTGTCC
>JBAWZH010000185.1:0-4780 GCA_037143135.1 bacterium
GTTGCTCCCACGGACTCTATGAACTCTCTACGTGTCATATCTTGCCTTGCGAACGTTGGCGTTCACGGGCGCGAGCTTGCGAGCGTACTGCGACGTCTGGTTCGATCATCTGATCTCCAAGTAGGGACGGACGCTTGCGGCGACAGAGGATACCTGGTTTCGCAATGTCTCGCCGAACGAATCCTGTGCTTTCCCGTCGGGCGCAAGCGGCACCATCACCATTGCTTCTGTCTCTTGGAGGGCTTGCTTGTTCGCCCCTTCCAGGTTGTCCCGCCTTTGATCGAGGTAGACCTGAAGCGCTGCGGTGAGTCTCGATAGACTGGCCTGAAAGATGGTGAGTTTCTCTTTTACCTTCGGCCCCAAAAGCACCTCGGCCTCAAGAGCCTCAATCTCCATTTTGGAGATGGCCTCCTGTACGCGCTCCCACCGCCTCACGTAGGTCATCCTGAACATCCGGTCGTGGTCGGCAAGAGCCTGTTGAAGCTCCTCATCCCGAAGTTTGTCTCGCGTTGCGTTGTACATCTCTGCAGCACTCACAAACGGGGAGCGCAACGCCTCTACCCGATCCCGGACATGGTACACGGCGCGCAGAAGACTACGTGCGAGATCATATTGGGTTTTGCCAGCCAGTTGTCGTTGCCACGTCTTCAGTCCCAAAATTGCCACAACACAACCAATGGCGGCAAACACCGCTTGGTAGGCGTCTTTGCTATTCCCGAGGGCCGTTACAATGTCATTCCACATTCATTTGTTCTCCGATTGAACGCCCGCCTTCAACGTTTGTCAACCCGCCAGGGTTGACAAACGTTGCGAGGCGTTGTTCGGTCAGATCTTGATTTCAAAGGTCATGAGTTTGTGTAATCTGTCCAAGACCGTTTTCCGACTCTTCTGGACGGATTCATGATTTGCCTCGGCCCAATAGCCGATCGCGAAGTCGTAATCTCCGTCCTCGTTCTTGCATTTGAACTCGTCCCACAGTTTGGTCAATCCATTCCTGCCCGCCCGATCCAATAAAGAGGCGCAGATCACAAAGTAGGCGTCAGTTTCCGCTACGCACTTCTCGACAACACTGGTTGGGTCGTTCTCCGGAGCGCCTTGGATTTCATGTATGAACGGAACTAACCGTGTCTTGAAATCCCCGAGCACTCGCATCTGTTCAGAGTACTTGCTGGTGCGAAGGGCCACATAGTAACCGACCAAGGCACCAAGCAGTGCGGACAGCCCGGGAACCACGAAGTCTTTCACTATTTCGTCCGTTATCTCGTTCATTCACATCTCTTTCGCATCGCTGTGCCAAATGTCTCGGTTCTGCATGTGGCGCGAGCGCCGCTTGTGATTCGGTTGTTCGATCCTGTCTTCTCTCAGTACACCACCACGAGAACCGTGGACTTGCGAACCTTCTCCACGGCTTCCTCAAAGGGCAACCTCTTCGTTTCCCCTGCAACTTGCGTCTGTTTGGATGCTTCCTGATTGTTCTCAATGAAGGCCATGCTGTAGGACTTCTTGACTGCATAGTTGACGTTTTGGGCGATGCTCCCCGTGTTTTGAACGACAAAGGCGTCATTCAGCCGAGCGACAATGACACCGGCGATGTTTCCGTTCTCATCAGCCAACGGCCCCCCGGAATTCCCCGGTTGGACGGCAGCATCAATCTGATACATGCGGACGTCATCCTGAATGCCGCGCAGACTACTGATCACGCCCTTCGTTACCTTTGGCGAAAAACCTTGCAGGTCGGGCAAAGGGAAGCCGACCGCAAAGACGGTTTGGCCGAGTTGCGCTGTAGGTTCTTTGGCAAACGTTGCAGGAGTGAAGTTGCCTTCGATCTTCAGGAGGACCAAGTCGTTATCGGGGTCACTCTCAATCAATCTTGCGTCGAAGGTTTGTTTCGCCGTTCTGACTTTGATCGCCTTCGCTCCTTCGGTAACATGGCAACTGGAAAGCACATAGCCGGAAGCCGTTATGATGAAGCCGGAGCCAAAGCCGCGGGGCTGAGTCTGTGCCGTCACTTCCATCCCCATCGCAGGTACGCGCCCTTTAGTCGCAGAGGATCTCGGGGCAAACGCTTTGGCGAAGGCTCTGGCAGTTTCAGCCTGATTGGGTGAGAGGGTCCTTTCCATGCGGTTGGCTTGCACAAGGGCGGGTTCGTGTCCATTGGATGCTGAGATGAGGAACCATTTGAGGGCTTCGACTGGGTCCTTAACAACCCCGAGGCCAGCCTCGTAGAGGGTGGCTATCGTGTATTGAGAATACCAATTCCCACCCTGAGCTGCCAGTAGGTGCCACTTGGCTCCGTCCTTGTACCAGGGGTACGGTTTGCCTCCAATCTCGATATTCAAGTAGAGCATGCCCAAACCAGCCTGCGCCATCTCGTCACCCGACTCAGCGGCAAGATGGAATAGTTCTTTGGCCTTTGAGTGGTTCTTCGCCACTCCACGGCCGTCGTAGTAAAGCACGGCAAGGTTGTACTGTGCGCGCCAGTCGTTTAACTTGGCGCCCTTCTCGTACCATTGGACCGCCTTGGTGAGGTCTGGCTTGATGTCCTGAATCTCCGCAGTTGCGCCGAATTTCGTTCCCGTGTCGTAGATTGTGGCCATGGCCAGAACAGCATCGGTGTCGCCCGAGTTGACTGCAGTCATTATTGCAGTGAGTGGTTTCTGCAGCCAGGGATTCGAGAGAAAATCGCCAGCAGGAATTTCCTCCTTCGCGAGTCCCAATGAGGTACAGAGAAGCCAACTCATGATTGTGAACGCACGTATAAAGGTCTTCATCATTCTTGCACCCCTTTTCTGGACCGAACTTCTTATTATGCCGATCCCGTTATCACGTAATTACCCCAGATGAGCGGCGGTAGTCCGCTCGATCCGCAAATGGAACCGATTTTAGTGGCGGGGGAAAGGTTGTACAGCCAATTCTTGGCAGACGCCCTGGACGGTAAGCGGTTGTTGAATATCCCGGTAAAATGCCCAAATGAGTTGATTTATGCCCCTATTATGGAGGTGTATGATGCCAAAATGGGGTGAAGGACAACAGGGAGCGAACACGGCGGGGCGAAAACGAGGGTTCGGCGGGCGTATGCTGGCCTTGCTTGTCCTGGACAAGATGCTGGCCCGGCGCAAGACACAGGCGACGTTGATGCGGGCGCTGGACGATGAATTCAAGGCGAACCCAGTCGGCTTTTTCAAGACGATTGTCATGCCGCTATTGCCCAGGGAGGCCAAGCTTACCCTTGACCGTAACGGGGTGATGGAGTGGAAGAGCCTGGTGGGGCCCGGTGGCCCTGCCGCGGCGACGGTGGAAGAAACGCAGTCCGATGGCCAAGTGATTGATGTGGTTGGCGAGGAAAAGGAAATCACGGGTGAAGAGTGAGCCTGTTTAATTACGCCCCCCACCCTGCCCAGATTGCGATCCATCAGGCACGCGACAAGCGGTTCCGGACGGTGTGTACCGGGCGGCGGTTCGGAAAGACATTGTGCCTGGCGGCGGAGTTGCTGTCTCGTGGTGGGAGTGAGAAGGCTGGCGAGTATGGGTGGATAGCGCCGACCTATAATGTTGCTGACCGTGGGATTGAGGCGATCCGCATGATTGCCGAAGGCAACATTGAGGTCTCTGGCCGGGCGCCGACCCGGGTGGAGTTCCGGACAAAGATAGGGATGACCCGGATCTGGTTCTTGTCGGCAGACAATCCGGACAACATCCGCGGGTTCGGGTTCCAGGGTGTGGTGATTGACGAGGCGGCGGCAATCCCGGTCAGCGTCTGGCATTACGTGTTGCGGCCCACAATAGCCCAGACATTGGGCTGGGCGGTTTTCGTCAGCACGCCAAAAGGGCGCAACTGGTTCTATGACCTGTACACACGGGGTATGGATCCCAATGAGACGGATTACGCCAGTTTCACTTTCCCGAGCAAGGCGTCACCGTTCTTCCCGGCCAAGGAGTGGGAGGAGGCCAAGCGGACCCTGCCTGCTGACGTGTTCCGGCAGGAATATGAGGCGGAGTTCATGGAGGACAGCGCGGGCGTGTTTCGGAATGTGGACGCCTGCACAGTAGGCGGTGGGCAGTTGGCAGTAGGCAGTGAAGATTATCATCGAAATGTGGTAATCGGTTGTGATGTGGCGAAGCACACGGACTGGACGGTGCTGATTGCGATGGATGCGGAGACCGGGCGGTGCTTTGCCATGGAGCGGTTCAATCATCTGGACTGGCCAATCCAGAAGGAGCGGATATTGGGGTTCGCGCGAAAGTATCGGGGGCGGATTATTTTGGACGCCACAGGTGTCGGGGATCCGATCTACGATGATTTGAAGCGGGTGTATGGCGACATTGAGGGGTTCAAGTTCACGTCAGGGAGTAAGACGGCCTTGGTTCAGCGGCTCATAGTCGCTGTCGAGCAACGGAAAGTATCCTGGCCGGCGACCAGTGGCCGGTCGGCAGTAGACAGTGGGCAGTGGGATATCCTCACGTCCGAGATGAAACGGTACGAGTATGAAATCTCGCCGTCGGGCGGGATCACGTACAATGCGCCGTCAGGGTATCATGATGACTGCGTCATGGCCCTGGCGTTGGCCAACCACCGGCGTTGGGAGACGGAGAGTTGTGGGAACATGTTGAGGGTGGAGGGTGGCGAGCGGCGTGGTGGCGTGATCGCAAGGCGGCGGGAGCGGGTGCTGGCGGGGTGAGCCTTTGCCGACGATTGAGGCACCCACGGTCGGCACTGTTCCTTTATGAATATGATCATCCCCTTCCATTCGCCCGTCTCCTGAATACGATAATCCAAGAT
>JBAWZH010000186.1:0-4775 GCA_037143135.1 bacterium
TTCCCGAAAATGCAAGAATATGCACACTGACCCCCAGTTCTGACCCCCAGTTTCCGTCCGCCGGTTTGACATCCGCCTTTTCCAATGCGTGTCATATTTTATTGCATTTCACGCAATTTTCACGGATCATGGTGACATGGCTTCAGTCACATTGAGCATTCGGGTTCCGGAGGACATGCGGAGTTGGCTCGAGCGTTTTGCAAAGGCGCGGGGCAGCGTCGGCGGGATGGCGGCGCGACTTTTGGAGGAGGCGAGACGCAAGGAGGATTTTCCAGGCGTTGATTTCCGCGACACTCCCCTCGGTCGTGTGGCTTTTGTGCAGGGAACCAGGGTGCAGATGGCTTTGGCGTGCCGCCTGGCGCGCGAGTGGGAATTTGACCCGGCCAGGCTCTCAAAACACTACGGTTGGCCGCTTTGGACGTCCGAATCGACGGTCGGCTACATGCGGGAATACGCGGAGGAGATCGCCCGTGACGAGAAAGACCTGCTCGACTCAACCTCACTGCGCAAAAAGCTGCCGCGCCTGGAAGAGTTTGCCGTATAGCCATGTTTTTGCTCGACGAGCACCTGTCGCCGGAAATCGTCCTCATCGCCCGCGCGCTGGACGCCCGGTTGACGGTCCTATCGCTCCACGGCTGGCGCGACGGTCTTCTCATCGGGCAATGTGACGAGCGCATCCTGCGCGAGGCAGCGCGGGAGAAGATGACTCTTGTGACGTTTGATGTGAATACCATCCCACCCCTGCTCCAGGAGATGGCGCAGGCTGGGGAGGACCATGCGGGCGTCGTGTTTGTTTCGAGCAAATCCTTTGCCCAGAACGACTCGGCAGGGATCGCCGCCGCATTGCTCCGCCTGTGGTTGGCCAACAAACACGCGAACTGGACAAACCGCACCGTTTTCCTATCGAAACAAGCCCGTCCTTGACTTCAAGAAAGGCAGCCACAATCTCCGAAACGTTCAAACTCTGCCGCCAATGGACGCCGGTATTGCTAAAAGCTGTCGCCGATCTCGATGACTACATTGCCCGTCTCCCGGAGTGAAATTCAGAAAAGCAGTTTCACCCACTGCGCCAACCAAGAACAACGAACAACCAGGAACGCGCCCCGCGCCGCCCTCTCTTCAAGTTTCAAGTTTTTCTTCCACCCTCTTCCTGTGTTCCGACATCCAAATGTCAATAGGCAAGAACTGGCACCTTCGATACGGTTTAGTTGCTCGACATCGCTCTACTCGGTGTAGTATATTGAAAACATGAAAGCACTGGCAGACGTGGCAAAAGACGCTCTGGATCTACCTTCAAACCAGCGGTTTACGCTTGCAAGAATCTTGCTGGATGTTTCGGAGACGCTTGACAGCTCTGATCCGTCTATTGAGGAGGCATGGGAGCAGGAGATTGGCAGGAGGATTGCCGGAATCCAAGATGGTACTGCGGAATACAAGAGCAGCGAGAAAGTGTTTTCCGAACTCGACCGACGTTTTCCAGGATGAAGCTTCACATCCCCCTTTTATTACATGGCCTACTTTGTCAAAGACGCCGAGATCTTCATCGCGGCCATTGCCAACGCGAGCCGACGGCCAGAGTATTGGATCAAGAGAACCATCAACTGACGACCGGCAATCAATTCATCAAGTTTCTCTTCTTCCTGACCACTGATCTCGCCTTTCGACGCTCTGCTCTCTGACTTCTTCAAATTTCAGCTTTCCGCTTTCCTCTTCCCGTGCACCCCGCCTACTTTCCCGTCGAGGGAAATGAAAAATTGAGAATGGAGAATTGAAAATCTCCGGCCCCGAGTCAGAATCAGCGCACTTCCGCCATTTTACATTTTACATTCTCCATTTCTTCCCGTGCCATGAACACTACCTGCATTCCTACAAAAAAGGCTAGCAAGTCGCGCATGATTCCCGTTCCCTTGCTCAGGGGGCCTTTTCCTTCGGAGGCGGAGTTTGACTCGCGACTTCGCGTTTTGGGCTTTCGTCCGGCCACCCCCCAAGAGCACCAGGCATACAAAATCGCCCAAGCACGCATCCGCCGCACGGCGGATTGATTTCTGGAAGTTGCTCGCTCGAAACAACAGAGCGAACTCCTGCGCCGGCGGAGGATTGACCGCCCGGAATTCGCCGGCCTCGGCTGGGGGCTCACCGCCCCCCAGTTCGCACTCGGAGATTTAAAACAGCTTTCAATCCGGTCTTGCGGTTTTTTGTTGGCAGGGTAAACTTTTTCTATGCAGGCGATTCAAATTCCAGACGACTTGGCCGATGAGGCTCGGGCGATTCCAGGTCTGCCGGAGCGTTTGACGCGTTTCATCAGGCTTGAAGTTCGCCGGCACCAGCTTCGCGAGCAACGGTTTGGACAAGAAACCCTTGAAATGGTGGCGCTTGCCAAATCTCGCGCTTCGGCACAAACATCAACGGGATTCGATCGAACTGCGGTCTCGGATGAACTGATGCGGCTTTGGGAGGAGTTCCCAACGGACGCTCGCGATTGAAAGAGGAATGATCCGCGCGGTTCTTGACACGAGCGTGGTGGTTGCAGCTGGCAGATCGAAGTGCCCCGAAAGCCCAAACAGGGAAATTCTCAAGCGCTGGATTGATCGGGAATATGTCTTGCTGATTTCCGATGATATTGCGGCAGAATATGCCGAAAAGTTGAAGGATCGGGGAGTGGAACGCGAAAAGATTGTCTCATTCATGACTAATGTTTTCTTGCTCGCGGAGGCGGTGGACATTCGTTTCTTTCATTTCCGGCACTATCCGGTGGATGAGGAGGACATCTCTTTCTTGCTCTGCGCCATAAATGGAGCGGCGTCACATCTTGTTAGCTACGACCCTCATCTTCTGGACCTCGATCTCTTTTACACGGAGTTCTCTTCCGTATCTCCAAACGAGTTTCTGGTTGAACTCCGCAGGGTAAAACGAGTTCGCTCTCAAGTGCCCGGCTCACCGCCTGAAAACTGACATCAAAATTCAGGATTGCCCATTCCACATTCGCGCCAATAATCCAGCTGAAAAACTGAGCGCTGAAAACATTTCGCCCCTCGACTTATTCAATGTTGCCTCCCTCGCTCCCGCTCATGTCGCCGTGCCGGTTGCCAGCGGCAAGCTCCCCCGCGCGATCCCCTCACGCCAGATCCCCTTTCCAGTTTCAGCTTTCAGCTTTCAAGTTTCTCTTCTCGCCTTCCCTCCCCCCTCTTCCTGAAAACTGAACACCGATCCGATTGCCGATAGAGCAAAAAAAATGCAAGAATAGGCACGCTGCCCCCCAGTTTTCCTCGTCCACCGCCTCTCGCGATTTTCTCGACCACGACTTGCGCAAAATACATATTTGTGCATAATGTGGGTTCATGAGCAGAATATCCATCGACGTTACTCCCCATCAACACCGGCAACTGAAAGCGATTGCGGCGTTGGCCGGCAAGTCACTGAAAGAGTATTTTCTGTCCCGGGCTCTTCCCCGCCACGAGGAGGAAGATGCGGGGGCAATAAGAGAACTGGAGGCATTCCTTGAACCACGCATCCAATCCGCCCGAGCGGGAGATTTGTCCAACCAGTCCGTGTCCGACATCTGGCAGACCGTCAGGAAATCCGCTCTGTGAACCAAACTTACCGCCTCACTTCTGGCGCTGAATCCGACACAGGACAAATCCTACGATACACCCTTGATCGGTGGGGGGAGGACCAAGCGGCCCGATATGCTGCACAGATCGAAGCCTGCCTCGAAAAAATCGCCACAAAACAGGCTGCCGGGCGAGCTTTCTCAAAACGCTTCGCAGATGCGTTCGTCCACCGTTGCCAACACCATTACATCTTCTTCGTGTGGAATGAAAATATTCCCGTCATCTTGGCCATCCTCCACGAAAACATGGATCTCGTTCAACGGCTTGGCCAACGTCTCGGAGAATAACGAGCCGAGGGAAATTGAGAATGGAGAATCCCAAGCGACGAGCCAGAATCCTCTTCGTCCTGCCATTTCAACTTTCTCCTTCTCCTCACATCCAAAATCCGCCACTTCTACGTTCGCTTAAGCGCCATTCCACGCTGACCCCCAGTTTCACGGTTTCTTGACATTGCCGATTTTTCGCAGGATTATCTTAACATGAGTGCGTTGGAAATGATCGAAATACTTCGTGCGGCCCCCGAACAGGAGATCAGGTTGGTTCGAAATGCAGCCGACGCTCTTCTTGCGGCATCCGGCATCCAAGCGGACGAAATATCCGAAATCGAATCGGCTTGCGCCGAAGGGCTGAAAAACTACCGCTGCGGAGAATTTTTCACATCCGTGCAGATGAAGGAACGTCTTTCGCTGTGAGTTTCCGTGTCGTTTTTTCCGCGCGAAGCGACCATGACCTCAGCGAAATAGAGGCGTTCATTACTCGCGAGTCCGCAAGCGCGGATACCGCCCGAAATCTCCTCTCAAAACTATATCACGCTTGTCTTTCGTTGAAGGCTTTCCCTGAACGCTTCGCCTTTCCCATCTACAATTTTCAGCACCGGATGATGCCCGTTGGAAATTATCTCGTTTTTTACGAAATTTCCTGTGATGACGTGGTGATCCTGCATATTCGCCACGCGGCAAGAAAACCATTTTCCAAGTGATGCCAAGGATTCAGCTGAATACGGAACACCGAAAACCTTCGTCCCCATGCCCCACCCCATCGCTCCTTCCGCTCTCAGGTCTCAAGTTTCAGCTTTCAGATTTTTTATGTCGCCTGCCCCTTCGATGGTTTTCTTGACGGCGAGCCATAAAACCATATTATCACCCATATGAAAACCACCTTAGA
>JBAWZH010000187.1:0-4768 GCA_037143135.1 bacterium
ACCACCAGAAGGCTGATGGAACCTGGGAGAAGGTCAACCGTCTTCAGGAAGAAGCGGGAGTTGACCAAACAACGGGGTTTGGCGCCACTCTTGATGCGTTGTTACATCCCACGCCTTGGAAACGTTTGGATCCCTATCTTGCGATTGGTTTGCAGGGGATCGGTTTCACGGATTCGATGAAAGAACACGATGGACTTGGCCTCGGTGTACGTGGCGGCGGCGGCGTGATCTATAACTTCAATGATGCATGGGGTGTTCGTGCAGACTATCGGGCGGTCTTTGCGGACATCAATGGTAAAGGAACCGTGAGCGCTTCGACTGAAGTTGGAGTTCGCTATGTTTTCGGCGCCAATGTCGGTCCTAACTATGTGGTTTCCGGTGGGCCCAAGGATAGCGATGCCGATGGTTTGACCGACGAGGAGGAACAGAAGATCGGAACCAATCCCTTTGACCCGGATACGGATCACGATGGACTGAGTGACTACGATGAAGTGAGGGTTTATCACACCGATCCCCTGAATCCCGACACCGACTTCGACGGACTGAAGGATGGCGCCGAAGTATTAAACTACCACACGAATCCATTGGATCGCGACACCGATCATGGTGGAGTTGCTGACGGGCATGAAGTCATCGAGGATGGCACCAACCCGCTGGATCCGAATGATGATCTGCAACTCGTCGAGTTGAATATTCAATTCGATTATGACAAGGATGTCATCAAGGCGGAGTATTTCAGGGATCTTGATATTATCGGGAAGGTGCTTACCCGTGATCCCGGGGCGACGGCTCGAATTGAAGGGCATGCCGACAAGCAGAAAAAATCAATTGCGGACTACAACGTTAAACTATCCGAGCGCCGTGCCAAGTCCTGCCTGAATTATCTCGCGTCGAAATGGAACATCGCTCCGTCCCGCATGGTTGCCGTGGGTTACGGATTTAGCCGTCCCAAGGCCAAGAATGATCTTGTTCTCGGGAACCCGGTGAATCGGCGTGTGGAAGTGTACATCAGGAAGTCCGGGAAGGAAGAACCCAAGACTCCTCTGACCCAGGTTGAGGTCAACAAAGCCGGCGCTGCGATTCCGGTTGCGACTCCGTGAGGACTGAATAGACTTGCGAGGCCCGGAACAGTGATGTTTCGGGCCTTTTTATTTCCGAAATGAAAGAACATCATCCCATCACCCTGCGTAGGCGTCTTCGCTTTAAGTTCGAGGCGCTTGTCTTCTTTCTGGCATTGAAGGGCATCCCATTCCTGCCCAGGGGATTGATTTTGCGTTTGGCAAACCTGGCCGGTCTTCTGGCCTGGTGGCTCGCACGGCGGGATAGGCGGATTGCGATGGCCAACCTTGATCTCGCGTTCGGTTCATCCCTTGCCGATAAGGAAAAACGCGCGATTGTTCGAAAAGTGTTCAGTACCTTTGTTCTTACGGGTCTGGATTATTTCTGGTTCTCGAGAGATCGGAAACAGCGTCTTGAGAAGTGGGTCGTCATGGATGATTCACTCCGGAAATGGATGAGAAAAGGGGCGCTTGTTGCCGTGACGGCACATTTCGGGAACTGGGAAATATTGGGATGGTTAACCGTCTACCATGGCTCCCTGATCGCGAGCGTTGCCAAACCTGTTAAGAATCCCCTGATCGACTCCGAGATCAACCGCTTGCGACAACAATCAGGCCAGATCATCATTCCGCGCGAGGGAGCCATCCGGTCTCTTGCCCGCGTGCTGAAGCAGGACGGCACCGTGGCCCTATTACTTGATCAGGATACCGTGCCTTCGGACGGGGGTATTTTTGTTCCATTTTTTGATGTGCCAGCCCCTGTTGCCTCGGCGGCGGCCGGACTCGCCTTAAAACTGAAAGCCCCCGTGATCGTCGCATTTTGTACATGCGATGAGAAGGGTATCTACCATGCCACCTGCCCTGAATCGTTTTTGCCCGGGGATGTTGAGGGAATGACACCGGCCCAACTGACCGTACGTATTACCGGTTCCCTGGAGCGTGAAATCCGCAGGAACCCCGGGTATTGGTTGTGGACCTATAAGCGATGGAAGCGCCGTCTTCCCGATTTCGATGCCTCCCGGTACCCGTTCTATGCCGACTGTTGACGTCAGGTCTGAGTCGCTGATTTCTGATCCTTGGGAACGGTCTTCCAGCGGCGATGAACCCAGATCCACTGCTCAGGATACTGGCGGATGATGTCCTCCATCACCTTGGTATAGATCTGGGTGAATTCCCTGATTGTCTCGGGTTTCCGGTCAGGGGGCGGAGGAATGGCTGGCAGTACCTTCACGAGATGTCGCCCCTGTTCAAGCCGGATCATGAAGACGGGAACCACGGATGCCCCGGATTGCGCCGACATATAGGCGAGTCCGGGTGTTGTGCATGCCTGTTTTCCAAAAAAGTCCACGAACACTCCTTCGGTATCGATCATGTTCTGGTCGATTGCAAATCCGACAATCTCGTTTTTCCGGAGGGCGGACAGGCACTGGCGATAGGAGTTGTGAGCCGGTACAAATTTCAATCCGAAGCGATTTCGGATCTCCATCCACACGGTGTTGATGGCATTATTTTTGATGGTCTTGGTGATGATGGTGGTGGGATAACCAAACTTCGGGGCGATAGAGCAGAGCAGATCCCAATTTCCCATGTGTCCAGTCAGGACGAGCATGCCTTTTCCTGCGGCAAGCACAGTCTGGACAGGCGTTGTATTGTCCCACCTGATGTGTTTTTCAAAATAGGCGTTGGAAAGTGAGACCAGTCTCAATTCCTCCGCCACATTCATCCCGAGATTGCGGTACATGCGATTCAGAATCTGACGGCGTTCCCGGTTACTTATCTCCGGCAGGCTGCGCTTCAGCGCCTCCACCGCATCCCGGCGGTGATGGCGGACGACCGACCCAAAGATCCATCCCATGCCTCGACCCAGGGCAAGCGCCACGGGGAGGGGGAGAGTCCCGAACAACTTGCATACCGATTTAAGAAAGAATGCCGCCATAAGGACTATGAAAATAGAGAGATTACGACGGAAGGTCAATGCCTCGGATTAAAAGAGGATACTCTGGCCAGTTCCTCGAAAAGTTCCTTCTCTCGGGTATTCAATCGTTTCGGAACCACGATCCGGATGAGCACCATCAGGTCACCCGGCTCCAAGCCCTTGCCTTGTTGAAGCCCTTTTCCCCGCAGGCGAAGTCGCTGGCCTGTCTCGCTACCCGGCGGGAGTGTCAGCGCGGCATTTCCATCGAGGGTTGGTATGGTGACCTTTGCCCCCAGCGCGGCTTCCCATGGGGTAATGGGCAACTCCACTTCCAGGTCATGGCCATTCACCCTGAATCTGGGGTGGGGAGCAATCTGCACGCGCAGGTAGAGGTCGCCTACAGCCCCGCCCCGGGAACCCTGTCCACCCTGTCCGGCAAGACGGATTCGGGCGCCATCGGTGATGCCGACCGGGATTTTGACCTGATAGGTCTTGCTCGAGGACTGAATTCGGCCACGGGCATCCACCTCGGGGGATTGCAGTCTGATGCTCTTGGTAATGCCATGGTAGGCTTCCTCGAGGCTGATGGTGATGGCGGCTTCCTGATCCTGTCCAACGGGGGGGGCTTCCTGATCTCCCATATCCCATCCGCCGAATTGGGTTCCTGACGGTTGTCCTCTCATCTGGCCTCCAAAGAGGGTCTCGAAGAAGTCGCTGAATCCGCCCATATCCTGCGGGTTGAATCCGCGCCCGCCGCGGGGCGATCCCTGATATTCAAAATGGACGTTTCCGAAGCCCGGCGGCGGGCGGAAATCCTGGCCAGCCTGCCAGTTGGATCCCAGTTCGTCGTAGCGTGCCCGCTTGCCGGTATCGCTAAGGACTTCATTGGCCTCGCCGATTTCCTTGAAACGGGCCTCTGCCTCCATGCTTTTGTTGATATCAGGATGATATTTTCGAGCCAGTTTACGATAGGCCTTCTTGATTTCATCTGCCGTGGCGGTACGCGGCACTCCGAGTATCTCGTAATAATCTTTAAATTTTATGCTCATGATCGAATTCTCCCGAACACTTCTTCCTTATCCGGTATGGAGTCCGTGGCGCCCTTTCGGGTGACGGACAAAGCGGCTGCCTTGCAGGCATAGGTGAGGCATTGTTCCGGAGACAGCCTCTTGACCAGAGAGGCTCCGAAATACCCTATAAACGTATCGCCTGCCGCCGTGGTATCAACGGGTTTGACTTTTGGCGCAGAAACCCTCCATTCTCGGTTTCCGTTCTTGAGCATGGCTCCTTTCGCTCCGAGTGTCATGAGAATCTGTGCCTCAGGAAATTTTCGGGCCAGTGCAGCCAGGGCGGGTTTCCCCGCCTTGGCGCCGGATAGATCGGCGGCCTCGATTTCATTCACGATGAACAGATCCACGAGCGAGAGCGGGTAGTCGAGGATCACGGGGTCAAAGGGAGCGGGATTGAACCAGATTTGCATCCCGGCCTTGTGTGCGACTTTAATAATGTCGGGAATGGCATTGATCTCATTTTGGAGCAGGAGAATATCACCTTTCCCAAAGTGAGCCAGAGTTTCGCGAATTTCCCCGCGGGTGATCATCCGGTTTGCGCCGGGGAAAAGCACAATTGAATTCTGGCCGTTGTCCGCCACCTGAATGACGGCATGACCCGTTGGCCCGGGATCTTTTCGGATGAACCTGACATGGGCGCCTGAATCCTTGAGCATGCTGACGATCCAGTCTCCGTCTTTCCCGATTTTTCCTGCATGGAATACAGGCGCTCCGGCTCGTGCCAG
>JBAWZH010000188.1:0-4692 GCA_037143135.1 bacterium
CGAGCGCGGCCCAGGCGCGGCGTGTGGCGGCCCCGGCGAGCCAGGCGGCGGCGAGCGGGAGGCAGACGGTTCCGATGGCGAGCATGGCCGCATGCGCCTTGGCCGCATCGGGCCCAAAGAGGCGGAAGACGGGCGCAAGCACGAACGCGAGGAAGGGCGGCCAGTGGTCGTCCGTGCGGCTGAAATCGCGCGGGTAGGGGAGGTAGAATCCGCTGATGTAGGGAACCCTCAAACCGTGGCCGGTGGCGAGTCCGAGTCCCTGCATCGCATAGGCGCCGCTATCAGCGTGCCCGACGTCGCCATTGTTGGCCACGAGCGGGAGGCGGCGCGCGAGCAGCGGGAGCGCGAGGGCCAGGACGGTTGCTCCAACGAGCAGGCCCCGCAACCAGGCGGGGGTTCGGCGCGCCGCCGCGGATGGGCACGCTCGCGTTGCCTCGGGCGTGACGGCCATCAATGGAAGATCCTCAATTTCACGTTTGAAGAGTGCCAAAACGATACCCGAAACGCAAGTGCGACAGGTCAGGTGCGACAGGTCAGGATGTCAATGTTTTCAGGGATTATATCAGGGCGCTTTTGTCTCCACTGCCGGAGGGGCGAGTTGGGCGTTGCTTTGCTGGGCGTGCAGAACACTCAGATCCAGATCATCCAGGACGATGACTTCGACAAAGGATGATTGCTTGACGCCGTAACTCCAGACGACCTTGTTGTGGTCGTCGTATTCGAAGATCCCCTGCCAGTCGTGGTTGGAACCGTGGCCCAGCCAGTTGGTTTGGACAAGGTTGCCGTTTTTCAGGCGTTGGAAACCGCAGAAGTTTCCTTCTTTGAGATCCTTGCCGTCAAGGGTTTTCAGCACCTTGCCGGTGTGATCGATTTCGCGCAGGGTGCGGCCACCAGGGCCGCAGGAAACCAGAACACGCTGTTCATCGAGTTCCACAGCCTTGAAGTTGTTGCCGGGGACGGCGGCGTTCCACAGGATTTTTCCATCCAGGGTGCATTCAGCCACGCGACCAGCGGCCGCAATGATCAGGGTCCCACGCGCTGTGCTTCGCAGGTGTCGGATCCACTGGAATCCAGGCAGTGTAACTTTGCCCAACACAGCGTCATTCTTGTCCAGCACGACAAAACCATGGCCCATCCCGGCCATGTCGCGCATGGCCAGAAGAGTTCGGCCATCGGCAAGACGTTCGACAGAATGACTTTTTCCTGTGAGCCCCTTAAATGCCTTCAATTCTTTGCCGTCGGCCAGAGCAAACTCCTTATAGCCGTCATCCACCGCCAAAAGGACACGGCCAGCGCCGATAAACTGGAGATCCATGCTGTAACCGCCAAAGGGGATTTTCCAGTTCTTGGAAGGATCATTTTGATCAACGTGGTGCAAGGACAGGGTGCCGTCATCCACCGCTAAAAAGTGGTGTTTGATGGATGATCCAGTCGCGACTTCGGATCCCCCGAGGGTTACAAGAAAAAGTATGACCCAAAAAAAGGTGATTTTCATGATTATTTCGATTCCTTCTTGGTTGTGTTGGCAAACTTCATTCCCGGTTTGCTGAACTCAACATGGTTGTGATAGGTTGCATATTCTGTGACAATGGCTCCCTGAGCACCAGCACGCTGGAAATGCCATGACGCGGGATCGACCAGGGTGTACATCTCGCCAGCAGACCGTTTCACCACATAGGTCGATTGGAACCAGGCTTGTCCAAAGCCCCAGGGTCTTTCGCTTTCGGGCATCTCGCTGATGGCTTTTTCGTCGCCTGCGCCCTTGTGCTGGCCGAAGAACTCGACGCTGCCATAGCGCACATGCCAGGATTCCATCTTGGGACCATACCCTTCAGGACCGGCAATATGCCGGTGTTCTGGCAGCATTTGGCCTGGCAGCAGATAGATTTCATGCCCCAGATACCCAAACTGCGCCTCTTTCATGGGGCCGTTATACTTCTTGTCGCCGCTTTGCTCATAGGTGCCCTTGGCATTGATCCAGAAAATGCCACCCATGCCCAGTTTGCCCATATCACCTTGGGCAAAATCACAGACCCAGAAGTCATCCGTGCGCAGGCGTTTGGGAATCGGATAGCCAAAGTTGTTCATCACCTGATAATAGGCGTCCTTGGTAGCCGGTACCGCCAGGGCGCCATCAGGGTTGTAGAGATTTGCGGAAGATCCTGATCTTACGCAGGAACTGAATGTGAACACTGCCCCGCCGCAGACGGCGGCGAGAAGAAGGGAACGATTCATCAGGAGACTCCTTGTTCTTAGGGTTTCTTTGCTGTTGATATGATCCAGGCGGGCATACGACCTTTTTTATGGTTTCTTTGTTGTTTCTGTCACCCAAGCGGGCATACGACCTGCTTCGATGAGACCCATGACATCTCGGCGTGGTTTTGTCCAGGTCAGGATTGCCTGGGTTCGGGTCCAGGTTAGAAGTTTGACGTATTCGGGATCGTCGGTATTGGCAAACACTGCCTTACCGCAGCGTTCGTCGCCGCCAGCGGTTTTGGCCAATGGCGCGGTCAGAAAACGACTGCGCTCAGGGGTGGCGATGTTGATCCAATCTGGTCGAGCCAGATCTTTCTCAGCATGACACGATACGCAGCGTTGTTTGAAAATGGCGGTGATATCGGGAGTCATGGCTGGAACTACGCTGGGATTTCGTCGTTTACTGAAACTTCGATCGTGGTACGGAGCATTGAGATCAATCCAGGCACTCAGATCGATCCGATCTTGTGGTGACAATTTCACCTGGCTGCGATGAGTTTCGTTTTCGAGTACCTTGAGCAGCAGGGCTTGCGACGAACCAAAATTTCGAGGTGGTGTGGGATAGTCGTAGTTGAGGCGGTGTGGCGCTGCCAACAGGGGAAAAACGACATTGACGCTGGTCGAAACCTTGGCCAAAGCCGCTGAGGGGCGAAACCCCTGGTATCCAAACAAGGTTTCATACGCAATGTTGTATTTTCTTGTCAGTCCACCGGACAGGTCACAAGCACCAGCGGCTTTGATGCCGGCATGGCAAGACACGCAATTTTTGTCGAAAATCGGTTGGATGTCTCTCAGGAAATTCACGGGTTTGTCACCCCACGAAACAACGGCTTTCGGCCGCGCAGGTGCTTGACGAAACGCAGTTGGTACGGCGGAAGTTGCTCGCGGAGCTGTGGTGCGGGTTTCATGACAACCGATGCAACCACGTTTTTCGCCAGGTTGGAAACTGATCCAACTGCGCATCCGGCGGATTTCTTGGTGATTAGCATCAAGAATCTCGAAGTAAATCGGTTTATCTACCGGCACGATGAAATGAGCGCTGCCATCGGCGGCAATCGGAACATCACCGATGATGCGCTTGGCGGTGTAGTTTTCGCAATGGGCATCCTCAACCCGATAACGCATCTCACCATCTTCGACCGTGTACGGCCATACCAGATTCTCGATGATTCGCAGGTATTTTGCATCGCCAGGACGCAGGAATTCGGTTCCGTCAGTCACATCGGCCAGCAAACATGTCGCTTCGGCCTCGGTACTATCGCCCCGAGGAATCAATTTGGGTGCCGGGCGCGCCCGCAATGGAATCGGCTGAATACTGGCGCATTGCGGATTGCGAAGTAACAATTCTCGATTCCCAAAACTGTCCACCAGATAAAGGCCAAACCCAACGGGATCACTTTGATCAGTGCAATACTCATATCCACACACCACATATTTCTCCGACAGCGCCCACGGGGTTGTATAAAATCCAATTTTTGATCGCGTTGGCGCACTCAGACCTTCCCATACTGGCAAACCTTCGGGGACAGTTCGCATTCCTTGTTTGAAATTATTGATGCCGCATTTGGGGTCGATGGTCACAATTACTCCCCGCTCAAAGTTGTAGTGTCCACTGGCAGTGGCGACGAGGCGATCAGAACCAGGAATGTTGCGAGCATCCACAATCATCTTCTGAACCGACCCCGGTCCCAGATGTTGGGCGAAGATTGGTTCTGCATACCGACCATCGGGACGGACAGCCCACAGGGAATGCACGAACATACGTTCATTGTACTCCCATCGCATGAATCCCACACGCCCGTCGTCAAGGGTATGCGGATTGTAATCTCCATTCGCATTGTTGACGAGGCGGAACAAATCTGAACCGTCGGCCTTACAGGCGTACAGGTTCGCGAACAACTCATCATGTACTGGCTGATTGCACTGCACGCCCGACAGTGACCGGTCGGACATAAACGCCACCCCGCCGTCGGGCAGGTAGGTTGGCGCAACATCGTGGAACCGCTCGCTCTTGGTGATTTGACGCAGTCCGGTTCCATCGGTGTTGATTTCGTAGATGCTGCCAGGACCACTCTTCAACCATTCCGCGTGTCCTGGGCGGCAATTCGATTTCGAAAAATCCTGGTCATTTTGCACATAACCAAAGAGCAGTCGTTTCCCGTCCCAATGGAGATCAATGCCGTGAACGTGGCCAGCGGGAAGGCGTCCATTCAGGAGGGTCCGCACCTGTGCCGGACCCCCACTGCGATCAATTTTCAGAACGCTCAGATCGCCGCCAGGACTGCCGGCCCAGACCATGGAAATACTTGAGACATCGGGAAAACACTTGCCATTTCGGCGACTGTAAAACAGCAGTTCCTCAAAATCGAGTTTGGGATTGGCGAAAACGAGGGCCCGGATTTCCCAACGCAGGGCCAAATAGGCTGCCTTTGCAGT
>JBAWZH010000189.1:0-4680 GCA_037143135.1 bacterium
CCTCCTCACCTTCTGAACCCCTCTCCCGCATCCCTCCCTGTTCCTGGGATCCCTCCCTCTCACGCGGAGCGTATTCACTCGCCCTTTCCCGTTTGAAAAACTATCTCTTCGCGGGCGACACCTATCAGATCAACTACACCTTCCGTCTCTCCACGTCCCTCCCGGGTTCGCCCCGGACGCTTTTTGAGAACCTGGTCGAAGCGCAGGGCGCTCATTATTCGGCGTTCGTGGATACGGGATCCTTTGCCCTCTGCTCCGCCTCGCCGGAACTTTTTTTCAGTCTCGACGGTGAGCGCCTGGAATCGCGCCCCATGAAGGGCACAGCCAAACGCGGTCTGACTTCCGGGGAGGATCGGCGACAGGCCCGGGCGCTCCGGGAATCGGCCAAGAACCGTGCCGAGAA
This sequence comes from bacterium, assembly GCA_037143135.1. Classification (GTDB taxonomy): domain Bacteria; phylum Verrucomicrobiota; class Kiritimatiellia; order CAIKKV01; family CAITUY01; genus JAABPW01. The sequence goes on from JBAWZH010000189.1 coordinate 404, forward strand.
TGTCATGATCGTTGACATGATCCGCAATGATATGGGACGCGTCGCCATTCCCGGCACGGTGGAGGCCGGCCCCCTCTTCGACGTGGAACGTTATCCCACCGTCTGGCAAATGGTCTCCACCGTCACGGCCCGAACCCGCTCTTCCGTCACCGACATCCTGACCGCCCTGTTTCCCTGCGCCTCCATCACCGGCGCGCCCAAACCCCGCACGATGGCGATCATCGCCGCTGAAGAGACCACCCCGCGCCGGATCTACACCGGTTCCATCGGCTATCTGGCGCCCGGTCGGCAGGCCCAGTTTAATGTCGCCATCCGAACCGTCCTGGTGGACCGGGAAACGCTCCGGGCAGACTACGGGGTCGGCGGCGGGATTGTCTGGGATTCCGAGACGGAAAATGAATATGACGAATGCTGGCTCAAGGCCCGGATATTAACTGACAGGCAACCCGCATTTGAACTTCTTGAAACGATACGGTGGACACCGGAGGCCGGCTATTTTCTTCTGGAACGACATCTTCAAAGGGCTCTGGATTCCGCCGACTATTTTGACATTCCGCTTTCGCGGCGCGAAGCGCTTTCAGCGTTGCATCAACACGAGGCCACGCTCGTCTCCGGAGGCGCCCACCGGATCCGGCTTCTCGTCGCCCGCGACGGAACGATCAGGATTGAATCCGTCCCTCTTGCCCCTGCGGATACGGCGACTCCCGTCCGCGTCAGGCTGGCGTCAAAACCTGTTGATCCCGCCAATCGTTTCCTGTACCACAAGACCACCCATCGCGCGGTTTACGAGGAGGCAAAGTCAGGATTGACGGACTGCGATGATGTCCTGCTCTGGAACCCGGCAGGTGAACTGACGGAATCCACCATCGCCAATATCGTCGTCGAACGGGAAGGCGAACGGATTACCCCGCCCGTCGGATCCGGACTCCTTCAGGGGGTTTACCGCGCTGAATTGCTGGAGCAAGGCAAGATCAGGGAAGCCATCATCCGGACTGAAGACCTTTTCCGCTGCGGCAAGATTTACCTGATCAGCTCGGTTCGGGAATGGCGCGAGGCCACGCTTCTCACAGCGTCGCGATAAACCGCTCGAGGCGGGTCATGCCCTCCTCGATGTTGGCCATACTGCACGCGTAGGAAAGGCGAACGTTCTCATCGGCGCCGAAGGGAAGTCCGGGAACCACCGTCATTTTTTCCCGCTCCAGTAGTTTGGCGGAAAAATCGATGGAGGAGAGGCCGAAGGACGAGATGTTGGGGAATACATAGAACGCGCCGGACGGTTTGGCGCAGGTGATGCCCTTCATGCCGGTCAACCGTTTGTAGAGATATTGGCGGCGTTCATCAAAGGCCTTCACCATCCGGGTCACGCAGTCCTGTGATCCCCGCAGGGCGGCCACGGCGCCATACTGGGCAAACGTGTTCGGCGCGGAGGTACTGTGACTCTGGAGGGCTGACGCCGCCTTGACGATGTCGAGGGGACCGGCAAAATAACCAAGCCGCCACCCCGTCATCGAGTAGGGTTTGCTAAAGCCGTTCACGGTAATGGTACGCTTGAAAATCTCGGGCGAGAGAGCGCCCACACTGACCGCCTCCACGCCGTCATAAACCATCCGCTCGTAGATTTCGTCCGACACCAGGATCAGGTTATGCGTCACGGCCACCTCCGCTAGGGCGCGAAGTTCGTCGCGTGAATAGACCATTCCCGTGGGGTTTGAGGGACTGTTAATCACAAGCGCCCTGGTGCGAGGGGTAATCGCGGTCTCCAACTGGGCCGGGGTAATCTTCAACCCGTTGGCTTCAAGACCCCGAACGAAAACGGGGCGCCCCCCGGCAACACGAACCATTTCAGGATAACTGAGCCAGTACGGGGCCGGAATGATGACTTCGTCGCCGTCGCGGCACAAGGCCATGAAGATGTTGAACAGGGAATGTTTGGCGCCGTTACTGACCAGGATCTGCTCGGGCTTATAGGACAGTTTGTTTTCCTGCGTGAGTTTGTCCGCAATGGCGGCTCGCAGTTCGACAATGCCATCGTTGGGTGCGTACTTGGTCTTTCCCTCATGTAGGGCCTTGGCCGCCGCCTCCTTGATATGCTCCGGGGTATCGAAGTCCGGTTCCCCGGCCCCGAATCCGCAAACTTTCTCCCCCGCCGCGACAAGGGACTTGGCCATCGCGTCGATAGCCAACGTAACGGATGGCGCAATACCCGCCACCTTTGCATTAAGTTCCATAATACTTCCCCACCCATTCCTTGATTGTGTCTTCCTGAACGTTAACAATTTTCATTTCGCGGGCTGCGTTTTCCGGCGAATCAGAGGCGTGCGCCGCATTGACCATGATATCGCTGCCATACTCACGCCGCACGGAACCGGGTTGCGCCTTGGCCGGGTCGGTCGGCCCGAGCAGGTAACGGATCTTCTCCACGGCGCTGATGCCCTTGTAAACCAGCGCCAGGCAATTTTCCGAGCCGGTTCTCGCCTTGTCCGCCTCCGCCACCTGGGACGGTTTGAAGCCGGTCATGAATTTGACAATTTCCTCGAACTGAGCCTCCCCCATGATCGGGCCAACGGTCTCGCCAATCACGGCCTTGGCCTCCTCCGGGATATCAAGAACGAGCGCCTTGGACAGAATGTCCCCGGCGCTCTGGGCGGCAATCGCCTTGAACTTCTCACGAAGAACGGGTCGCACAGGCCCATAAAAATCTTCCGCCTGCGCCACGGTCATGGAAAACTTCCGCACTCCCACGATTCTGAGGCCGGATCGCGAAAGAAGGTCGATGATGTGTCCGGGACGGACGCTCGGGAAACGGAAATTATCGGGCTTGATCAACACCAGGGTGCTCTGCATACCCTCGGTGTCGGCGATGTCGAGGCTCTTGTCCACGATTCCGCCGTCCCGATCCGCATAGTCCGCCCACAGTCGAAGCACCGAGGCGGCGCGCTCAACACTCGGCGCCACCAGAACGGCCGGCTCGAAATACGTAATCGTCCCGCCCGGGCCCTCAATGCAATCGCCATAGGTGTCGCGTATCGTTTCTCCGCCGATCCAACCCGCCCTGAGGTGGCCGGTTGCCTCCCGCACCTTCTGGATGGCGTTTTCCCCCTCGAACAACAGAAGAATGACACGGCGGGGACGCCCGGTGTGCGGATCCGGCGCGTAGGATTTTCGGACATATTCACTCAGCAAACGCGCAAATTCAGGTTCGTTCTGGTTACTCGTGAGAAGGGAATCCGAATACCGCGTCACCAGTTCCGAACTGGGGCCAAACATCCGGGCCGCCACCAACTCCAGCCCGGTACGGCTGATCAACCGTCCGATCACACCGCCCGTGCGTGACTTGGAAATTGTGTAAGGATTGATCAGTGTAAATGCCAGTTCTCGAGCCATCTCCGCCTCCTGCCGCTTGAAAAATAACTGCGGGAGTATTCCTGATTGACTCCCCCGTAATCAAGCAAAATCATTTGTCTCGGGGCCGATTCATTCATCTCTACGATTACGACAAGCCCCTACGGCGTTCACATACACGCCCTTGACCCGTTGATCGACCCTCGAATCACGTCCGCATTGACACCACCCGACCCATTTCCTACTCTTCGCCCCCCAATGGACCAATCCGTATTTACAAGTGAAATAGCCCGGCGCCGTACGTTTGCGATCATCTCGCACCCGGATGCCGGCAAGACGACGCTTACAGAAAAGCTCCTTCTGTATGGAGGCGCCATTCAGTTGGCCGGTTCGGTACGTTCCCGGCGGGATCAGAAAAACACGACCTCGGACTGGATGGAACTGGAAAAGGAACGCGGCATTTCCGTTTCCTCCACCCTGCTCCAGTTTGACTACGGCGGGTGCGTGATCAATCTGCTCGACACCCCCGGCCACAAGGATTTCAGCGAGGACACCTACCGCGTCCTGACGGCCGTGGACAGTGTCATCATGGTCATTGACGCGGCGAAGGGTATTGAGGAGCGCACACGCAAACTTTTTGAAATCTGCCGGTTGCGGGGCATTCCGATCTTCACCTTCATGAACAAGATGGACCGGCCCGCCCAGGATCCCCTCGCCCTGGTTGACGAACTGGAGAAAGTCCTCGGGATCGGCGCATTCCCCGTCACCTGGCCGCTCGGTAACGGTGTGGAATTCAAAGGGGTTTATGACCGGCTACGCAAGAACCTGCATCTCTTTGAGCGCACCGCGCGCAACCAGCACCGAGCGCCGGAACAGGTCACCGGCATTCACGATTCACACCTGCTGGATGAAGTGCCGCCCCATATCCGCGAGCC
>JBAWZH010000190.1:0-4643 GCA_037143135.1 bacterium
TATCCTTCAACGACGATGAGGACATCGGGCACTGGTATCTGCAAAACAACCTCTTCCGAGGCGGCAGTCTTTCTTATCGGATGAACTACTTTCCCAACGGAACGAGAGGACTCGCTTATGATAATTTATTCGACCGTACCGCAATCAGCACCGGAAACGGCACATTCACCAACGGCTATAACGCTTACGTAACTAACTACAGCACACTCTCCAGTAGTCAAGGCAACGACCGAATCCTAACCAACAGTCCCGTCTATCAAACCAGCTACCTGGGCACATATTATTATCCGACCAATGACGGCATGCTCAGCACCCTCATCGATGCCGGCAGCCGATACGCCACCAACGCCGGGCTTTACCACTTCACCACGACCACAAATCAGGTCAAGGAAGCTGGCACAATCGTCGATATCGGTTTTCACTATGTAGCCGTTGATCCCAACACGGGCCAACCTTATGACACCGATGGCGATGGTGTTCCGGATTACCTGGAGGACACGAACGGCAACGGTAATGGCGCAGATGATCTTACTTCCTGGCAGGTTTACAACTCGCCTAACGGCTTGGTTTCCGGCAGCGGTCTTCAGGTTTTCACCCCGCTTAAGTAACAACGGCCCTCATGCAAAGACTGAAAGAAATGAACGCTATGAAGAATCTAAAGACAAACCAGTTGTTGCCTTTCGGACTGCTCGCTCTTATGATGTGTGTCTTGCGCTTTGTCATGGCCGATGTCACGACGTGCGGGGACCGCCTCGTCTCTGGAGGCATGGCTGAAGTAGGCATTAGCGTGACTGGGTGCGCTGGGGGCGCAGGAACGTGGTCGGACATCGGCTACCGCGTCGCGTGTGGCCACTATTACGTGACGAACGCGCCGCTGGTGATGCGCAGCACGAGTGACATTGCTGATGTCAGTGGCGAAGCACACGTCGCAAAGGGTTCCTGCGATAGCAATAGTAACATCGTTGACCAGTGCTACTGCGGGTCGACCATCATAGACCTCGGAACAACAGGCTGCAAACTTAGGTTCATCACCAATGATTTATGCGGTGGCGGCCACTGGAAGATTTCGGAACCAAGGTGGACGGGCGTGATAACGGTTACGGCCACGGCCACCGGGCAATGCGTGGAGGAGGGGTGTGATCTGCAAGACATAACCTATACTGCCATCGGGACGATTCAAGTTGATCTTCCGCCTGACGATAGCGGAGGAGGCGGGGGAAGTGGAGGAGGGGGCACGGACTGCGGCACCTGCGGCACGAAGAGTCGCTCGCATGGCTCCGGCGCTGTTTATACGGACAGCGCCAACCGCGCCAACTTGCGCCTCAACTTTGGCCTGGCGACGCCTACTCTCGACGCCGGATGCATGCTGCTGAACTTTCCAAGACCTTCGACCACACTGGCCCAACCGACCACGAACCAGGTTCCATTCGAGCGTCCCGGGGTGGAAGTAATTCTGCTGGCCGGTGGCAGCACCGTGAAGCAAGTTAAAGTGCCTCAAGGACTGGTCAATGTGACCGGCGTAAACGACTACAAGTATCAGTTGGAGGTGTTTTCAACCAACGCCGTGACCGGGAAGGATGGCGGGTATTACGGGACGAACGCGCCGGCCTTTGTAACCTGGGTGTTGGAAAACCCTTTCGGAGCGGCCGACACCAACCACCTCAATATTACCGAAAAGCGCGGCGGAACCGATCGGCTCTTCCAATACACCTACAGGCCTGCGAGCAATCGTTGGGATCTCTTGCAGCCGGACGGACAAACAACCAACTCCACCTGGACGGTCGCTGACACCGGCAACACCAACATCACCAACTATTTCTGCGAAGTCAGCTCGGGCGGGCAGGTTCTTAAGGAGACCATCAAGACGTACGACTATATACCCGGGCTCAATGACACCCTGCTTGAACGGGAGGTGGAAGGGACTGGAGCCACAGCGCGCACCAATACGTATGTGTACCTCTCCTCCGATCGCGCCAACGGCGCCAGCACCAATCTGCTTCAACGGGCGGATTATTGGGATGGGAAATGGGCCTATTACACGTACGATAGTTTAGGCCGGGTTTCGACCAACTATTCGACCTATGGCACCAATGCTCCACCCAACCCAGGGACGCAGCCCTATCCCAACCTCTGCAAGGTGACCGAGTACGCGTACAGCTTCGACCCGGATGTGGATGGCATAGGCGATGATAGCGGACTGTATCTGCTCACGGCGCGCAGAACGATTGTGAAGGTTCCCGTTGCAGGAGCGCCCCAGGAGATTTCGAGGACATATCATAGAGTGTATGATTCGACCCGGGAGGAGGCCCAGGAATGTCCCGACCCAGGAGCGACATGGGGCGCGGCCGCCAACTTGCGCATGGTCACCGTCAAAGATGACCAGGGGCGCGTGGTGTCCAGCTTGCACCAGGATGGCACAGCGACTATTTATACTTACCAGGACGATTACACCACCATCGAGGAGACGGGACAGCCAGATGATCCGTCTGTGCCTGGCTCCATTGTTAGCGGGACCCAAACCACCACCGTGGTGGACGAACTAGGCCTGTTGTTGTCTGTCACGAGCCTGGACATCACCAACAGCGTGGTGCTGGCCAGTCAAGTTTACAACTACAAGGATTCCGGCGGCAATTATCTGGACACATTGCGGCGGAGCTACGACGTTACCGATCTCGCCGGCCGCACCGCGCATTACCGTTACAATGACTGTTGCGGACTGGACTACATCGATGATCGGGAAGGAATCAGGACGTATTACGAGTATGACCCCCTGATGAAGCGCCAGATCGGCACGCGCACGGTGGTTGACGTTGTCGGGAGCCTGGACAGGGCAATCGAAACTACGAACCGGCTCGACGGGCTTGGCCGCGTGCTGGCCACAATGCGCGTAGGCACCAACGGGAATGTCATAACCCAGGCCCAGTTTCAATACGACCTGCTGGGCCAGATCATCGCGCAAACCAACGCCTTGAACGGGCGGACCGCTTACACCAATCTGATCACTTCTTCGGGCCTGACCCTCAAGACCAACCTCTTCCCGGATGGCGGCGCCCGGGTGGAGATTTACAACCGGGATGGGCAACTGGCCGAGGTCATCGGCACCGCTGTCCAGCAGGTGCGCTACGCCACCGACGTCGGGTCGAACGGCAACTTCTATCGGCGTTATACACAGGAGATCAAACTTCACGCTGACGGCAGCGATTCTTCGGAAACGAACAAGACGTATTTGGACGGGACCGGACGCGCCTGCAAGACCGCTTACGCTCCCCGGCCCGGTGTGGACTCCGCTGCGCCGTCCCGCCAGTCTTTCTGCAACGAATACGGACAGGTGTGGAAAGAATCCGACCCGGATGGCGTCATCACCCTTTACACCTACGACGGGCAAGGCCGGCAGGAATATACAATCGCCGTAACGGACAACAGTTCGGTTCCAACCGACTACGACGCCTTACTGAGCGCGCTCGGCACCCTGAAGGGCGGCAGTAACCGGATCACCCAGGTTCAGTGGAGCATCGTGCCAACGAACGGCAGCAAACCCGATCTGGTACGCCAGGATACGTTGGTTTGGGACAATGGGCAGTCGAGCGGGAGGCTGGTCTCCCGGTCTGAAGCCTCGGCCGACGGTCTCCATAGCTGGCAGACCGTTTACGGAGACAACTCGGAAGCGGCCATCACGGAAGCGCTCACCCAGTACGGCACCGGCGCCAGCCGCTCGGTCATGACGACCGCACCCGACCTGTCTTACACAATCAGCGCTTATTCCTATGGCCGGCTGACCTCCGTCACCCGTTACGACTCCCTCAACTCTCAACTCTCAACTCTCAACTACTGATACGACGCGCATGGCCGGCAGAACGGCGTAAACGATGCGCGCAACGGAACGACCGGCTACGGCTTCAACAACGCCGATCAAGTCGTCTCCGCCACCACCCCAGCCCCGGGCCTCGGCGCAGCCCCCCAAACCACCACCACCGTCTATGATTCGTCGCTCCGCGCGGTGCAGACTATCCAGCCGGACGGGGGCAGCGTCACGAACGAATTCCTCCCGAACGGCTTGTTGAAGAAAACCTACGGCTCGCGCATCTATCCGGTGGGCTACGGCTACGACTATGCCGGTCGCGTGACAACCATGACCAACTGGAGCGGCTTTGCCAGTCAGAGCGGCAGCCGGGTCACGACCTGGAACTACAACCCCTACCGCGGCTGGCTCGACAGCAAAACTTACGACGGCAACACTGCCGGCCCGGCCTACACAAACACCGCGGCCGGACGTTTGCGGACCCGGCTGTGGGCGCGCGGCATCACCACCACCTACACCTATGACAACGCCGGTGGACTCGCTACCGTTGGCTACAACGACGGAACCACGCCGGGCCTCAGCTATACTTATGACCGGCGCGGACGCCAGGCCGCCATTACGCAAGGGACCAGCGCGACCACCACGTTGGCCTACAACAACGCCAATCAGTTGCTCAGCGAGAGCTACAGCAACGGTATCCTCGCTGGCCTCTCCGTGAGCTGGACTTATACCGACAACCTGAAGCCTGCCTCGCTCAGCCTGGGCGGCATCAGTGGCACGTATAGCGCCAGCTACGGATATGACGCGGCGGGTCGGCTGCAAGCGGTCAACAGCGGCGCGAATG
>JBAWZH010000191.1:0-4609 GCA_037143135.1 bacterium
TGCCGTCTCCATGGATCAGAAGGTCTTTAACGCGGCGCGCGGTATTCTCCAGGCGCTGGCCTTGTTGGCGGGACTGGTGTTGCTGGGCTGGCAATTCCGGCGATCCGCGCGCAGTTCCTTCGCCATCACCGTGGCCCTCGCACTGACTCTTGGCAGCATCATCCACCTCCTGATCTCCCTGCGACTCCTGGATACGACGATGATTATCGCCGTGCCCCTGGTGGCGCTGGCGGGGTTGGTGTGGTTAGGCCGGATAGTCTGGAAACGAAAACCCAACACCGGGGACACTGAACCGGGTACGCCGCCCCCGATTCCCCCGGTGATACCGGCCCTGCTGGTAACGTTTCTGCTCGCCGCATCGGCCTATGCGGCGCCCTCCGGCTCCGTCACCATCCTGTCCGCCACGTATAACGGGAGCGTGAAGGCCATCGACGGATCGGTGGCGGATCGGGTCGTGCAAATTGAGGCCGCCTTTGAATTGGAGTCCACAGCACCCGACCAGGCCATCCGGCTGTTCGGCCCGGATGTCGCCGTTCAAGAGTTCACCGGCGCCGGCGAAAAAGGCGGCTGGTGGTTTGGATCCCGGGATGAGGGTACGGCAAAACTGGTCCGGACCGGCCAGAACGTTGACGTCCGGTTGTCTCAGACAGGCAAAGCCTCGGTGAAAATGAAACTCCTCGTCAAGTTGGGCGGGGATGTGGCGAAGCGGCAAATCGCCTTTGATATTCCCCCCGCGTTGGTCAGCCGACTCTCGGTCGTGCTGGATGAACCCGGCGCGATGGTGGAATTGCCGGCCGCTGTGTCGTTCACGTCGGGCCCGGTCGGCGACCAGCAGACCCGTGTGGATGCCGTGCTGGGTTCGACCGGTCATGTCGAGTTGCTCTGGACCCCGCGAATGAAGCGGGCGGAGGAAATCGCGACAACGGTCTTTTGCAGGAACACCTCCCTCGTGTCCCTGGGCGGCGGGGTCATCAACGTGCGATCCATCCTGGATTATCAAGTCACCCAGGGTGAATTGCGCCAACTGCAGGTCAGTATTCCCGCCGGGCAACGCCTGATGCGGGTGGAAGGCGATTCGATCCGCACGTGGAAACTGGAGGGACAGACCGTGAGTGTGCAACTGGCGAAGGGCATGACGCCCGACTACCGCCTGACCCTGGAAACTGAAAAGACGGATGTTCCCGGCGTGACGCCGGGGGCACAGGTCATCTCCCCCAGGATAAAGATTGAAATCCCCCATGCCACCGATGCAAAGCGGGAAACCGGCCTGGTGGCGCTGAAGACAGGAGAGGAGTTCGGTCTCGTCATCGAGACCCAGCAGGATCTCCAGAAAGTCGATGTCGAGGAGGCCCTGCGGATTCTGGGTGGCAAGGAAACGTCCCGGCCTGCCTGCGCCTACCGTTTCCTCAAGCCGACCTTTGAACTCGCCGTTTCTGTGGCCCCTCTCCAGCCTCAACTGGAGGCCCTGATCCGAAACCACCTGACCATCAGTCCCGAACAACTCGGACTCCGGGCCGATGTTCAGGTCACCATCAAGCGGGCAGGCGTGTTCAGCGTGAGAGTATCGTTGCCCGACGGCTACCGGGTCGACCGGGTGGAGGCCGGCAACACCCTCTCGCAGTGGCAGGAGAAACCTGCGGCAACGGTCGGCGGACGCCGCCTGCTGGAACTCACGCTGAAGGAACGAACCCTGGGCGTGTATCCGTTTACGGTTTATTTGGCGCGGCCGCAGAAGGCCCTGTCCAAGTCGGTGGCCGTGGAGGGTATCGGCGCACCGGATGTCCAGAAGGGAACGGGCTACGTCACGGTGTCCGCCGAGGATGGCATTCAGATCAAGCGCGAATCCTTTGGCGGATTGACCGAGGTTCCGGCCGCGACGGTTCCGGTTCTGAACACCGCACCGTCACTCCCCGCCAGCGGGGTTCTGGCCTTCAAGGAGATCCCCGGCGACCGGGGCGCCTCGCAGGCGGGCTGGAGTCTTACGGTGGCCACCGAGTTGATCGACTCCTGGGTGCGCGCCGAGGTGATGAATACGATCACCCTGACGGAAACCCTGGCCACAGGCCGATCCGTCATCCGGTACGACGTGGCGAATTCTCCCTCGCGGGAATTCCGGGTCCGGATTCCCTCCGCCTTCCGGAATGTGGAGGTGACGGGAGGATCCATCCGCCGGAAGGATTACGATCCGACCACGGGCGAGTGGCGCGTGGAACTGCAAAACAAGGTACGCGGGATCTATGCCCTGACCGTTACCTGGGAGTTGCCGTGGAATGTGAAGGACGGCGCCCTGGAGTTGATGGGCGTGGAAGCCGCCGGGGTGGAACGTGAGACCGGCTGGCTGACCATCCTGGCGCCGCCGGGAATGAAACTCGACGCCAAAAAACTGAATTCGGATCTTCTCAAGGCGGATATCCGAGACTTGCCCGAATGGGCGGCGACGACGGCGGCCCCGGACTCCGGCGCCGTCCTGGTCTGCCGGTACCTGCGCCCCGGATACAAACTGGCGCTCGCGGCCCAACGCTTCGATGAGGCGGAAGTCCTGCAGGCGCTGGTGGATCGGATTCACCTGACCACGGTGGTGGCCGAGGATGGCCAGATGATGACCGAGATGACGCTGGCTATCCGGAACAATGCGCGGCAGTACCTTGAGGTCAACCTGCCCGCCGGGGTGCAGGTGTGGAGCGCCTTTGTCAGCGGACAACCGGTGCGCCCGAGCCGACGCAATGGAACCGTCCTGCTGCCCATGGAGCGTTCGGGGGGCGAGGCCACGGTCGAGGTGGTTCTGACCTATGTCGGCAACGGGACGTTTCCCCGGAAAAGCGGGACGGTCACCCTCGCCTCACCCGGGCTCGATGTGCCCTTGAAGAATGCGCAGTGGGATCTCTACCTGCCTCCCGATTACCAGTATGGCCGGTTTGAGGGAACCATGACCCGTGCCGTGGCCCTGACCCGGGCGACTGTCGCGCCGGTCCAGCAGATGTTCTCGATGGTGGATTATGCGCAGGCCGAGGAGCGGAACAAACTGGCAAGGAATGAGGAGGTGGTTAACTCCCTGAGCAATGCGCGAAGCCAACTGGCCAGCGGAAACGCCAATTATTCCTATCAATACTTCAACCGCGCAAAGGGCAAGATCGGCGCCCAGGACAAGGATAGCATCAGCGACATCAAGAAACTGGAAAAGGAATTGAACCGGTCACAGGCGCTCAATCTCGTGGCGGGACAGCAGGCCAAGATGGACGGGAATGGCAGTTTCGGGGAAACAGTGAACCTGCCGATTTCAGAAATCCAGCAGCGCACTTCATCCCAGGCGTCGCAATACGACGAACGGGTTGCGGAATTGCAGTGGGCGAAGGTATCGCAGGCCCAGGAGATTGCCGCGACCAAGATTCTTCCCCTGCGGGTCAATCTGCCAAAACGCGGCCTCTGCTTCACGTTCAACCAGGTTCTGCAGACGGAAATCGGCAAACCGATGACCGTGGAATTCAAGGCCGTCAACCAGCGAACCACAGGATGGCCCTCCCGAATCGCCTGGCTATCCCTAAGCCTGCTGATCCTCTGGGGAGCAGTCAGGATAACGTTGCGGCGGAATCGGTAAATCCTCTCTTTCCTGTTTGACACACAGGGGGTAGATGCTTATTTTATGCCGCTATTCTGAATCAGCAGAGGAATGAAGGGATTGGTTTTTATGGCGTCAGATTACTCCGCGTCCGATTTTCGGAAGGGTCTTCGTGTTGAACTCGACAACATACCCTATATTATTTCCGAGTTCAATTTCGTGAAGCCCGGCAAGGGCGCGGCCATCTACACCTGCCGCCTCAAGAGTCTGATCGACGGCAATACCTATGTGCGCAACTTCCGCTCCAATGACACCTTGAAGCGGCCCGACCTGGAAGAACGCAATATGCGTTACTCCCACTATGAGGGGGATGACTATATCTTCATGGACGAGAATTACGAGCAGTTCACCCTTCCGGGCAAGGTGCTTGGCGATAACCGGTATTTCCTGTTTGAGGACTGCGAAGTTCACGTTCTGTACTTCAACGGCATCCCAGTGGATGTCACCCTGCCGACCTTCATTGAGAAGGAAATTCTGGATACCGAACCCGGCGCCCGCGGCAACACGGCAACCAATACGCTCAAACCCGCCAAAATCAACGGCGGTTTCGAAATTCAGGTGCCGCTGTTCATCAACCAGGGTGACACCATCAAGATCGACACGCGCACCGGCGAGTATTATGACCGGGTGTTGAAGAAGTAGTTTGATCACGAAGCGTTCTCCCCATCTTGAGCGAGCCCGGTTGCAGGGGTTGCAGCCGGCGCTGACGTTGCGGAGTTTGATTCTCGCCTCCATTCGGGACTGGTTTCAACATAACGGATTTACCGAGATCGAAACCCCCGTGCGCCTCCCAGCCCCGGCGTTGGAACTCCACATTGACGCCGAACCTTCAGGCGATGCCTTCCTTCGCACCTCGCCGGAACTGCACATGAAGCGGTTGCTGGCAGCGGGGTATGACCGGATTTATCAAATCGGCCCCTGCTTCCGAAAGGGCGAGAGCGGCCGACTCCATAACCCGGAATACACCATGCTGGAGTGGTATCGGGCGAATGC
>JBAWZH010000192.1:0-4599 GCA_037143135.1 bacterium
TGGCGGCCTTGGCGACGCGGAACTTAACCACGCGCTTGGCCGGGATCTTGATCGTCGCGCCGGTCGCGGGATTGCGACCCATGCGGGCCTTGCGATTCACCAGCACCAGTTTGCCCAAACCGGGAAACGTGAAACTGTTCTTGGCGTTCTTGTACGCCAGTGTTACCAACGCTTCGATGACTTCGCCCGCCTGCTTCTTGGTGAGTTCGGTCGCTTCCGCCACGCTCGCCACGATCTGACTCTTCGTCAATGCCTTCGCCTGTGCCTTTGCCATGTTACTTCTCCTAGGAGGTTAATTCGGGGCCAAACCGTTATGGCATGCCCTCTGTGCAAGGGAATATCGCATGTTTCCGGGAAAATGCAATAGCCATAGCAACCAGAAGTTTGTACGATTAAAAGTTGCCAACCAATGAATCCATCGTGTCAATACTCTCATCATACACAACCGTGATCAGGCCACGCATAAACAGCTTTGCAATGGCCCTGGTTCTGTTAACCCTGCTGGGCGCTGGACTGCGCCTTGTTAGACTGGGTGATTACCCCGGCGGCTTCGGTCAGGATGAAGCGGTTGTCATGTACGACGCCTGGAGTCTGCTCACCACGGGTGCCGAGCACCATGGTGACCGCTGGCCTCTGAATTCGCGACAGTTCGGAGACTCTCCATCCTCACTCCCCTCCTACATCATGATGCCATTCCTGGTTCTTTTGGGTCCGACTGAGTTTGCCGCCCGGCTTCCCTGCGCCCTGCTGAATGTGGCCGCCATCCCCCTGTTCGGACTCCTGCTCTTCCATCTGTTCCACAGTCGCGCCGCCGGAGTCTTTGCCGCCGCCCTGCTCGCCGTTTCGCCCTGGAACATTTTTTTTTCCCGCTGGGCCGTCAGTCCGGGCTTCGTCACGTTTTACCAGATTGCGGGACTCTACCTCCTCATCCGCCTGCTGACCGGCGGGAAACACCGCACTCTCGTCTATGGATTAGCCATTCTGACTGGATTCATCCTGTTTCTCTGGACCCACCAATACCTGTCCCAGTATTTCTTTGCCCCGCTGATGATCGGCGTCGGGCTCCTGCTCTGGAGCCGCAAAAATTGGCCCCGAATCCTGATAGCGGGCGGAACCTACACCTTCTTCATGCTGCTGGCCATCCTGTCACGGGTCAGCGATCCCTCCACCGCCGGTCGCCTGCACCGGGAGTGTATCTTCTTCGACGACCGCATCCTGGCCAATTTCTGGCACAATTACATGGACTACCAGTCCTTCCTCTTTCTCTTTCACGCCCCGAATATGCTGGCGCTGCACCAGATTCCCGGCGTGGTGCACATCCAGCACAGCCTCGCCCCCTTCTACCTGCTGGGGCTGGCCGTTCTGGTTGCCGCAGCGCTGAGTCCCGGACGACTGCTGTCATGGCTGGGACGACCCGATTCGCCGGATGACATCAGCCATTGGCGGCGGGCCGCCCTCTGGATGCTGGCTGGCTTTCTTTTCGCGCCTATCGTGGGGGCGATCTTCACGCAAAAGATGTACACCGCCCGAATGACCCATATGCTGACGCAGGTCCTTCTGGTCGCTTCGCTGGGTTGCGCCGCATTCTGGTATCTGCTCCGTCGAATCCCGCTCAAGACCGCCGCTCCCATCTTTGCCATCATCCTCTCTTTCTATCTCACAAGAACCACGGTGAAAACCTTCCAGGGACTGGCCAACAACAACCTCTTCTTCAAGGAATACCTCCAGCAGGGGGTTCCCGATGTGATGCGATATCTGGCCCGGCAACCGAATGTCCGCACCGCCCGCTTTCCCAGAATGCTACAGGGGTATATCTATCACCTGTGCTTCACACCGGTTCACCCGGCCAAACTGAACCACGCCGAGGTGTCGCCCCCCTCGTCCGGTCCGGACGAACGCTGGCGTTATGCCGAAGTCAATAAGGTTGGTCACTACTATTTCAATCAGGATATGGACGCCGATGAGATTGCCCGGACAGCCACCTTGCGCCATCAGGTTCGGGACCGGGATCAGATCTGGTATGATCTTTACGAGCGGAATGGCGATTGGTTTGTCCTGAAGCACGACAACAAGAAGTTAAAAAAAATCACGCCATGAAAACCTTTTTGAAAATAGTCGTTCGTCTGGCCATGAGCGCGATTCTGACCTTCGTGCTGCTGGAGGCCGGCCTCGCCTGGCTCTGCGCCAGCGGCAAACTGAAAATACCGAAACCGGCTTATTGCCTCTCCAATATCGGATCCAGGTTCTGGGCTGACAGTAATCCCTGGTTCGGGGTCTGGCACGATCCGCATTCCTCCTTCAAACATGTCTCACCCGACTACACCCTCACCTATCACGCGAACTCATGGGGCATGAGGGATCGCGAACGAGACAAATCAGCCCGGGGTCACAAGCGAATCATCGTTCTCGGTGATTCCTTTATGGAAGGCTGGGGCGTGGCCGCGGAAGACCGCATGAGCGACCGTTTGGAACGCGCCACCGGCCTTGAACACCTGAACTTCGGAACATCCGGTTCCTTCGGCCCCACCCAATACCTGATGCTCTACACCCACCTGGCGAGGGACTTCGAGCATGCCGCCCTCATCATTTCAATTTTGCCAGACAATGATTTCCTCGATGATGACTATGATTATGGCCGAATCATGCACGCCAGCCGGATTCGCCCATTCTTCATCGGAACGAAACCGGCGTACTCGCTGACTATCACGAAACCGCAGACCGCGCCAGCCGGGTCGAAGTTCATGGAGCAGTTTCTGTTGCAATTCACCTATACCGGTAACGTGATCAAGCATTTCAAGGAACTGTCCCGGCATAAACAGGTCGCGCTACCCGCCGGCTACGCCGGGTATTTTGACTTCACCCCGTCGCAATGGGATCGTCTGGAACATGTCCTGCAGGAATTCCATAATGCCGCCCCCTCCCTGCCAATCCTGGTGATGACGATTCCCTGTGACGCCGATTTCCAGCGGGTTGCGAAATACGGGGAGGCGCCCCTGCCCGGAAAAATGCGGGAACTGTGCCGTTCATTGGATATCCAATACCTGGATCTGATGACCGCCCTCCAATCCGCGCCCGGGGGCTGGGCTTCCTGTTATCTCAAAACTGACCGGCACTGGAACGCCACGGGCAATGCCATTGCCGCCGAGGCCATCAGGCAGGCCTCGAAACTCTACCCGTAAATCCTGTTTCCGCAGTCTGACGTCTGTTGTATAGTGAGAGCCGATACACGTCAAATCAAAGGAGCAAAGACCATGTCAAAAGCCAGAGACACCAAACGAAAAAACGAAAAAAGTCGCATTGAAAACACCCGCCGAGAAAAAGCAGGCGAAACGGGATAAGAAGAAGGCCAGGATTTAGGCGACCGGTTCCTCTTTCACGAGGGATCCATCAGCACGACATTCTCATGCGCCACCCCCCACCGGCGCCGGTCGCGTCTTTTTAACCCGAGGCTATTCTGCGTCAGGACGGTGGCCAGCAAGTCCACTCCCGCCGCCGACAGACATACGGTAACGGTGGCCCCGTTCATCCGGAGCCCCTTGACTTCGGCGTCAAACACATTCATCCCGGCCCCGCCGTCAATGACGGGTTGGAGATTCTCAGGCCGCACCAGGCAAAGGACTTCGCTGTGTTGCGGCCGCTTCCCTGCATCCGCCACCCGCCACATTCCCAAAGACGTCTCCACGCTACACTCCGCACTCCCCGCTTTGCACTCCATGCGTCCCGCGAGCAGGTTGGATTCCCCGAGAAAGTCCGCACAGAAGCGATTCGGGGGACGGGCATAAAGTCCAAGGGGCGTTCCTATCGCGCTTACCCGCCCCGCCTGCATGACGGCCATCCGGTCAGCCAGGGATAACGCATCCGCCTGGTCATGGGTGACATACACGAACGTGATGTCGGTGTTCTCGCGAAGTTTTTCGATTTCCTGCCGCATCTCCACCCGCAATTTGGCGTCCAGGTTCGAGAGCGGTTCATCCAGAAGAATGATCGCAGGATTCAAAACCAGGGCGCGCGCCAGCACCACCCGTTGTTGCTGTCCTCCCGACAGGTGCCCTGGTTTCCGGGCGCCCAAGCCGTCCAGACCCACACGCTTAAGGACATCCTGAACACGGGCGGAAATCTCGCGGCGGGGAATCTTGCGTTCCACCAGGCCGAAGGCAATGTTGTCATGCACATTCAGATGCGGCCAGAGGGCATAATTCTGAAACACCATCGGGGCGCCTCGCTCATGCGCGGGAAGCGAAGCCACATCGCGCCCATTAAACAGGATGTCCCCCGAGTCAGACGTTTCAAGTCCAGCCAGAATCCTGAGCAGGGTCGTCTTCCCGCATCCGGAGGGTCCGAGCAGGAAGAACATCTCCCCCGCCTCAATCGAAATAGAGACATCATCCAGCGCCGTCACGGCGCCGAACCGCTTCGCAATATGGCAAATCTCAATCGCCGGTGGCATTGCAACTCCATTTCCCAATCACCATGACGGCGGCCTCGGGGCAAGGTTAAGGGCGGTCAGAACGACCTCTTCCTATCCGGGCAATTCCA
Organism: bacterium; assembly: GCA_037143135.1. Taxonomy (GTDB): domain Bacteria; phylum Verrucomicrobiota; class Kiritimatiellia; order CAIKKV01; family CAITUY01; genus JAABPW01. The sequence continues at coordinate 4,537 of JBAWZH010000192.1, forward strand.
TCATTCATGAGGCATAAAGGTGTCAGAACCGGGCCATGAGCGCAAGTACAAGGTCGGCAAAAA
>JBAWZH010000193.1:0-4569 GCA_037143135.1 bacterium
ATCGGCACCTGCAACTGGCGGTGCAAATCGCGACCAAAAAAGTAGCCGACGGCTGACGAGGGCGAACGGCCCACCGGCTGGCTGGGCAGGCAGGCGCACCGACCAACGGCCATCCGCCCCAGCGATGGTGGTTTCGGCGATTTTCTCGGCGAGTCGCACCGTGACTTTTTCGCCCGGCGCGGCTTGGCCCCAGACCGGTATGGGCTTGTCGCGCTGAAGCACGGCATGATCGCAAAACAACGCGTGGGGCGTGACATCGGCGTGCAAACCTGCGCTGAACGTCAGCGTGCAGATTAGGAGTGAGTGGATGTGTTTATTCATGGTTTTCTTTCACTCTAGTGAGGTGGTCGGCTTTTATTGAGGCACCAGACCAACGGCCTACACCGAGCCAAGCCAAAGCCTAAAACCATTCAGCCATTGGCATTATTCGATGATTCCTAGCTCGGCGATCGCGACATTAGGGTTGTCTGGGGTGTGGGTGGATTTGATTGTGATCTTGAGATATCTCGCGGATGCAGGCGTTTTGAAATCGATATTCTGCGCCGTAGATTCGTTTTCGAGCCTGACGGTCGCGACGGGATTCCCCCACTGAGCGGGATCATTGCTGAGATAGACCTCGCAGTCCGCCGCCCGGCAGCTCGCCTTATCTTGCCGAGGGATGATGGTGAGGCCTTTGAGCGTCCGGGATTTCCCGAAATCGATTGTCAGGAAATGGGGAAGCGAGGTGGGTGGAATCCATGCGCTATGCCAGAACGTGTCCTGGTTGCCATCGATGGCCAGTTCAGCCTTGTATTCCGGGGCCTGTGAATCGCAGGCGATAACCTTTGCTCCCAGCTTTGCAAGGTTGCCGGTCAACTTGACATTGGCATCCAGCGCATCTGGAGCCACCGAGAAATTCATGAATTGCGCGGTTTGCCAGCGGTTTGCTTGGAGTCCCACCAGCCCGCTGCTGAAGGTGTCGTCGGAAATCTTATCGGCGACGACCGCATCGTCGATCGAGGCGGTGATCTGGCTGCCCGCGAAGGCGAGGTTGAGCTTATGCCATTTGCCAATCCCGGCGGCTGCCGGCAATTCGCCCGACGCCAACTCTTTATCCGAGGGAGCCGTTTTTTCTTTATCTTTAGGATTATAAACGACGAAAAGCGACCAGTGGCCCTTATCGGTCAGTCGCAGATGATATCCGGTCACACGGTTTTGTATTTTGCTCCCCAACATGCGGCCGACCAGATCCACATAACCGGGCTGCTCCAGGAGGACATCGCTGCTCACTCGGTAGTTCTTCCAAAGTGGATCGCCGATGAGCGTTGCCGGGTCGGCGTCGCTGTTCCAGTAAATCGGCTTGGTGGTCACCATCTGTCGTAGGCATTTCCCCTGGCGTCCGCCGGTTGCTTGGGCGACCTCAAATGTCCCGTGCTGGTCGCTGAAGTATTTAGGCGTCGTTCCTATATTATATTGCTGAAAGTCCTCGATGTACGGAAGTGCCAGCATGGCCGATGGGGGTGGGGATGTGACGCCCTTTGCCTGGCCTGTTGTTGTGGTCAGACTATAGATATATCCGGGCTCGATGGTCACGGTGAAGCTGCCATCTTTTGGGCTGAGATCCGCCTGCTTGATAAACCAATCTTCTGTTTTGTTGGAACGTAAATTGGTTTTCCATCCGTGCAGCACGCTGGTGGAGAGCCCGCCGCCAACGGTAAACGTCGCGCTTTGAGGTGACTTGGCCTCAATGGTTTCTGCAATCAAGCTGAAATCTTTGTGATTGGGGGAGACGAGCGTGACATAGCTGCCATTTTTGGCATCGCCGCCGAAATACCCGCAGGCCTGGTCAAGGTATTGCCATCCCGGCTGGGCAAACTGGGTCGTATGGGCAGTCGCCCAAATCGATTTGCCGACTTCGTAATGTCCGGACCAAGGGGTATTCGCTAACATCAGGCCACAACCACTATAAGGGAGCCCCTCAAGGACCGACCAAATCGTAGACCAGTTGATAAATGCCGTCATCTTGCTGCCGATGTAGCCTTGGTTATACAGCTTGGCCAATCTGCCCGCTCCGTTGTTGTAATGTGCCGACCCGATTTCGCTTCCCCAAAGTGGTTTTCCGGTTTTTAGCGCTGCGCTCAGATTGTCAGCCGTTTCTTTTCCGACGATCGTTGTCGGGTAATGCGTTCCGAGAATTTGCACTGCTGCCGCGTATTCGGGATTCGTTCCCATCACTTTCCCTACATTCCATTTGAAATGATCATCCGCCACGATTTGAATTTCCTTGTGCCCAGCCTTGTCGAGGGACTGGCGCAGTTGAATGAACCATGCAGGGTCGCCTGCCCGCTCATTCCAGCCGCCGAGATAGTCAATCGTCAGGTTGTGGTGCTTTTTGGCACCTTCGACCCATTTTAAAATAAAGGTGATGTTTTCCGGGGTCCAGACGCTGTTCTTCACCGGGTTGATCCAGTTCGGCGCCCCCCACTCCAGCCCGCATAGCTTCACCTCGGGGTTACGCTTTTTTGATTCGACCATCAGCCACCATTCGTAGCCTCGATTATAATTCTCATCGTCCTTGGTTCGCATGTGGCTCGGTTCCGAGCCGTCGGTCGAGTTCATATCGCCGCCGATTTCCACCTTGTTGATCTGCAACGCGGCTCCGAAATTCGGTTTGAACAAATAATCCAGGATTTCGCTGCGCTGCGGCTCCGGATAATCGATCAGCAGGCGTGAACTTGCACCCGCGCTCAGCGCGCCGATGCCGTCGAAAGTTCTACCCTTATCTTTCCCGTCAATTGTAACGACGGGGTCGGCTGCACTGGCTAGAGAAAGGGACAGTAATCCTAATAAGGTGGAATGGATGAATTTGGTTTTCTTTATTGTCTGCCTTAAGGATGTGGTGGGTGAGTTCATGTCAGTATTTATTGGTGTTTAAATTGAAACGAGTAAGAACCAGACATATTCCTCAGGGTTTGCCGTCGCTACGAAACGGCGAAGCCGGCAAACCGGCGGCGTTATATAGGTTCACGTCCGGCACATTGGCCCAACCGTAACGCACCGCCAGCGGAGCCGCCACGTTCGCCGCCCTGACTTCAACTGTGTCGCCGACAATCGCCGCTTCGGCTGGAACGAAGGTTTTACCGTCGCCAGAAATCGTGAAGCCGCGCAAAGGGCCATCCTTGGCGACCAATCCGCCGCCGAGATGGTCAAAACGCACGATCATCTTCCCCCCAGCAGCGGTGGCGGAGATGAAGCGAGGGCCGGAGTATTCAATTTTTTCTCCGTAGGCCAATGCCCGGGCGGCCAGCGCTAGACGTGCGCCAACCGGTTCTTTGCGAGTGGGGTGAATGTCATCGGCGTCACCGACATCCGTGGTGACGACCATCGCGGTGTTTGGGGTCACTCGCCAGGCATGCAACTGAGCATCACGGATCTCAAGAGGGGTGCTTTTATAAGGGGCGATTTGCACAAAGAGGAACGGGAAATCGCCCTGCCCCCACTGCGCTCGCCAATCGGCGATCAGCGCGGGAAAAAGGCTGCGGTAGGTTTCGGCGCCGTGCGCATTGGCTTCGCCCTGATACCAAATGACGCCGCAGATCGCATAGGGCTGAAGCGGCGCGATCAGGCCTTGATAGTATACTGAGGGCTGGTCATTGGTGGCCCGAGGATCATTCGGTGGTTTCGGCTTGCGCGGGGCGGGTTTTCCAGCAGCGGCCGCTGCGGCGGAAGCCTCCTCCCAGGCCTTTAGCAAGGCGGGTTCCTCAGCCTGGTATTTGTCCAGTACGGCGGGATAGTCGGCGATTTTTTTCTCATGCGCGGCTAGAATCTCAGGAAAGTCGGATGCGAGGCGGGCTTGCCTGATCCACTTTTCCGCCGGAGTACCGCCCCTAGAACGGTTAATCAAACCTATTGGTACCTGTAGTTGGCGGTGCAACTCGCGACCAAAAAAGTAGCCGACGGCGGTAAAATGGGGTGCGGTCTGCGGGGAGCACACCTCCCATTTACCGGGCTCGGCGAAATAGCGGATTTTGGGGTAATCCGCCGTGGCCACTGCCTGCTCCCAGTTTTCGATTGGCTTTTGTCCGCTGCGTAGGCCGAGCTGTCGTTCCATGTTGGATTGGCCGGAGCACACCCAGACGTCACCCAGCCAGACGTCGGTCACCTCGACGCGGTTCTTGCCCTCGAAAACGAGGGTGAACGGACCGCCGACTGGCTGGGCGGGCAGGCGCACCGACCAACGGCCATCCGCCCCAGCGACAGTGGTTTCGGCGATTTTATCTGCCAGGCGCACCGTGACTTTTTCGCCCGGCGCGGCCTGGCCCCAGACCGGGATGGGCTTGTCGCGCTGGAGTACGGCGTGATTGCAAAACAGCGCGTGGGGCGTGACATCGGCGTACAATGCCGCGGCGAACGTCAGCGTGCAGGACAGTAATGTTGGAATAATCCTTTTCATGGATTTTTAATTTCAACTGATTGCGTACTGGCCTGCAAGGTGGTGGTCGCTTCGACGAGTCCCTCTGATTTGGCCGACAGGATCAACGGGCCGGCCTGGCGGGTGGTGCGGATCACCACGAGGGCACGGCCATGATA
>JBAWZH010000194.1:0-4526 GCA_037143135.1 bacterium
GACCGGGCGGTGACGAAAAAGCACAAAGACCGGTATTCTGATGCCGGGGAACTGCTGCGCGCGCTGGCATGAACGCGGAAGCCTTCTGCAAAACAGAAACGAATTTCCAATCCTCAAAATCGATGATCACAAAAATAAACTGTTTGACTGTGTAATATAATACCGTGTATGGTCTTCATTGAATTTCCCGCCTTCACAAGGGCGATAACCAGACTGCCGGATGATGATTATTCCATATTCCAACGCGAAATCCTCGCTGACCCCGAACAGGGAGATCTCATCAGGGGGACCGGTGGTTTCCGCAAAGCCCGCATGGCCTTTCCCAGCGCTGGAATTGGAAAAAGCGGCGGCGCGCGTGTCATTTATCTCTATCTTGCCGATCTTCAAATCACCATCCTCGTAACTCTTTATGCCAAAGCCAAAAAATCAGACCTCAGCCGTTCGGAAGAAAATGACCTCCGATCCCTCTCAGCGGAGATCCGCCGTGCTCTCGGCACTCGAAAGCCTTGAACCGTTCAGCGGCGCCTCGCTGGTCGCCGCAGCGCGGGAAGGGGTTGAATCCCTCCAAGATAAGAAGACCCTGCGGACGTTTCGTATGGAAGCCCCGCTCCCGCTGGCACCGAAGCAGATCGCCGGAATTCGCTCGTCCCTGAATGCGAGCCAGGGGGTTTTTGCTTCTTACCTGGGCGTCAGCAAGGCCGCTGTCGTGGCGTGGGAGTATGGAATACGCCAGCCCTCCGGCGCCGCCCGGAAACTGCTGTCAATCGCCAGAAAAAATCCGGAGATTTTGGTGGCAGCCTGAACGCGATGCTTGGAGCATTGCAGGTTCTTCCCGGCTTGGTTGACGATTTTCAGCGCGAACCGTATGGGATGATATGAAGAGAACGGAAATGCCCGACACGATCAGCGAATCTGAGGAATCCATCCACAAAGGCGTCGCCCGCGTCTCCGATTTCGGAATGTCAAAGAGCTTCCAGATGGCCGGACTCAGCGGAATGAGCATGACCGGCAAAACCGCAGGCACCCCGGTCTTCATGCCCCCGGAACAAATCATCAACTTCAAATACGTGAAACCGGTCAGCGACGTATTCAGCATGGGGGCGACGATGTATTACCTGCTCACTGGCGCGTTCCCATTCGACTTCCCCGACAAGCGTGACCCGATGGATGTCATTTTGAACGATGACGTGGTTCCGATTCGAAAACGGCTTTCCACAATCCCCAAGCCCCTCGCTGCCGCTATCGACCGAGCGGTGACGAAGAAACACAAAGACCGCTATCAGGATGCTACCGGGCTCTTCAATGCAGTCGCCTGAATTAAGGGTATGCGACTCCCACCTGAAAATTATGCGAAGGCTGCCCAGCGGTTTCTTGAGTCAATCGATGCGTGTTTTGCTCACTATTTCTGGGAAACAAAAATCCGGCCCCATTTGCCAGATTTTGATGGCAAGCGTGAAGCAATAATTGGATTTCACAATGCGAGTGTTCAGGCAACGCTTCTTTCGCTGCGACGCATCAATGATTTTTTTGCAAATGCAGGTAAGCGGAAGGACGATCTCAATGCCAAGGATCTTCCATTTCTTCCTTTGACGAGCGGGTTTCTTGATAAAAATCAAAAGGATCGCATCAGCAAGCACATTGCTCATCTAACCCGCCTAAACATTTTCGAGCCGGGATATCCCTTTCCATATAAACAGTATCTCAAGGGGATGATCCCGACTGCCTTGGGAGTATGTCACGCCTGTAGCACATGGGGACGAACTTATGACGTTGTAGTTGCCGGCCACGCGGACGAATGCGCTATCGTGTGCAAATCAGTTCTCGAGAAATACGCCAACCGGGAGGACTGACCCGGTTGACGGTTTTCCGGCTCAACCGTATGGATCACTCAGAATGAACATCAAAACACCCATCTTGATAGCCGCAGCATGCGCTCTGCTTGCCGGTTTCGCGTGTTTTGTGTGGCCGACGCAGTATCGGAATTCTTATCTCAGGAGTGGCGGTTCCAGTTGTCCGGTGCGGATTGATCGCTTCACTGGCCATGCAGAAGTTCTGACCGGCAGCGGGTGGAGGCCCTTGGGCCAAGGCAACGACGTTGCCAAAGCCCGCAAAGAGGAGGAATTGCCCCCCGAGGAGGCGGCCAAAATCACAGGGAACGCCGGGCTTTCTTACGGCAGCCTATTCTCAGGGAAGATTTACAATGGCAGCTCGTGGGTGGTCAGCCGGATCGTCGTGAATATATCCGCGAAGGAAAAAGACGGAACCATTCGATGGTCGCGAGATTTCGCAGTCCCCGTGTTAATTCCCTCGCTTTCGACGGGAACTATATCCATCAGTGTAGCTGGGGGAAATGGAATTCAGGACGCCCCTTGGAGCATGAAAAAAGTGTATGGATACCGGGAATAAGCTAAAACTACCGAATACGGAGGCTATTCGATGAACGCTCAAGATCTGGGAGAGAACGCTGGGGAATGGAGCATTGGTCAAACCCGTCTGGATGACTTTGTTGTCGAACGTATGCTCGGCGAGGGCGGCATGGGGAAAGTGTATCTACTCAAAAGCAAGACGACCGGCATGCAGTTTGCCGTCAAGCGGGCCAAGGGCTTGAGCGATGCGGATCGACGCAACTTTCTTGCCGAACTCCAGACGTGGATTGACCTCCCCGAACATCCAAACCTCGTCCCTTGCCGGTTCTTCCGCACCGTCGCTGATGAAGTGCTCATTTTTGCCGAATACGTGCAAGGCGGCAGCCTCAAGGACTGGATTGACTCAGGAAAGCTGTATGAAGGCGGAAAAGAGAAGGCACTAGAACGCATCCTCGACACTGCGACCCAATTCGCTTGGGGACTTCACTGCCTGCACGAACTGGGTTTGGTGCATCAGGATGTGAAGCCCGCAAACGTGATGATGGGGAGCGACGCACAAGTGGCCGTCCAAGGACTGAAGGCAATGGTGGCAGACTTCGGATTGGCACGAGCTCGCGCAACTGCCGGGGAAAGGTATGACGCCGAATTGGGTAGAAGCATCCTTGTGAGCAGTGGAGGCTACACGCCCGCATATTGCTCGCCGGAACAAGTCTCAGGCGGGAAGCTTGACCGCCGCACAGATTTGTGGTCGTGGGGACTCAGCGTGCTGGAGATGTTCCAGGGTGAGGTGACATGGCACTCAGGAACCGTAGCTGCGGAGGCTCTGGAAGCCTTTCTCGAACACAACGGCGAAGAAGATCATATCCCGGCCATGCCCGTGGAATTAGCGGATACATTGAAGAATTGTTTTCATCAAGACCCAGCTCGGCGTTATCAAAAACTGGATGTCTTGGTGAATTGGTTGCCAAGTTTGTATTTGGCCAAGGTCGGCACAGAGTATCGCCGCAACTTGGATAAGATTGAGGAACGAACTACTCCGCAGGACGGAGTGTGGGAGCGCCGAACAAAAAAAGGCGGAACATGGACAGATCCGCTGGAATGGTTGCAGCGAGCATTGAAAGAGGATGGCCGCGCTCCGACTGAAGCGGCTGATATTGTTGCTCATCTTGCGAGCTCGCGCCGAGGACAGTTGATCGCCGACGTTGCGACATATGACGAGGCTCGTCGTATTTATGAGCGACTTGTTGGCAATGGCCATGACAGATTAAAAGATGATCTAGCGCTTTTATATTGTAATGCAGCAATACTGCATGCAGCAACAGATGACTTTTCTGGAGCATGCGATTTATACGACAAAGCTATTGAAGTATTAGATCGCCTTTATGCTGCTGACGAAAACGCTGAAACGGGAAAGCTATTAGTATTAATACACAACCAAAAAGCAGCATTATGCGTAGATCATGGTGATAACGGTGCTGGAATAGCCTCATTTGACAAGGCTAAATATTACAAGCAAGTAATTGAAGGAAAGATTAAAAGTAAGGATATTGGCCGCAGTGAAAATGAAGGTTATTCACAATATTTAAATCAGGGTGTTGCACAGGCGAACTTAGGAAACCATGAGGCTGCAATAGTGCTAATTAAAAAAGAACTCTCGATCCTGCAGCGAAATACAAACGCTAAATATAATGCTATCAATGAGAAAGGATTAGCGTTATGTTATATGAATATAGCCAATTCGCAATCTAATCTAGGAATCAACCGGCAGGCAGTAGATTTGTATAAAAGAGCTATAGAAATCATGGAAGAGTTAGTTAATAGGTTTGGCCGGAAAGAGCACGGGGACATGCTTGCTAAAACATATATAAACCTTGCCGTTGCACTCAAAAGACAGGGAGACTATACATCGGCCGCAGTCTATTTCCCTAAAGCTATTGATTTGCTGGAGAAGCTTGTATATGAAGACTCCTCAGTTGAGTATCTCAACACACTCGCCAGCGGATATATGAATTATGGAATCACGATTAGTGAAACAGGCGACATTAATAAAGCATTGTTATATTATGAAAAAGCATTAACTATACGTGAACGGTCGGTCAACATAGATGGGCGACATGACTTAGCGCCAGGCTTAGGTTTAGTATATATTAATCTTGCAAA
>JBAWZH010000195.1:0-4520 GCA_037143135.1 bacterium
CCGCTGTAGGTGTTGTTGCCGTTCAGTACCAGTGTGCCCAGGCCGGTCTTGGTCAGTGTGCCGTTTTGCCCCGACTGATCGGCCAGAGTGGCGGTGGATTGGACTGTGATCGTGCGGCCGCTGGAAGCATCGAACGTGTGGTTTCCCGTACCGGCCAGACTCACAACAAGATTGCTGGCTGCCGTGGAACGGAGTTGCAGGTCGCTTCCTGTCTGGTGGGTGATCGTTCCGTTGTTCCAGTTGAAAGTCTGCGACGCTCCCAAATTGGTCCGCAGGATGTCACCGGTTGAAATGGTTCCCCCATTCAGGTTCAGGGTGGCGTTCTGCAAGTTCCCACTGGTCCCGGTAAGAAAGGCGATCTGTGGAGTATTGAGTGTTCCAGAAGAGCTCAGGGTGGCATTTTGTCCAGAACCCCCGGCGTGGTTTGAGATGACCAAATTTGTCGTCAGGTTGTAGCTTTGCCCGGAACTGATGGTGAGATTTCCCGGGGCGTTATCCCCGATGATCACCTGATTGGCCGCGACGGAGGCCGCATTGAGAGGCACAGTTCCTGTGACCTTGATCAGCGAAAAACCGCTGCCCCCGTGAGTGATCGAACCAGTTCCGCCGCCAACGGTCAGGGCCCCTACGCCGAGGGTCAAAGTCGCAGGCCCGGTTCCTGCCGCGAGATTGATGCTGCCTGCGTTGATGGTTTGGTCGGTGTTCAGGGTGACAAAGCTCGTCCCTGAACCATTCCCACCGACAGTGAGTGTTCCCGTGGTAAAGCCCGCCCCACTGCCGTTGATTTGCAAAACGGCGTCCGTTGCTCCCGCAACGACACTGGTGGAACCGATGTTGTTGTTGAAATTGTTGAGGTTCAACGTGCCCGAATTCACGGCCAAGGTTCCGTTGCCAGTGATTCTGTTGGTGATCTCGCTGCCGCCGTAGCTGTCGGTGCGGTTGAAGGCGAGGGTCGCGCCGGAGGCCACGGTGATGTTGCTGCTATTCGCCAGTGCTCCGGTCGTGCCGTTGCTGCCAATTTGCAAGGTGCCGCTGTTGACCGCCGTGGCACCGGTGTAGGTGTTGTTGGCGGAAAGGATGAATGTGCCTGTGCCGAGCTTGGTGAGGCCAAGGGTCGTTCCGACGTTGGCGATGGTGCCATTATAGGTGAGCGAGCCACCGGCGTTGGTTGTGTCAATACCCAGTCGAACGTCGCCCGAATACGAGACCGGTGCGCCCTGGCCCCCGGCTCCAGCGAGCAAGCCGCCGATGGACCCGTTCCCGGATGTAGCGTTCGTAAACTCTCCGGCACCCCCGGCGTTGACCGCCAGTGTCGCCCCGGTCTGGACCGTGACATTGCTGGAGAGGGGCATCGCGTTGGTTTTGGCGAATTGAAGCGTGCCGCCTGTGATCGTGGTGACGCCGGTGTAAGTATTGGTCGCGTTGAGCGTGAGCGTGCCGTTGCCGAGCTTGGTCAGGCCACCGATGTTGGTGGAACCGGTTAATCCGGTGTTGAACGAGCTGTTGAAGGTCACATTCTGGCCGTTGGTGTCGAGGCTGATCGCGCTGCCGGCACCAGCACCAGGACCATTCCTTAAAGCGGAGATCCGGCTGGAGTAATCGGTTGTGTTGTTGGCCGTGAATCGCAGGGTGCCGCCGTTGAAGAGGATGCTGCCCGTGCTGCCGATCGCCCCGGCGCTGTCCAGAGAGAGCGTGCCGGCCTTGAGGTAGGTGGCGCCGGTGTAGGTGTTGTTGCCTGAGAGGGACAGTGTGCCGGAGCCGAGCTTGATGAGGCCAAGAGAGGTTGATCCGGCGGCGTTGGAGATATTCCCGGAATAGGCCAGCGAGCCACCCGCGTTGGTCGTGTCAATACCCAGCAGGGCGTTGCCTGCATACGTGACCGGCGCACCCTGTCCGCCGATTCCATTGAGCAAGCCGCCGATGGAGCCGGCACCCGAGGTGGCGTTCGTGAACTCACCCGCACCCCCGACTTTGACCGCCAGCGCCCCGTTGTTCAGGACCGCCACTGTGCCGGTGCCCGGCATCGAGTTGATTTTGTTAACAAGAAGCGTCACGGGGCGCAAGGCAGCGGCCTGCGTGCTGCCATCGATCGTTGTGCCGCCGGTGTAGGTGTTGTTGCCGGAAAAGAAGACGTCCGGTTCAAAGTAATAGCCGACGCCTCTCACCGTCACAGAGCCCGTTCCCAGCGTGATGTTGCCATTGACCACGAGACCGGACTGGTAATTGCTTTGGTCCAGCGATCTCAGTGTGAGGTTCTTGTTCGTGCCGGTGATTTGCCCATTGAGAATGGCGTTGCCATCGTCATGCGTGATGGTCGCGTCGTCCACCAAGGTGATCGTTCCATTTGACGTCACGTTATATTGGAAGTTCAGCGCTCCCCAAGGAGCCGCATATCCACCATAAACATATCCGGCTCCCGTGCCGCTGATGAAAAAGTTGTTGTTGAAGCCGTTCCCATCGTAACCTGTGTTGACATTGAACGTGGCGCCGGAGGCGACTGTGACGTTGCCGGTGACGTTCTTCATCGAGGCGCCTACGTTGGTGCCGAGAACGCCGGCAGCGACCGTAATCGGGCCCGTGAAATTGTTGCCTACGCCCCCCGAGAGGGTCACCAGGCCCAAGCCGGATTTGGTGAAGGCATTCGTGCCGTTGGCAAGGATCGGGGTGGCGATGGTCAGCGTGTCGCTGACTCCATCCGTGCGCACGACCAGTTCGGCGTTGTTCGCGGCACGGATCCCGGTGCCACCGGTGATCGAACCACCGGTCGCGTTGCCGGATTTCAGGATGCCGTTGACGGTGAGGGTGGCTCCACCAGCGAGAGTCACGTTGCCGGAGTTGGCGATGTTGAGGGACGTGATGGTCTGGGTGGTCTGGGCGGTGATCAAGCCGCTGCCGGTGATTTGCTCATACTCCTTCGCGGCGGTAAAAGTTGCCGTCGAAGCGGTGATGCTTTCCGCGTTGGTGTCGGTTGCGTAGTTGATCCCCCGGACGAAGCCGGTGGTGTCATACCAGGCGTAGTTCGAGCCCCCGAAGAACGTGCCCTGGTTGATGAACGCGTTGGTGGTCTGGCCGGTCAGGATGAAGCCGTTGGAAGCGCTGTTGGTGCCGCCGGTATTGGAGAAGTTGATGGTGGCGCCGGTGGTGCGCGAGCCAAGCGAGGCGAACGTGATCGCCTGGTCTTGGGCGGCGGTGCGGGTGATCGTAGCGGTGCCGTCCCCGGCCGTGGCGGTGAGGTTGCCAAAAGACTTTGCGAGTGCGCCCGACGCCCCGGTGTTATCGAAGCTGAGCGTCGAGGCGCCCGCGATGTTGATATTGGAAGAGGTGGAGATGGAGCCGGTGTTGGTGTTTACCCTCAAGGTTCCGGCATTGATCGTCGTCGCGCCGGTGTAGGTGTTGTTGCCGGCGAAAATCAGCGTGCCCAAGCCGGTCTTGGTGAGCGTGCCGTTTTGCCCCGACTGATTGGCCAGAGTGGCGGTGGATTGGACTGTGATCGTGCGGCCGCTGGAAGCATCGAACGTGTGGTTTCCCGTGCCAGCCAGACTCAAGACAAGGTTGTTGGCTCCCCCGGCGATGGATTGGAGCGTCAGGTTGCCCCCTGTCTGGTGGGTGATCGTTCCGTCGTTCCAGTTGAAAGTCTGCGAAGTGCCTGCAAAATCCCGCTGGATTTGACTGGTCGAAATCGTCCCCCCGTTCAGGTTAACGATGGCATTCATCGCATTGCCACTGTTTCCGGTAAGGATGGAGAGCAAGGGTGTATTCAACAGGCCCCCGTTGACGGTGAGGGTGGCATTCTGGCCGGCATTGCCGCCGCTGTTACCCACGTTCGTAGTGAGGGTGGCATTATACGTCTGTCCACTGTTGATGTTGAACGATCCACCCGCATTCGCATTATCACCGATACCCAGTTCGGAGACCGTGACGGAAGCCGCATTGATCGTCGGGGCCACCAACGAACGCGAATAGATGATTGAATATCCGGCACCCGAGTGGGTGATGGAGCCCGTGCCGCCGCCAATCGTCAGCGTGCCTGGAGCACCGAAATTAAGGACGGCCTTGCTTGATCCCGCGCCCAGATCCATCGATGAGCCGGTCACCGTCACCGTTCCTGCGGCATTATACTGAAGGGCCACTTCGTTCCCGGAACTCCCTCCGACGCTCAGTGACCCCGTCGTCAAGCTGGCCGAAGACGAGGCGTCCAGGACTAAAATAGCGCCAGCATTCGTAGCCGAACCCGTTGGAGCCAGCGTCACGCTGTTGGCCACCGCTCCCGCCGCCGTAATCTGCACGTAAGTAAAATTTCCGGCACCCAGGCTAATCGGTATGGAGACGTCATCGCTTGCGGTGGGAACGGCACTACCGCTCCAGTTCGAGTTGTTCGTCCAGTTGCTGGTTGAGTTGTTTGTCCATGTCACGTTCGCCGCTTGAGCGGGCACGGAAAAAAGCGCGACGGAGATGGAGATACCAATGAGGAGGAGTGTCTTTTTCATGGGATTATTTTTTGCTGGGGTTGATTTTTGATT
>JBAWZH010000196.1:0-4413 GCA_037143135.1 bacterium
TCGATCCGGCAACAAGGAGTCGTCATATGAATAAACGTGTCGTTGTGATTACCGGCGGGGCACAGGGAATTGGCAAGGCCATGGCGCGACGATTCCTTGAGGATGGGTTTGCGGTCGTTATTATCGATACCGATTCCGAAGCGGGCGCCGAAACCCTTGAGGACTACCAATCACTCGGGACGTTTCGATTCATCCAGGGCGATGTGGCGCGGGAGGAAGAGGTCATCCGGTTCACGGCCGGAACCGTGTCCGAGTTCGGTGGAATCGACGTCCTCGTCAATAATGCGGCCATCAGTCGAAACGGTTCGCTCGCTGATCTCGCTCTTGCCGAGTGGAATCGCGTACTGGGCGTCAATCTGACGGGGCCATTCCTGTGCGCCAAGCACATGGCGCCGTATCTGCGGCAACGGCGGGGAGCCATCATCAACATCGCCTCGACGCGGGCCTTCATGTCCGAGCCCGACACCGAGGCCTATTCGGCATCCAAGGGCGGCATCGTGGCCTTGACGCACGCGCTGGCGGCCAGTCTGGCGCCGGAGGTGCGGGTCAACTGCATCAGTCCGGGCTGGATCGAGACCGGTTCCTGGCGGAAGAAGAGTGCGCGAAAGAACCCGGCCTTGACGGAGGCCGATCACCGGCAACACTGGGCCGGCCGCGTCGGCGAGCCACACGACATCGCCGGCCTCGCCGCCTATCTCGCCTCCGACCAGGGCGGGTTCATCACGGGTTCCAACTTCTTCGTCGACGGCGGCATGACCCGGAAGATGATCTACACGTAACCCTCTCGATCAGACGCGACATGAACGGGCGAATACCCTCTTCTCCCGGGCGGTCATCTGTTTGACTTGGTACTCCGCCTTGGATGCGGCGGATCGACTGGCAAACTCGACCACGGCCAGGAGTTTCTTCGGGGGATGTGAGCGGGTATAGCGGGCGCCCGTCCCCTTCAGGTGTGCCGCATATCGGGCCTCAACGTTGACGGCAATGCCCGTGTAAAGACTCCGATCCTCACACTCAATCAGATACAGGAACCATGATTTACGCATCCTTTGATTGTGCATCAAGCGAGAGTCAAAGACAAGCGAGGCCCCGGCAACAGCGGCGGCCGGTCAGGACGGGATCATTCTTAAACTCGACTTTTCGCCAGGTTCCCGCTATATCTCGCTCCCAATGAGTCGGAATAAACTCAACATCATGTCCGTTGTGGGCGCTCGTCCGAACTTTATGAAGATCGCGCCGTTTGTGCGCGAACTTCAACGCTACCCGGACTGCTTCGCACACACCCTTGTCCATACCGGCCAGCATTATGACGCCAGTATGTCGGACGCATTCTTCCAGCAATTAAACATCCCCAATCCCGACGTGGATCTGGAAATCGGTTCCGGCTCCCACGCAGAACAGGTTGGCAAAACCATGATCGCCTTCGAGAAGGTGGTTCGGGAACGCAAACCTGACTGGATCATTGTGGTGGGTGACGTGAATGCCACCTGCGCCTGTTCCATTACCGCCAAAAAAGAGCACGTCAAACTTGCCCATATCGAGTCGGGCCTCCGTTCCTTCGATCTCGATATGCCGGAGGAAATCAACAGGATGGTCACCGACCGCCTCTCCGACATCCTCTTTACGACCGACGAACTGGCAGATGCCAACCTCCTCAAAGAAGGGGTGTCCCCGGATCGGATCAAGCGTGTGGGTAATATCATGATTGATTCACTGGAACAGCAGCGCGTGATCGCCGCCGCTCTCAATCCCGACGCCCTCTGCGCCGACTATGCCCTGCCCGGTGCGCTCCATCCGAATCCCCCCATCAGGGACAACCGTTTCTCCACCATCACCCTGCATCGCCCCTCCAACGTCGACGACAAGGACATCCTCGGGGAGTTGGTCGCCTTCCTGACCACGGATGTGGCCCCCGTCCTTCCCCTGATCTGGCCTGTACACCCGAGGACGCGCAAGCAATTGGAACTCTTCGGACTGTGGGATACACTCCGGAAATGCCCCGGTGTCATTCTTACGCAACCACTCGGTTATCACGAGATGCTCCGGCTGACCATGGGATCCAAGGTTATGCTGACCGACAGTGGTGGCTTGCAGGAGGAGTGTTGTGTTCTGGGCACTCCCTGTTTGACTCTGCGCTGGAATACCGAGCGCCCCGTCACTCTGCGCGAGCATGGCGGCGCGAGTATTCTGGTTGGAAATGACATCCAAAAAATCCGGACTGAATTCCGGGAGGCCGTCATCCTGCCCCGTGCGGAACACCGGCCACCGTTATGGGACGGTCAGACTGCCGAACGTATCGTTGCCTGTTTTAAGGAGCTGTTATGACAACCTCCCTGGCTGACAAATTGCTTGCTGATAACCGCCTCGCCGCGGCCGATGTCGTGGCAGGAATCAAGTCGCCCGCGGAGGCCCGTGTCGCGCTGGAGCAGCTCGCCCTTGCCATGCAGCGCCGCCCTGATCCGCTTTTCCGCGCGCGCATTTTACGGCTCGCCGAGGCGATCCTTGAAAAAGTGAAACTGCCACCATCCTTCTGCAGGAAGACCGTGAAATACGCGACGGCTTCCGCCATGCGGCAGGGCGCCTTTGATGCCGTTTCTGAATCCGTCGCCCAATCCTTTCATCTGCCCCTCTCGCCGAAATCCGCCGCGATTCTCCAGGATCAGGTTGTGTGGGTCACCACTCCCGTTCGCCTGGATTTTGCGGGTGGATGGTCGGACACTCCCCCGATCAGCACCGAGCTCGGAGGCAATGTGATCAATGCCGCCATCACCCTGAACGGTCAGTATCCGGTTCAAGTCATGGCCAAACTGAACCCTGACGGAGTGATCCGCCTGGCCAGCATTGATCTGGGCCAACGCGTGACCATCCGGACCACGACTGAGTTGCTGAATCACTCCAATCCCCAGCATTGGGCCGCGTTGCCAAAAGCCGCCCTGGTTCTGGCGGGGATAGGGCCCAGCCGACGCGATATGCCGTTAAAGAAATGGCTTGGAGTGCTGGGCGGCGGGATTGATCTGACCATATTCTCGGCCCTTCCGAAGGGATCCGGCATGGGCACCAGTTCAATTCTGGGTGTTGCGGTACTGGCCTGTCTCGACAGGGTTCTGGGGCAACCCTTCTCCGCCGACCGTTTGATCGCCATGACCAGTATCCTGGAACAGCGGATGTGTACGGGGGGAGGATGGCAGGATCAGATCGGCGGCATTGTTCCCGGAGTGAAACTGATTCGCACAAAACCCGGCGCCGACCAGTCCGCCAGTCTGAGTTGGTCGGTTTTTGACCTGCGTCCCGGAAGCGTTCTCAAGGAGCGAACGCTTCTCTACTTTACCGGCCAAAAACGCATGGCTCGGAACATCCTTCACAATGTGGTCAGGCGTTATCTGGCGAGGGATCCCGTGATCCTGGAAACGGTTGACGAACTGAAAAAGACCGCCTTGGACATGAAGTCCTGCCTGGATGCCCAGGATGTGAATGGATTTGCGTGCGGCATTGAGCGTTACTGGACACTGAAAAAGCAGATCGATCCGGGCGCCACGAATCCTCCGATTGAGGCTCTCCTGAAGAGTATCAGTCGATGGACATCGGGACGTCTATTGCCGGGAGCAGGCGGAGGTGGGTTTATTCTGCTGATCGCGTCCAGCGCCCGCGCCGCCCAACAAATCCGGCGTTATCTCGTGGCCCATCCGCCGAATGCCCTGGCCCGGTTCTTTGAGTTTGATGTGGATCAGACAGGGCTGAAGATAACCGTCCTGTAAAGAGGCGCTGTTACACGACCGCCATCATCAAGGCCGTCAAGACGCCTGTAATCAAGCCCATGCTGAGTCCTGTCAGAACCGTTTTGCCCCTGTGAGGACGGGGGTGCAGATGCCGCAAGGTCATAAAGGCAATGATCGCGGTGACAAACAGGGCGGTCGGGAGGGAACCGGCCAGTCCGGCCAACCCGCTACAGACCAACGCGCCGCAACCTGACTTAATGGGGGGAAGGTCATACCCGTCAACTTGGCCATAGAACAGATGCCCCATACCGGTTCCCATCAGCATCCCTCCGAAGATACCAATCAGAAACGCGACGATGCACAACAGGGGATTACGGCGGGCGATCCACCCCGTGACGGCGCCCGAGACAGCGCCGGCCATCATGGCGGAGAGAATGGTTAACTCCATCAACGACACGCCTCTGGTACTGGGATCGACCATGATGACCTAACTTTCCATGAAACGCCCATCGACACGGTTCAAACGCATACTTTGGGCGAGCAGGTGATCAAAGTCAAGCGCACGGGTCGAAAAGAACTTGACGCCCCCCAGAGTCTTTTGCATCCTTCCCCCGCCAACAGTCCGAAAGGACTTCTCTCCACCTACTGCCGGATTGTGTAATGGTAGCACAGCAGATTCTGAATCTGCTTGTCTAGG
>JBAWZH010000197.1:0-4411 GCA_037143135.1 bacterium
TTCTCCCTGCGTAACACACACCCTTTCTCTTCTGTCCCGCTGGCACCGATCCATACGAAGCTCGTCCCTCGCGCAGGACTCTGGCGCAGTAGGTGTTGAGGCTGACGCCGTCATGCAGGGCGTAGGCCGCCAGTTCCCGGTGCAAGTCCTTCCCGACGCGGACGACAAACTTGCCGGAGTAGTCCTTTCCGGCAGTGGCCGGCGGAAGCGACATGCCATCCCGCTTGTGGATAACAATCCATTCCTCCACGACTCGGCAAAGTTCCGCATAGACCCTGGCCTCGTCGTCACCATGGACGCCACCCAGCATGAGGCCGGGACAAGTTCCGACATAGCAGCCGTCTTCCTCCGACCATTCCACGATCTTCAAATATCGGTCACTAGGTTTCATCCCTGCGCCTCCCTCAAAGCCTTGGCCATGTCGCGTTCCTGGTATGGCCTGACGTCATCGCCCAACCCGCCACTGATCGTGATGCGCACTCCGAGCGGGTGCAGGTAGTTCCGGTGACTACCCTTGCCACCGCGGTTCACAAATCCGGCGTGTTCCAAGTCACAAATCAGTTCCCTTACTTTCCGAGGCATATAGTACTATCCTGATACTATTACGTCAATTCACGCCAAGCACTTTCTCCGTACCCGGCAAATCTCATGCGCTTTTCCGCCAACTCATTATAGCCACACCACCGACACAACGCAGGATGAGCCACGACTCCTTCACAAACCCCAAAAACTTTGGGCATATCACCCAAGACTCTGCCACACACTATACGTTCGTTAAAGCTATATTTTAGATAACAGAATCGGCTTTTAAAACACTATTACGCCTCATTTTCTAACACAACCGATTAATGTCTAGGCACTTACTGTGGATAGACCACGCCCCCCAAAACAGGTCAAGCAACCCGGATTTGTCATCTTCTGAATCCGAGGACGCCGCTGGCGCCATGTTGGGATGGAATGGTTTAAGATTTGTACTCTCGTGCGTGATCAGGGAACCCATTTGCTTGAGAAGCCGGTTGCTTAGCGTCTTATCGCGTTTTTCGCTATTACACTCGCTCTCCAGCCAGTCAGGCCCCACGGAAAGGGTTGCCTTGGCAACTTTGCCTTTATGGCTTCTCGATTTCGGCATGGCCACCCATACGAACTTGGCCGTGCCGTTCTCCTTGCCTTCGGCTTCGGCTTCCAGCTCGCACATGGTGGACAGCGCCGTGATTACATCCTGCCGATATTGCGCATCAAAGGTGTACCTCGATGTTGCGAAAACGAGCTTATCGCCATCGGTATTCCTGAGTTCCGGTAGCGTTGGATGAAGCAGGTCATCGATGCATTTCAGGTAATGATGAATGAGGTCGCCCTGGCGCCGGAGCAGACCGTGCCGGTCTATCGAGCCGCCTGCCGGCTTGATCTCACTGATGAAAGTATCCACCGATTGACGGAAGCGAAAGGGCGGGAGGGGGTAAAGTCCCATGCCATTCAGGATGTTGACGCCGTCGAGGCCCACCACCTGAGCAAAGAAAATATCCCATTGGGAGGCCATCGAGGAGGACGCCGCATCCAACACGACCCGCTCCTCACCTGTAGCCATATCCTGAAGCAGAAGGCTTTCCCCTGGCGAGACACTTTGCACCTGCCAGTAGGTAAAAGGTTCCGACCGGGCCGCCTCAATGAAACGCCTTGTGATCCCGTCGAGATTCGAGCCCTCTTTCCTGAGGAATCGGGCGACAGCCGTCCTTTCTGACGGAAGGATCTGCTCTGAATCATCCGGGGGGCACCACAAATAAAGTACCCAGGGGGTGAGCAAGTTGTTACTGAGAGCGCTCTGGGCCTCCTCGTCCGGCAATTCCGGAACTGGCCGGTTCAGAAGTGGTCTCTTGACGGGCTCAGGATATTTGAGGGCAAAGTCCATCAAGAGAGAAGCGGCCTTTGCGGACGCTTCTCTCAGAAGTTGCTTGGTGAGAGGTCGTGTTGCCTCCTCTTTCAGCAGGCAGCACTTCTTGTATTTCCTGCCGCTACCACATGGGCAAGGGTCGTTGCGTCCGGTTTCAGATGACATTGGAATAACCTCAGGTGTTGTGTCGGGTTAAGCGACTTGCGAGTTTCGGGTTTGTGTCGAAACAGAATTCGGGTTTGTGTCGGCTCGGTTGCCGATAATTAGGGCCTGAACAGCGGAATATATAGGTATTATCTGCCATCCAGTACCTATTCAATACGCATCGTACCTATATCCGGCGCCATCGAGAATCCGGGCCCCGCCCAAGGCACTCGACGGCCCCAGCATTTCTCTGTTGCCGCAGCACACGCCGGATCAAATCGATACCAACCGCCGGACAAGCCTCCTGGATGTCGCTAACAGCAAAATCCCCCATGAATGACTGTACGGCATTTAGTACCGTTCCTGTCTTCGCCCCTTTGGTGGTGTCAACCGTCCCGGCCCTCCGTTCGAATTCCTTGTAGGCCGCTATCAGCGTTCCGAGGAAATACTCCACCCACGGCAAAAGGTCATGCTTGCCCCTGTGCCACTCCTTTGAAGAGAGAAGCAATGCCTCGTAATAGGTCTCTTTCGAATCCTCGATAATCTTCTCCAGACTAATGAACCGTCCGACCTCATATCCGGCATGGTAGAGCAACAACAGGGTCAGCAGTCTCGACATACGCCCGTTACCGTCACGGAAAGGATGAATGCAGAGGAAATCCAAAACATAGACAGGAATGAGGATCAACTTCTCCGTCTCGTCCGCGTTCCACATACGCGTGAAGCTCTCATGAAGTTGTACCATGTACTGAGGAGTGACCGCAGCCGATGCCGGCTTGAACCTCACCATTTTTTCACCATTTGCGCGTGTCTCAGTGATCTCGTTGTCCGCAGACTTCCACCGTCCACCTTCACCTTCCGAAAAAGCGTAAAGATCCCGGTGAAACTGAAGCACGACGTTCGTGTTAAAAGGAATGTGCTGATGGTTGGAGTGTATCGTATTCAGGACGTTACGATATCCTGTGATCTCCTGCTCACTCCGATTACGGGGACTGGTCTTCTTGGTCAGCAGTTCGACAATTCGCTTATGGGGGGCTGTGACACCTTCGATTCGGTTGGACGATTCTGCGCTTTGGATCAAAGCGATCTCCAGCAGTGTTTTTAACACCTGAGGAGACTGCCGCTTGAATAACCCCTCCCGACCCTTGTATTCACCGAGCGCCCGCGCTGCGCTCAGCAGGTTATGGGAGATGGGGATCTTCTCGATACATCCGTGCTCAAACGATTTCATCGTCTATTCATCCATCTCGGTTCGCAAATCTGTCCATCCATCACCAGCCGTAATGTGGGCAAGTATTGCATACCGTTGCAGGCACAACAAGAGTAAGCTCAGTGCCGACGCTGGACGATAGATGTGAGATGTGATGTCGGGTGTATGGCGGGTTTATTTCGCTGATGCTTTCCCGGAGACGATGCTGAGATCATCCCAGAATGGGGGGCGGCGGTCCTTTGCCGATCCACCTCAAGTCGTTCGGCGGAGGTCATAAACAACCACTCAACTCGCATATTGGTGTAACGGATGGCCGTCCGGAGCAACTGGAGGCGCAGATGCTCATCCCCGGACTGCAGGGCTTCGTAAACCTGGACTGAATCATGGTAGTTCATAGTTACTTCTTCCAAGCTTCCCCATCATCATCGTCATCATCCTCCTCCAGCTCCTCTCCCAAAAAGGCTTCCGCTGAATCTTCATCTACCACATCCTCTAGATCCTCTTCCAAAAAGGCTTGTGCATACTTGAGATAGTTTACCGTGATGTACTGCATGGTATCCCTATCATCCTTATTCTTCTGCAATGTCTCACGGGCACTGTCACCCCCGGTGCGGATGAAGGCCGAGGTTAACTCGGCCAGAAGTGTGTCTTCAGAGCAGCTCCCGACTTTGGCTCGGATTCGGAACAGTTCAATGTGATACCCGAATATGTCAAGGCCGCCACCCCAGGTATCTTCCAAGACACCCATTGCGCCGACTGCCAGAAGAAACTTCTGTTCGGGTGACATGCCTAGCTTCAGGGCAAGTTCGGCGGTTTCCGGACAATTACTTTCAAGAAAAGTCGTCGCGTATTCGCTTAGAAGGAACTCGGCATTCAGCACCACCTCCGTAAGCGAGGTGGCGCCGCCCACCAGATTGACAATCCGGGGATCCTCGAAGAATGGATCAAATTTATGTTTTGTGGCGTCGTCGGACATATTCGCACTCAACACTGTGCATAGCCGCAGCCATGGCATTTGTTACAGCCTTCCTCAAAAATTAGCACTCCCCCGCATTCCGGGCACCGGATTTTGAATGCATTCATTTCGTCCCCATTCGAGGAGGCAAGTCCCGGAATATGTTCGGCTTTAGTGCCACGCGCAATCCCGGAGAGGTCGGACTTGCCCAATA
>JBAWZH010000198.1:0-4402 GCA_037143135.1 bacterium
AGATTCAAAAGATTTAATTGGCGTGCCAGGCGTCTCCCGGTTAGGGCACTTAATAGCCATTATACTCGCAGATGTAATAAAACTTCTGAGACATAGCCGTGATGGCAGGGTTAAAATACAGAAATACTATGGTGAACTTGACGTGTATAAAAATGCTCTTAAAGATGAAACCGTTGATGACGCGACGAAGGCGGATATTTTATTTGAATTTGAGGAATTTGATAGGAAATGTATCGAAGTCGCTGGTTACACGTATTATCAGTATAGGGATCTGTTTGATTCCCTTTTAACTGCAGATAAGCATGTAAAGGCTTTAATGGACTCTCTTGTCCAGACACTGGAAATCACTGACAAGTCATGGGAAGATGTTCGTGAGCAGGCGACGATTGCTGCAGAGAACCTGCCCGAATTGTCAAAGGATACATGGAAAGACTGGTTCGATGTCGCCTGGGAGCTTCTTCTAAAACTCACAGACAGACACCCTGAGAACAATAAAATATTAAAGCCAATTGGTGCCTCTGCACAAAAAAGCGGGGGCAACAGGAGTGGAGTGATGAGCTACAGTAAAACTGTAAAGTCGAATGTAAAAAATGAAATTAAAAAGGCTATTACTCGTAGCTTTTTGGTGTGCTGTAATATCAAAATAGTCAAAGACCCGTTGAGAAAGATATCAAACAGAAGGCGGCGAGTTCGAAGAAGACGAACCGCGGCATGACTATTGCATTTCACCTCAACCTCCGCGCTTGCTCTTCCCATGTGAAGGTATTATTGCAGTTCGGATAAATCTGCCTCCCACCGGGGCGACCGGAAGAGGGTCGATGTTTTGAACAACCGGACCCTATGGGATTGTCCCGGTGCGGAAGGTGACTGAAATCCCCGTCACGTTTGGTAATCGCATCCAGCGACCTGCAGCTCCGTCTGTCTGATCGTGCCCGTCCTCAAGAATTGCCATCCGGACAGCAGCATGAATATTTACGGAACTCGCGAGGGAGTTTTTCCGATGGTGTGGAGTTAAACGTATCCGTCGAGCGATCCCCACATTGCTCACCTTCCTGTAGCGCTCGCTCCGAACGGCGGATACAGAACATTTGGTAAATCCAACCTGAACTGCATTTGAAACGGGGAATTGGTATTTTTTTCTCTTTCAGAACTCGGTTGTAAGTGGCTTGTCCATAAAGAGAACTGTTCAGGAGAAATAAACTAAAAAACTCCTGAATTCGATATTTTGCGGAAGTGATTGGATGCGCATCAGTGAAAACCCTGATCAAAAACGAACCGCACGAATCCGCCTCCTGCAAGGCAGTGGCAAAGTTCGTCAGCCCTGCACCGGACATTCGTCCCACCTACCTTCGCCTTCCGAGTGCTGGAACGCAGGATCCGATTTTCGGACTCTCTCGCTCGACCTGGAACAACCTCATTTTGCAGTGCAAGGCGAACGGAGGAAATCCGCCGATCCGCTCGATCTCCGTAAAGCAGCGCCACGCGCTGAGAGGAGTCCGCCTCGTCGTGGTGGAGTCCGCCCTCGAATATTTTGCGAAGCTCGAAACCGAGCAGACGCATGACGAGACGGATCAACAGGAATCCCAGCAGGCCGACCTGCGCAACGATTTTTCCATTTAACCGTCGGGAGGCGATTGCAAACCAGCAGGCGAAGCTCGACAAGCTGAACGGAAAGAAAGCGCGTGCGGTCAAAGACGGGGCGGAGGACCGCGAGCCGAGCAAGGCGGTGTTCGAGGAACTCCTCGCAGACGCGTCCAAGCTCGACAAAAACGGAATGATCCGTGTCCGCGACTGGAAAACCACGATGCGCCCGGCGGTCGTGAAGTTCGCGAATGAAGACCCGGACTACGTGGTTGTGCCTCGTGGCCCTCATCGCTTCATCAAGCGTGCTACCCAGGTTCCGGTGAATCCGGAACTCCCTGTCGTGGCGGAAATCCCGGCTGTGAAAAACTCGGAGGGCGTGAACGCCTATTTCCGAGGAACTTCTCCACAGTGAGAAGGCCATTGCAGATCCGGAACGTCCTGCCCGCGATCCGGATCAACATGATATAATGGTTGAGGAATTAAAGGCAGCTTTTCTCGATAAAAAGACGATTCAGGTTCCTAACTACCAATACATCAGCAATCCCAAATACGACGAACTGTTCAACAAGGCTGCTGACATTTGCATGAAAGAGGATGTTGATGCTTTCAGGTTTGTGCAGGCTGTGTGGAATGCGACCACAAACAAAGAGCATTTCTACGTAAAGACACTGACTGAAGCGCCAGCGAGAAATGCCGCAAAGCTTTTAGCTGCCGATTTTAAAACTGATTGGAAGAAGTCATTCGACCAGCAGGTTCGCGTCGTGCAAAACTACGTGCAAAAATCCGGGTGGAACTTCAGAGATGTGCTGCTCTATCCAGATAATGGCTTATACGGTTGGTTTCGTATCATATCAACAGCCGAAAGGGATGAGAAAATAATTGAAGAATATAAAAGCATAGCCCGGATGGAAATGACAAAGGATTTAAAGAAGTTTCTGATCGAAAAGAAATATGCTTACGAAAGGATCACTGACTAATTGACCTAAACGAATGACATTTGCTATACTTGATTGCATCTGGAACAATATTCACCGTGTAAACGGGCAAATGAACGTGATAAAAATGCGGAGCGGGTCAAACTGAGCGGCAGTGAAATGCACGCTAACAATTCTGCACTGAGGAAGATACAACGTGTTAGCTGCTGATTAGTGCCTATCCAAAGAATTTAAAAAGGCTCAACGGATGGCAGTTCCGTTCGGGGCGAGGCAAGAACCCGTATGGAAATGGCAAACTCGTAAAGCCAACAGACAGGTCCACACGCCACCTGCTCATTAAAAACGTCATAGCGGGCACGCCAGGCGCAGTGCTGCCCCTATCTGCTGCCCGCAACAAATACATCGCGCATGATGCAGCCCCTTCGATGACCGCCTTCATGCTCCAAGCGAGACTGCGGAGCCAGAAGCGCTAAAAGATAATAATCTCTTGCCCAAGGATCCTGTCGGTATATCCACTCCGTTTCCGGTGACAAAAGCTACTCCTCCTGCTCGCCTGCTGATGCAAAACTGAGGTTTGGCTTCGGCTGAAATAAAAAAACTCGCGAATCTCGGGTGGAAGCTTTGTCTTTCAGATGTTTCGCACGAATTACCAATTCATCGATTAGCTCGATAACCACTGGTTTCAGGTCATTGCGTTCAGCAGCCCAAGCCCTCAGCCAGCCCATCAACCGATCCAGCCCCGGCTTGGCGACAATTCCGAATCCAACAAACACCCATTTGTCCACAACAACTCCCCATTTTGTGACGTAAACCGCTTTCGGGAGCGGCAACTTTTCCGGGTAGGAAAAAAGCATCTCACCTTCCGGGCTGGTGCCAACGATTTCCCTGCCGCCGCGAAATTTAACCCCCACTGCCCACCAGTTGTGCGAGTCAACCTCCATGATGTTGAATGCCTTGTATTTTTTCTGTCGGCCCATGGCACAATTGTCGTCGTTGAGCAGAGAATACCCGACGCGGACGGCTTTTCCATCAAAATGTCTGAACATCCCACCGGTTTTTGCCAAAATAATTGACTTCGAAACGATGCTTCAGATGAAGTTGTCGGATTTCCCCCCCCGACGCTTTGAACGCAGATTGTCGGACATACAGGTAATTGCCAGCGCGGAGGGAGAGGCTGGAGGCGGTTATGGCGAATTCGATAATCTGGCAGCGATACACACACCGATTTCTTCCGCTTGCCGCCGTTGCCGGAACCTGAGAATCTTTTTGCATGAAAGCTCTCTTTGAATTTCTGCGAACCCTGTTCCGAAGACCGGAGCCATCGCCCCGGATCTGGACTCGGTGGATGCCGTAGGGGTTCAGACCCGTGTCAAAGGCGCTGCCCAAGCTGTGGTTCGTTTACATGCTCCGGTGCTCGAACGGTTGCCTCTACACCGGGATCACAAACGACGTTCAGCGGCGGCTCAAGGTTCACAATGCAGGAAAGGGATCCGCGTATGTCCGCGCCCACCGGCCCGCCAAACTGGTTGCCTTCACGACTTCGAAAAGCAGATCGGCCGCATCCCGCCTGGAATTTTCTGTGAAATCTCTGAGCCGGGCCAAGAAAATCGCTCTCGCAAAGAAATGGAAGCGTCATGCAGTTCAATGCCCAGTTTCAAAATATTCCTAAGTTGTTAGAGAAAAGATATTTCCTACACACGATACGCGCGGTCGCTTATCGTTTTCTGTTGGCTCGGGAGCAGGCGGACTCGATTTTGCGGCGGCAACGGCTGTTTCGCGCCCGGCGACCTCCGCCCCGAGTTCCGAAAAAGAATTCTTGGAAACAGACGCGGGAAGGATAATATTCAACTCGATCGAGATTCGTCCCAAGTGGGCTTGCCGTC
>JBAWZH010000199.1:0-4386 GCA_037143135.1 bacterium
GGAGAAACAAGATGAAGACCGGATGGATGAAGATGGTTGGCCTGGTGTGCGGGGTGGTGGCGGCATTGACTTTCTCGATCCAAGCTGCGCCGCCGGGGCCGATGCTGCCGGAATACGTGGCGAAGGCCGAACGGATCGTGGTCGGCAAACTTGATCCGTGGGAGACACACAAGATGCTCCCGGCGAAAGCGGGCGCTAAAGGTCCATGGGCGTTCCGGTACGCCGTGGTTCAGATCCAGGTCCGCGAGGTGTTGAAGGGGCCGGCCGATCTGAAGACCGTGCCACTGCGCCTCTGTGTTGGCTGGGTGGACAAACCGGTGGATGAATCTGTCGTCCCCGGCGTGTACCAGTCTGGTGCCGATGGCGTGTGGATTCTGACGCGCGAAGAAGGGCAGTATGTCGGGCCCTGTTTCGCCGCCGCGCGTCAGCCGGAGATTATCGGGTTGCTGAAGCAGCAGCCCCCGGCGAAGACGCCACCTGTCGAGGAATCGGCAGTGAAACCGATTCGGTTGCCGGATCATCCGGCGCCCAAACCGGCTGCCTTGGCGGATCTCAAGCCGGGGATGGCGGTACAGATGGCAATCATTGCCAAGGGGACCCGCTACGTTGAGTGGATGACGGCCACCGGACAAGTCGAGATCAAACCCAGGGCAAAGATGTGATGCGAACGCCGCCGGAACGGCAGTTTCTCGCGGACTCAGATCTGGTCGGAAACAGGAGAAACGAGATGAAAAGACGCTGGATAATGAGGATTGGGATGTTGATCGTGGCCATCCATATGGGCGCGGTCGCCACACAAGCGGACGAGACTGTGCCGTCGAAGGAACCACCGAATCTGGTGACCAATGTGGCGGAACGGGTGCGGACGCTGAAGGCGAATCTGCCGTCGGTGTTTGAGATGCATCTCTGGCCAAACCTGTCAAATGTCGAGAAGCCGTTCTACGCGTTGACGCTCACCACCAGGCCTGTGCCCGGTGACAACCGCCCAAATCCCTTCGTGCGCCGGGTCCAAGTTACGCGGGAACAGGCCGGCAAGATCATTGACTATCTGGCGGTCGAGGGTTTTCTGGCATGGGCGGTTGATCGGGAGAATCCACCGGAAAAACGCGCCAAATGGCCGGAGGGATATGTCTTGGGTGTCTCAACCTGTCCGAGTGGTCTGACCTCCTTGGTCGAGCCACTCGGTTGGGATGGGAAAATGCTGAAACGGCTCGATGGCCTGCGGAAGGTGCTGGAGGGCGACGCGGCAAAGGAGATGGACTTGCTTCTGGGACGGCTGAGCGGCTTGCGGTCAGCATGGGAAGAACAAGCCGCCGCGGAGCAATCCGGCGGGCCGGCCAACGGCGCGGATTTGGAGACGATCCGCTGGGGTACCCCCGTGAACGGCCTGCAACTGGGGATTGCGCCGCCGGTCAGCAAGAACGGGGTTCCCGAGGCCATATTCGATGGCCATGCCTTGCGGGTTCGTGTCTTTTGTCGAAATGCGGGAGCCGTCCCCGTGCGCTTGCTCGCCTCCGTGCATACATGCCTCCTGGGCGAAGGCGGAAACAATGCGCTGCTTGCCTCGGAACTCACGCTCACACCGAAAGACGGAGGCAAGACCATTTCCGTAGCGTATCAGGGCTGGAATCACCTGAGTCTGTTGGACAAACGTCGCCCCAAAGACAAACAACCACAGGCGACGCTGAACGACAGTTTGGGTGGGAAGACAGACATTCAATTGAGCGAAGAAGACGCCAAGCGAATGACCACCGTTCTTGCGCCCGGCGAAACCGGACCCGTGACCGGTATCTATTTCGAGCCTTGGAAGAAACCCCGGTCTTGGTGGTGGTTCAAGCGCGACACAGACACTGTCACGGCCGGAACATATCGGGTAACGGCCACATTCAAGGTGGACCAGGAACTCTCCGAGTGGAAAGGCGAAGTCACCTCGCCGGCCTTGGAGGTTGAGATTGGTCAGCCGGCAGGACAGTTCATCGCCTACCTCAAGCCGAAGATCCATGACAAAGGTCCGTGCGATTACTACCTCGTAGGCGACGAGGCCACGGCACGGAAGGCCGCCGCCCAAGAGATTGGCAAGTATCTGGCAACGCGAAAAGCCACACTCCCCTCATTAATGTGGCGAAGCCACACTCCCGAGCCCCTTCGAAAAGCGGGTTTATGACCGATCTTGACCTTCATGCCTGATTTCCACAAGATCCCAACCATGAAAACGATGTTTCAGAGATGGTTCAGGACGGACTCAACGGGTGTGTGCCCGTAGCCCCTTACCATGACGCTCCCAATTCGAATTCTGTGGCTTTGTGCATTGCTGTCCTGCGTGCATGCTGCTGACGCGCAGGTTGTTGTTCATCTCAAGGACGGCGGGAAACTCATCGGCGAAGCGGTGCTGAAGGATGGTGAGGCGGCGCTTGAGTTGAAGATCTGCCACAGTCATAAATTGACCATCCCCAAGACCGCGATCCTGAAATATGAATCTGCCTCGGCTACGCAAGCGGCGCGACCGAAGGCCGCGCCACAGCCCGCTCCTCGGGCGCTCTTGAGTGATCGGGAACTTGCCCGCATCGAAACATTGATCCTCGAATTCTTCGGCCAGCCAGAGCGACGGGCGCAGATTCTGGCGGAAATCAGGCGAGAGGACGCGGTGCCCCTTGCGAATGTCGATCAGCTCAGCAAGAGCATCTTGCGCGCGGCGCGGAGCGCTGGCCCGAAACTCCGCGAGGGCGACTTCGTATTCGATCATCCGACGTATCGGGGCAACGTGCATGTCGAGTTACACCCACGCCCAACGAACCGGACCACGACCCGCACGGCATCCGGGCCGGCGATCACCCAGGCTGCGGAAGAAGAGTCGTATGCCCTGGTGCTGCTGCTGCACGGCGGTGGCGAAGGCGAGGGCCGCTGGCAATCCGGCGCCGACATGTTCATCGAGCCATACCGCAAGGCCCTGGGCCGCGTGATCTTCCTGTGCCCCACAGTCCTGGAGAAGCACTACGCCGAATGGGGCAAAAACCCGGCCGAGGAGGACTACGTCAAGGAACTGATGAAGGCCGCCAAGCGAACCTGGCCCATTGATACCGACCGGGTTTACTGCGCCGGGTATTCCATGGGTGGTTACGGCACTTGGCACTACGGTGGCCACCAGGCCGATGTGTTCGCGGGTCTCGTCAGCGGGGCCGGCGGCATCCTGCTGGGCATGCAGCGGGACGAAACCTGGGGCTGGGGGATTCTCTCGAACCTGCGGCACACGGCCATCACCTTTGCTCACGCCAAAGACGACAAGCCCTCGCCGGTGTGGTCCGATCAGGCGGCCGACCGTATTCTCAAGGAATTGTCCCAACAATACGGTGGAGGCTACGTTCACCGATATACCGAGTACGACAAGGGCGGCCACAACGGCGCGTCCCGCGATATGAGTGCTGCGGTGACGTGGTCTGCCACGCATCAGCGCCCCCGCTATCCGAAAGCGGTGGTGTGGGAACCGAGCCGCTCGTTCATCCGGCATTTCTACTGGCTACGGGATGAACGCCCTCAGTTTTTCACCCGTGTAGAGGCCGCTATCGACGGCAACACCATCGACGTCAAACTCACCAGACTCAGCGGCGGATTCTCGATTCTGCTCAACGAGCACCTAGTGGACATGAACAAACCGGTCACGGTGCGCTGCGCCGGCGAGCAGGTGTTTCACGGTGTGGTGCAACCTTCGCTATCGGCCATGATCGAGAGCATCGAAGACAAACTCGACGAACGGATGTGGTTCTGGGGGCGGATTGATTTCTGAGGCCTCGGGCAGTGCAGGCGCAGGGTACGAATGGGAATACGTGATATTTAACTGCGTTCCGGGCCAGGACATACCAGTTCCCGCGGAAAGTTGCGTTGATTGATGAGAGGGCGGTGATCGAGCGTATTTTCATGGATGTTCTATGAACCTATACTCTCGTCCGTGACCCATTTCGATCTGTGCTTTTCTCTCCTTCCTCTATCTGGTAAATATGGGGTCAAGAACCATGCCCGAATCCTTACAGTCTGCAGGCAACGGCCGTAATCTTGCAACCCGCGCCATGGTCTGGCTCGAGCGCATACTCGCCGTTGTCATCGGCATCACGGCCGGCATCGGCGGTTACACGTTTTTCTATGCCCGGGGGTTGTCCTATCTTTCCAGCGATCCCAAGGCCTGCGTCAATTGCCATATCATGCGCGAGCAGTATGACGGCTGGCAGAAAGCCAGTCATCACGGAGTGGCGACCTGCAATGACTGCCATGTCCCCCATGATTTTGCCGGCAAATGGATGACCAAGGCGCTGAATGGCTACCATCATTCAAAAGCCTTCACGCTTCTTGATTTTCATGAGCCGATCCAGATCAAACCCGGCAACGCCGCCATCC
>JBAWZH010000200.1:0-4312 GCA_037143135.1 bacterium
CGCCGGACATCAGGGCGCGCACCCAGACCTTGATGAAGTAGAAAAACACACCCAGGATGATGAAGGCGACAATGGCGGCGAGAATAATTAAAATTCCAACGATATTCGGCATAGCAGACTCCTTTTACTGATTAACTTTCACTTCGTAACAATAAGGCAACTTTCCCAAAACGCAAATTAGAAATCAGTTTTTATACCGCGCCGGGCGGGAAGTTCCCCGGAAGCGGGGGCGGGTTCGTCCGGGAGTCGGGAGGATAATTGACCATGATCGGAATCCGCCGATCCAGCAGGGCTCCCATCAAGGCTCCCATGCCTGCCAGTGTGATGGAGAACCAGGCGATCAGGCCGACCGGGAAAGGAATCGTCGTGGCCGCGTAAAGAATCAGAAGTCCCAGCGCCATCACGGGGAACAGGAGCGTGGGCGGAATGGGGGTTTTCCGGCGCAACAGAAGATGACCGACATAGAGTCCGACAATAATCTTGCTGACGTACATCAGGATGACATAGGCCAGAATCAGGATCACGCTCAGCGGAATGCCCGCCAGTGTGAACAGAAGGAAGAACGCGGAAAGGGGAACCAGGGCGAAGGTGATGAATCCGTAAAGGGTGCAACGCCAGAATGACTCGGCCAATTTGTGGACGCTGAGTGACACGATGCCGGGCATGAGCGAGACAAAGACCAGTCCCACCATGATGGCGCCACAGAGCAGTCCCAGTTGCAACAGCAGGGATCCTGATGTTTCCGGCGTCGCCTTTCCCTTCGGATTGAGAAGCTCGGCCTTCATGATTTTCCCGCCCAGATCCACGCGGGAATCCAGCACCAGATCGCGATCCATCCGGTAGATCAGATTCCCCGCAATCCGGGTTCCCGGCATGACGTTGAGATCGGTCGCGGTGACCGATATATCGCCGTTGAACTGTCCGGCAAGAGTGACGGTGGATCCGATGATCCGGGTATTCCCCGAGACAGAGCCGTTGACGATGATATCCTGCCCGACCAGCAGGGCGTTCCCCCCGATGCAGGCGTTGGTGGCGAGGGTAATGGTGGGGGCGAGCGCGATGAGGTTGCGACCGACCGATCCGGCAATCATCAGCGTCTTCATGGCGGCCAACCGGGCGTGGTTGGCGAGTGTGCCGTTCGCCTCAACGGTTTCCCCGGCCGCCCAGACATCGGCGAGAAAGACGCCGGGAAGACGAAGCGAGGGAAGGTTCGTCAAAGGCCCCTGATTCACACTGTCGGCCAGAAGAAAACAGTCATCCTTCGCCTGTCCCGCAAAGGTGATGGTGCGGGCCTGGAGCCAGAGTTCGTTGGTTACAACCTGATCGGACGAAAGGACATAAGCCTCCCCGGCCTTGAAATCGGTTGCGAGGCAGACCGTGGAGGCGAACAGGAACAGAATGAGGGCGGAGAGGGCGCGAGGCTTCATGTTTCTATTTTCCTGACAATAACCCGGTTCCCCTCGACTTTGATCACTTTCAACGGTTGATCCTTGTCGATGATACCCCCTTCGGCAATGACATCAATACGTTTGCCGTCGATCAGGGCAAACCCGGCCGGCCGGAGTTCCGAATAGGCGGTGCCGGTTTTGTCCAGCAGGTTCGATTTGGATCCGGCGGCTTTGAAGCCGGTTCCATCGACGCTCAACGTCATTTTTTTCCCGACACTGGAGCGCGGGAAGAATTTGACCCACACGAACACGGAGACCACCGTGAGGATGAGAATTCCGAAGGACGTGTACAATCCCCATTGCACACTGATGCCAAAGGCCACGATGACCGCGCCGAACAGGGCGATTCCGCCGAGTGTCCCCAGCACTGCGCCCGGAACGAAAATTTCGGCCCCGACCAGCAACATGCCGGCCGAGAGAAGGAGAATCAGGAGTGTGATCGTATTCATAAATCAGGCTTTCTTGATAATTTCGACGATTATGCGGTTTCCGTGGGTTTCAGCAATCATGATTTCCCGGCCGGGATCAATAAAGTCGCCCCGGGCCACCACATTCAGCCGTTTGTCTCCAAACTGCGCGGCGCCGGCGGGATTCAGGCGCGTGAGGGTGACTCCCGTCCTCCCAACCAGCGCGGAGGAGTCCGGCGCCGCCGTGAACCCCTCTTTCCGGTTTGTCGCGCTATCCAGAACCATTCTCTTGAAGGTCGAGGTCTGCGGCAGGATTCCCGCGACAGCCCAGAATCCCAAGGCGGAGATGAGCAGCGACTTGCCGAATTGGATGACCGAGAAGGAGAGTTGGGGCAACGTCGGCCAGGCGGGCGTCCCGGGATAATGCTGAATCATGGCCATCAGGATGGAGGCGACAATCAGGATTACGCCGATGACTCCCGGCAGGATGATGCCCGGGAAGAAGAACACTTCCACCAAAACGAAGATTATGCCGAGAATAAAGAGGGCCACTTCCTCCAGGCCGGACAGTCCCGCGATGTTGGAGCCCCAGAACCAGACAGCCAGGAGCGCAACCCCGAGTATGCCCGGCAACATGACGCCGGGCGTCTTGAATTCGATGTAGAGGCCGAGCAGTCCAAGGCCGAGAAGAATGACGGAGATCGATTCAATGAATCGCGCAATTTCCTCGACCATCGTAACGGTGAGTACAATCCGGTCGCATTCTTCCTTGCCGATCTTTTTGATTAGACCATCCAGATTCTCAACGGTACCCTCGGAGAGGAGTGGTTTTTTTGCGGGACCCACCAGGCGCTCGGCGTCCTTGTTGGTGAGGGTCAGAAGCCGCCCTTTTTTGGAGATTACCTCATCGCCGATTTTATACTCGGCGTCGCGCCGAACCATGGCTTCCGCGAGTTGCGGGTCATGACCGCGGTGCTGGGCGGCGGCCCGGATCATGGCGGCGACATAGGAAACGGATTTTTCCTCGATGGATTCGGGCATGGGTTGAACCTCGCCGGTCAGGCCGAGCATGATGGGCATGGCGTCACCGATCTTGCTGCCGGGAGTCATATAGATGTGGTCGGTGCCCATGGCAATGATGGCGCCAGCGGAGATGGCGTTCGGGTTGACCAGGGTGTAGGTGGGGACCTTGAGATTCCTCAACATGTTCAGAATGTCTTCGGCGGCATCCACCCGGCCGCCCGGAGTGTCGATGTCGAAGATAATGGCCTCGGCGTTCTCGTCCTCGGCCTCGTTAAGGCCGCGGCGGATGACATAAACCAGGGCCGTATCAATTTCATTATGGATGGGAATAATGTAAACGGCTCCCGCCCTGGGAGCGGCCGCGGGCGCGGATAGGGGTAGGAGGGAAAGGGTCAGGGAGAAGAGGAGAACGGCGAGTCGGCCTATTGTATTCATGGGGTGGTTTCTCCTG
The DNA here is from genome assembly GCA_037143135.1 of bacterium. GTDB lineage: Bacteria > Verrucomicrobiota > Kiritimatiellia > CAIKKV01 > CAITUY01 > JAABPW01. The sequence continues at coordinate 3,330 of JBAWZH010000200.1, forward strand.
CCGCCACGGCGTCCCGTACTCTCAGGATGGTGGTGGCGTGGGTGGCCAGGTTTTCGACTTCTAAATCCTTGATCATCCAGTCATGGTTGATTTTCTTGAAACTTTTTACCGACAGGCGGCGGAGCGGGTTTTCCAGTTTATCGTGGCCCACGGCCTCCAGCAACATGGAGATGCGCGTATCGACCCAGATTCTCATGCTGGCGTAAGGCGCCATGGCATTCGGGGGCGCGCGGCGATCCAGAACATAGCAGGGTTGGCCGCGGTTCTCCTCCTGGCCGATGATTTTTCCACCTTCCCACCAGAGGAACCCCAGGGTCAGATCCATCCAGGAGAGCGCAGTGTTCTGGATGGGGTGATCCAGCGGGGGGGGCGGGGAACCCGCCATGGGGTCGCCTGTCAGATAGAGAAAGGAGACCCGTCCGTTATCCCGCAGCACGGTCAGTTGTTCCAGGGGTTTCCCGAACGCATCCCCGATGGTATAGGTGGCCTCACGGGGGTAGCGCAACTGGATGGCGATGGTGAGCCGCGTTTTTTCACCCTCAGCAGGGGTGGTCAGAAGATCCCCGGTGATCATGATCGGTTTGGCGGGTAACTTCGCCAGTAGGCTGGCCATCAGTTCGTTCACCGGCGGCAACTTGGCCACGGCCGCCGTGGGGGCGGCGGGCACTGCGACGGAGGCGTTCGTCTGTGACATGGCCGGAAGGCCGACGGCGCACAGCAAACAACAGAAGTGGGGCTTGAGATTTGAGATTTGAAAATTCAGATGCAAAGCCCTTACCCCATTCGCGACTGGATTTCGGACTCAAGTTTATCCACTGGAATGCGGATCTGCTGCATTGAGTCGCGTTCACGCAAGGTCACGGTATTGTCCTTGAGCGTGTCGAAATCGACCGTTACGCAGAAGGGCGTCCCGATTTCGTCCTGCCGGCGGTAACGGCGGCCGATGGCGCCGGTCTGATCATAGAAGCAGGCCCAGTTCCGGC
>JBAWZH010000201.1:0-4303 GCA_037143135.1 bacterium
ACCGGCCGATGCGGCTCTCAGGGGCGAGGGTGAACAGGCCTTCCCGGAGTTGTTGGGACGTTGGGCTTCCGGAACGGACTGGCGTGAGATCCCCGGGGTTTGTACGGCGGGAGTGCTTCAGGCCTACCGCGACTATGGGTTTACAGAGGAATTGCCCTCTCTGGATGATACTCCTTCATTTTACCGGCGTGAACTGACCGGGTTTAATAAACCGTTTATCCAGTTGGAAACTTCGCGGGGATGCAGCAATGGGTGTCTGTTCTGTACCAGCCGAAAGACCTCCGTTCGGACGCATTCCCTGGAACGAATACGGGCGGATCTTCATGACATACAGCAGGCCGGCGTCAGGGAAGTCAGGATTGTGGATCGCACCTTTAATGAGAATCGAGCCAGGGCGCTGTTGCTCACGTCACTATTCAGGGATGAGTTTTCATCCCTCCGTTTCCACCTCGAGATGGATCCCGCGCGCTTCGGGGAAGGGCTCGCCTGCGAGTTTGCGAAGGCGGACAACGGGCAATTTCACATTGAAGCCGGAATCCAGAGTCTGAACCAGTCTGTGTATGACTTAATCGAGCGTAAGGCTGGTGTGGCCAGGTCTCTGGAAGGACTCCGGCGTTTATGCGCCTTGCGCAATATTGAAGTCCACGTTGATCTGATAGCCGGCCTTCCCGGGGGCACCCTGCAGAACCTGGCGAACGATCTGCACGTCATTCTTTTGCTTGAGCCGACGGAAATTCAATTGGAGCGGCTGAAATTGCTTCCCGGCACGCCGTTGGCCGATAATCCGGGAAAATGGGGACTGAAAGCATCGCCGTTTCCTCCCTATCAGGTTTTGAGTACACGGGAGATGACGGCGGAGGATTTGGCACAGACTGATCGATTGTCAAAAATTCTCGACTGGTTTTATAACCAGGATGCCTTGCGCAAGAGTGTGGTGGCCGGCGTTCAGGCGATTCCTGGATTTCTTGACGAATTGGCCCGGCGGGTAGGGGAGCGTGCCGGTTTTTCTGTGTGCCCGAATCTGGAAGACCGATTCCTGATAATGGATAGTTTGCTGACAGGTGAGCCGCAGGACCGCCTGCGTTACCGATGGTACAGAATGGGATTCAGTACCCGACACGGCCCCTGTTCCTCACTGTCCTGGAAGGCCGCCATTCCGGAAGGCGCCCTTCTGGTTGAGGGCGAAGCCGCCGTCCATGTTTCCCGGATGGTCAGAGTGGAATTGACCACTCCCCACATCTTTTGCTACGGCACCGGGCCCGCTGGTGAAAGGGCGGTTGTGGCCGTTTACCGCCTTTGATTACCGGTTCGCAATCGCCAACTCAGGATGCGGTACGGCGGGATCCTCGCACAAGTGCCGGGTGGCCGTTCCCTTGAACAGCCGCACCCAAAGGAAGGCGTTCGCGGCGACGATCGCCATGACCAGGATCATGAAGATGGCTGTGACCGCGATATCCACCTGATTGTTGAATATCTGGCGGGTGATCTTCTCGACCTCCGCGAACGGGGCGGTGGTTAGTTGGGCACGAAGGGTGGCGATGGTCGGCACGAATCCGGCCGCTTCCGGCGTGAATATCTTCTGCCAGCCTGCCGTCATGGTCACCACAAGCAGGAAGACCAGGGGAACCAACGTCACCCAGATATACCGATCCCGGTTCATCTTGATCAGGATCGTGGTGCCCAGCGCCAGCGCGATGACGGCCAGCAACTGGTTGGCGATGCCGAAGATAGGCCACAGCGAATTAATACCTCCATAGGGATCAATCACGCCCTGATAGAGGAACCAACCCCAAGCGCCGACAAAGAGAACACTGGCCGTCCAGTTCGCCGGATAGGAGGCTGTGTTGCCCAACGGTTTCCAGACATGGCCCAGCACATCCTGCAGCAGAAACCGACCCACCCTTGTACCGGCGTCGATGGTGGTCAGGATGAACAACGCCTCGAACATGATGGCGAAATGGTACCAGAGCGCCATGAGCGCCTTGCTGCCCAGGGCATCGCTGAACATTTTGGCCATGCCCACGGCAAAGGTCGGCGCCCCGCCGGTTCGCCCGAACAGCGTCTTCTCACCGACATCCCGAGCCAGCGTGGTCATGGCGTCCTCCGTGACGGGGAACCCGGCGGTGGCGATTTTCGCCACCACGGCGGCGGGTTCGCCCTTCATGTTGATGGCGAAGTACTGCCCCGGCTCCATGGCACAGGCGGCGATCAGAGCCATAATTCCCACCGCCATCTCGGTGATCATCGCGCCATAGGCCACCGAACGCACCGTCGATTCGTGGGTTGCCATCTTGGGGGTGGTTCCCGTCGAGATCAGAGCATGGAAGCCCGAAATGGCCCCACAGGCGATGGTGATGAAGACGAAGGGGAAGAGTTTGCCGGGGACGACCAGTCCGTTGCCGTGGATGAACGGGGTGAGTTTCGGCATGTGGATCATCGGCGCCACCCAGATGATGGCCAGCATCAGGACGACGACGGTTCCGATCTTCATGAACGAACTGAGATAATCCCGCGGGGCCAGCAGCATCCAGACGGGCAGGATGGAGGCTAACAGGCCGTAGGCGATCAGCGCCCAGGCCAGCCAGGTGGCGGAACGGGTGAACCATCCCGACCAGGTCGGACTGGCATGGACATATTGCCCGCCCCAGACGGAGAGGAGCAACAGGATCACCCCGATGATCGAGACCTCCGCCACGCGGCCGGGCCGGATCAGGCGCAGGTAACACCCCATGAACAAGGCGATGGGGATCGTGGCCGCCACGGTGAAGAGTCCCCACGGACTTTCGGCCAGGGCTCTGACCACGACCAGCCCGAGTACGGCGATGAGGATGACCATGATGCAGAGCACGGCGACGAGTGACATCCCGCCCGCGAAGACGCCGACTTCCTCCTTGACCATCTGTCCCAACGATTTCCCGCCCCGCCGCATGGAGCAGAACAGCGCCACCGCGTCATGCACGGCGCCTGCGAGGGAGCCCCCGATCAGGATCCAGAGCGTGCCGGGCAGGTATCCGAACTGGGAGGCGAGGACGGGGCCAACGAGCGGGCCGGGGCCGGCAATGGCGGCGAAGTGGTGGCCGAACACGATCCAGCGGTTGGTGGGGACGTAGTCCCGGCCATCCTCGCGGGTGTGGGCCGGTGTCGCGCGGCGGTCGTCTAGCGCCAGTACCTTGGCCGCCAGCCACGCGCTGTAGAAACGGTAACTGATCATAAAGCAGCAGATGGTGGCGATGACGAACCAGAGTGCGCTGATGGATTCCCCGCGATGGAAGGAGATCAAGGCCAGTGACCCGGCGCCCAGCAGTGACAGGATTGTCCAGAAGACAAACTTGGCAACCTTTTTCATGCGATGGAAAATGAAGCCAGGCTCCGATGAAGTCAAGTTGTTCCGTTGTCTCTACCATGCCTTCATCGTAAAGAAGAATCGGAATTACGACAAACCCCTGCGGATCTCATATTCGCCCACCGGGACAGAAACCGGCGCTATTCTCTTGAACTTGATGAATGTCTCGTTTTAGGATGTCAGGCAAAGGAGACTCTATAATGAAGCGTTATATTTGCGTGATGGCGTTGGGTTTGGCATTGGGAATGGTGACGGTGGCAGGGGCGGCACCTGCCGGAAAGACCTATCAGGTCACGGGTCCGGTGCTGGAATTGACTGACTCCAAGATCGCGGTCGAAAAGGGCAAGGAGAAGTGGGAAATTGCCCGTACGGCGGATTCGAAAGTGACTGGCGACCTCAAGGTTGGCGCCAAGGTCACGATTGAGTACACGATGACCGCTACAACGGTGACCGTGAAGCCTGCGAAGTAAGACATGACACCTTTCCCCCTGAATCCGCCCGTCGCCTCCGACCACCCGGGGGCTCCATAGGGATGAAGCGCGTCCGCCAAAAGACGTGTCTCATCCCGTTTCATGATCCCTTTTGTGTTCGGTAGCCCGGCTCGCGCAGGCATTCAACCTTCGACGGTTGGGGCCACTCCAATGGAGATTTCCTATCGATCAGTGAAACAGCGGTACAACTGTGCTTGTCCGTGAAATATAAACGAGAGTTGAAAGAGAGGCAGATCGTGCAATACGGCAGATGGTACGACAAAAGACTGACATTCGGACTCCACTACGACCTCCACGCCAACCGGGGAGACAAAGACCTCGGCACGAGGTGTGGAGAAAAGGAATTGCTTCCCATGTTGCGTTTGATGGCGCCCGATTGGGTGCAGACCGACTGCAAGGGGCACGAGGGGTATGTGAGTTGGTTCTCGAGAACGCCCGGGGCGGCAATTCCTAAGGGATTGCGGAAGGA
>JBAWZH010000202.1:0-4297 GCA_037143135.1 bacterium
GACTGAAGATTAAGGAAGGGTGCTGCGAACGCATCCGAGTCTATAGTCCAATGTCTATGGTCTAAAGTCTCGATGCTCGTGCGGTAGCGCTTGGATGGGTGTTCGACTGTGATGATGGGGGGCATAGGAGTAGACTTTAGACCTTAGACTTTAGACGTTAGACACTGGAGAGAGAAACTGCCAAAGGATAATACACAGCAACTGGTGACGCGGGCCAGGGTACGTGAGACTAATCCTGCATCCTTTTCCACAACTCGGATCAGGCCAGCGAGGACCCGTAGGGTTTCTTCAGAGGCTTCGGCAAGTTGTTGCTGTTGATCAGCCTTCAAATAGCCAAGGCGCCCCGCAAGATGAATGAAGTAACGCGTTTCTGACAATGAACCCCTTGCGATATGAAGAAAGTGCAGGTAATCCTTAAGGCTTTCACGGGAGGATCCCTCTACAATGTTAGCTGGAACAGAGTAGGCCGCCCGGCGAAGCTGACTGGTTAGGGCGTATATCTCCTCTTTCGGAAACCCGCGTGTCGCGCGATATACCGCGACCGTAAGGTCATCGGCCTTTTGCCAGGCAATAATCTTTGTATAATCTCTCATAACTGATGAAATCAGACTTTAGACGTTAGACATTAGACGTTAGACTGAAGATAATTGTTGCGTACGCATCCGGGTCTAACGTCTATGGTCTAAAGTCTAATGTCTCTCCCCAAAAACGTCTATGGTCTAAAGTCTCCCTTCCCCATCACGCCTTGATTTGTTTACTGACTCCTGCAGAAATCAGAACCCTCATCTGGTAAATGGCGACGGCGTTCAGGCGCTTGAGGCGATCCCCTTGCGCTAGCGGCCCGACTTGGACACCAGTCCAACGGCACGGGTAGCATCTATCCACTGCCGGGGCGTTAGAACAAAGCTGTTTAGTCCAGCCTTATTTTTAAACCCCTCGAATTCGAGGGGTTTAAAATCAGCATTATTCAAACGTTCCCATATTCCCAGGAACTCAACGGTATTACGATTCCGCATCCAGTTCTGGATAACATGATCAGCTCGATTAGGCTCCTTGTGCTTGGCAATATCCGTGAGGGAAATATAGGCATCCGTAGACTTGGCAAGAACAGCGACGGTTGTTCCTTGCACCTTTAACATTATTTGCGTGGTCTTGTTCATGCTCCGATATGCCTTAGGAGATAGACTTTGGACTATAGACGTTAGACTGAAAGATTATTGTTGCGTATGCATCCGAGTCCAGTGGCGTCCCACAGGACGCCAGTTGTTAAGTTCTTGGTTGTTAGTTGTTATGGAATTCGTGACTTTTCAGATTCTCTCGTGTCTTGGCATTTGCGAATTATCCAAGTCATCTCTTTTCCTGAATTCCCATCCTTCCTCTCCCCTTGGGGGAGAGGATTTAGGTGAGGGGTTTCCGGAGCAGCGATGTCCTTGCACTATCTTTAGACTTCCCTCCCTGATTATAGGAGGCCTCACTTTGACTCGGACTCGCCCCTGAAACACCCTCACCCCAACCCTCTCCCCTCAAGGGAGAGGGGGCCATCCGAAGACTTCCCCTATTGTCTGTTATCATGATCGACTTGCCTACTGTGGGACGCCAGTGATCCGAGTCTAACGTCTATAGTCTATGGTCTAAAGTCTTCTTCTACTCCTACACGGTGTCCACAAACGTCTTCTCCGCCTTCGAAAATAGGATTAATCCCGTGAGTAACAAAAGTAGCGTTATGCAAGTAGACATGCCTAGCAGGTAGAGGGAGGCATCACCTGCGCCTAGGAATGCCTTCCTAAAGGTTTCCACAATGCCTGTCATGGGATTGAGGGCGGCTAACCAGCGCCACCGCTCGGGGATCTGCGAGACCGGATAGACTACCGGGGTGGCATACATCCATAACTGTGTCAGGAATGTGGCCAAGTGGACTAAGTCGCGGTATTTCGTGGTGAGGGCGGATATCCATAATCCCACGCCCAGTCCGAGCGCCGCTGATAAGAGCAACAGAAACGGCAATGACCAAATCCAGTTGGTGATATGGATTGACTCCCCGGCTTTGGTGAAGAATATGAAATATACCAGAAATGCCAGAAAAGTCACTAACTGGATTCCAAAGGCGATGAGTTTGGATACCACCACGGACATCGGCAAAATGATGCGGGGAAAGTAGACCTTCCCGAACAGGTTGGCATTGGCGATGAAGGTGTTGGAGATCGCCCCGAAACAACCGGCAAAGTAACTCCACACACACATCCCGCAGAGATAGAACAACATCGGAGGGAGACCATCCGTGGGAATCTTGGCCACTTTCCCGAAAATGACGGTGAAGACCAGGGTGGTGAGAAGTGGCTGGATGATGAACCAGAGCGGGCCCAGGATGGTTTGCTTGTATTGCGCAACAAAGTCGCGGCGGACCAGGAGGAAGAGGAGATCCTGGTAGTGGAGCAGGCCGTGCCAGTCAATGCGGAGGAGGCCTCGGGATGGTTCTAGGATTAACTCGTATTTGTCAGTGACTGGTTGTTGAGTTGTCATAAGGAAAGACTTCACCACTAATTTAAGAAATGAAAGAAATTTAGATCAAGAGTTTGAACAGAAGTTCACGAAACCCGCGAAGAAAGAGATCCTCCTACGTTAAAACTACGATGGACACGGAATGTTGCGGCATTTTTATTTTCGGGTACAAAAATGAAAAATTCCGCAACGGTATTCTGGAGGAAAATGCGAGAAGACGTAGTTTATGCTGGGTCCTGACAGCACGCTCCCGCCCCCTCCATTATGCACCTGAAAGGATGCAAATAGATCGTTCAGTATGTTTTGAACGATACATGATTTAGGCGGAAAATACAATACAAAAGTCTGCGTATTATTATTCTCTTCTGGAGGGCGAACTTCATGTGAGCCGTCTTCCGACCCCGGCTCGGATAAACCGCGCCCTCCAGTGTGCTCCGCTCCCTCTTCTGGAGGGCGAACTTTACGTGAGCCGGGCGCAAGGTGTGGGCATGGATAGAGGAAATCAAGGCGGAGAATGCTGCAATTCCACTCTACATGCTCTCCTTTTGCTCCGGCTCGGATAAACCTCGCCTTCCAGTGTGCTTCGCTCTCTTCTGGCGCCGTCTTCCGACCCCGGCTCGGATAAACCTCGCCCTCCAGTGTGTTTCACTCAAGGTCGGTCACGAATCTCTCTTCATCGCTCTCTCATAGACCTTTACATATCCGTCGACCATCGCCTGGAGTGAGAAGCGCTCTTCAACAATCTTTCTGGCGGCGCTGCCCATGGCTTGACGCATAGTTACATCGCCAACCAGACGCTCAAAACCGACGGCCAGTGCGACTTCATCGCCTATCGGCACGACTACACCTGAAACTCCGTCCCGGATAATCTCCCGGTTCCCACCCGCATCGGTCACAACACTCGGGAGCCCACAAGCCCCCGCCTCAAGCAGGGAAATAGAAAGGCCTTCGGTGTCGGAGGAGAGACAAAAAATGTCCATTGCCTGCAACCAGGGCAACACCTCGGTTTGGATGCCGGTGATCATGCAGCGATCCTTGAGATTTAAGCGGGTAATTTCGGCCTCGATGTTGACCCGATCCGGGCCGTCGCCGACGAGGAGGAGGAAGGGAGAGACCTTAGACCTTAGACCATAGACATTAGACCGGCCCACATCAGAAGCGCTTTGCTCTTTTGGAGGGCGAGGTTTATCCGAGCCGTGGACTAAAGACGGCTCACATGAAGTTCGCCCTCCAAGTGCTTCCGCCTCCAGTATTCCGGCGGACATGTCGCTCTGGTCTAGGGTCTCTGGTCTAGGGTCTACGGTCTCTCCCTGTGCGAGTCTTGCAAATGATCGCACGAGGAGGGAATAGTTTTTCTCGGGCGATAAGCGACCCACACTGCCAATCACGATCGCATCCACCGGAATGCCCAACCGCAATCTAAGGGATCTCACCTTTTCTTCAATGTGGGAGGCGCACTCCGTGGCTCCCCTGAGTTTGGCCGAAGGGCGGCGATTGTTCTGTTCAGGCTCACTCCAGTCGCTGTCGCGGCGCGGAGCGCCCCTCCCACATTGGGGAAACTCCCTGGTGATCACTCCCTCTTCAATGTGGGAGGCGCACTCCGTGCGGCGATTGTTCTGTTCAGGCTCACTCCAGTCGCTGTCGCGGCGCGGAGCGCCCCTCCCACATTGGGGAAACTCCCTGGTGATCACTCCCTCTTCAATGTGGGAGGCGCACTCCGTGCGGCGATTGTTCTGTTCAGGCTCACTCCAGTCGCTGTCGCGGCGCGGAGCGCCCCTCCCACATTGGGGAAACTCCC
>JBAWZH010000203.1:0-4291 GCA_037143135.1 bacterium
GGGAAGTTCTTGCGGACATCCTCAAGTTCCTGGACCACATTCTCCACGCTGCGCAGGCGGCAATACTGGGTTTCGCCAGCCTCCTCGCGGTACATTTTCTTCAACTTGCGGTTGAAACAGTAAGTGCAGTCATAGGGGCATCCGCGTCCGGCCAGGAAATGCTTCACGCTACTATGGGCGTAGGCGTAATACTTCAGGAAGGAGCCGCGATCCGGGAAGGGCAGTGAATCGAGGTCGTGGATCAATGGAACGATTGGGTTTTTGACGACCTGGCCGTCCTTTTTCACCCAGAGATTCGGGATGGTTGAAATGTCGCCACCGGCCTGGAGCGTGTCGAGCAGTTTGACAATGGCATCGTCACCTTCACCGCGACAGATGATGTCCACTTCGGGCTCATCGATAATTTCCGGGAAGAAGGTTGGATGGGGACCGCCCAGGATGGAGATGAACTTGGCGTGCTTGCGCAATCGCCGGATCAGTTCCAGATAGTAGGGCTCGGAACCGCTGGTGACCGAGAAACCGATTACATCGGGTTTATAGTCGGCGACTGCCTTGAAGAGGTTGGGTTCCAGGTTGGTCAGGAACAGGTCCGACTCGTGTCCGTGCTTCTTGACGTTGGCGATCAGGCACATGATCCCCATGGGATCGGTGATGTCGAGCGAGGCCGTTTTATAGACAAACAAACACTTCATTGGTATAAGACTGCAATAGTTTATTCCACTTTTCTGTTCCTGAACGGTTTAACGATAGCGATTCCAGCATACGGCAACAAGAGAAATGAGTCTGATTACCATTCTCCATCTTTGCGAGCACTTCGGTGACAAGCAGGTATCGTTTCACGGGGTGTCGCGGTTATTCGAACTCTGGATTCCCGCTTTCGACAAGAACCGGTTCCGGGTTCTGTTGTGCAGCCGGAAAGGCCCGAGTGAACTGGCCGATCAGCGCCTGAAGGCGGCCGGTATTGCCCCGCTCTACCTCGGGTATGGCAAGATGGATCCCCGCAACCTCTTCAAATTGATCGGTCTGGTGCGGCGCGAGAAGATCGACATCATCCATGCCCACGGGTATGGCGCCTGCACCTGGGGTCGTATCGCCGGTATCCTGTTACGCAAGCCGGTCATTGTTCACGAACACTGCAACTATGGAACCGTGCCCGCGTTTCAGCGGCCGGTGGAATGGGTGCTCGGACATTTTACCCGTCATGCCTATGCGGTCTCGGAATCAACCCGCCAGTTCACGATTGAAAGGCGATATATCCCGGCGGAAAGGGTGCAGACGATGTATAGCGGGATTCCCTTGGAACAGATCCATAAGGCGGATCCGGAGTGGATTCAGGCGTTCCGGCAGGAGCAGGGACGCAAGCCGGAAGATATAATTCTTGGCGTGGTGGGGCGGCTGGAAAGTCATAAGGGACACCTCGACGCCTTCAAGGCGCTCCCGTTGATTCTCAAGGAGCGGGCGGATGTGTACCTCTGGGTCCTGGGTAATGGCCGTTATGAGGAGACCCTGCGCCAGTGGGTGAATGAGAATGGCCTCACCGACCGGATCACCTTCCTGGGCTACCGCTCGGATGTCGTCAAGGTGATCCAATGCTTCGACCTCCAGCTTTTCCCGAGTCATCAGGAAGGCACCCCGAGCACTCTGTTTGAGGGCATGGCCGTCGGAAATGTCTGCGTGGCCTCCACGGCGGATGGGCAGGGTGAAATCCTGCGGGATGGCGAGGATGCCCTCCTGTTCGCGCCCGGCGATAGTGAAGCCCTGTCCCGCTTGACACTCAAGGTTCTTGCCGATCCCGCTCTTGCTCGCCGTATGCGCCTGAATGCTCTTGCGAGGATCAAGGAGTTCGACATGCAGCGCTGTCTGGAGAAGATGGAACGGAAGTACGAGGAACTCGCGGGGTAATTATTCCACGACCAGCACTTCGCCTTCCCTCAGAATGACCCGGTCGAGCGTGATGCCGAGTTCGCTTTGGTAACGGGTCACCAGACGTAATTCATCTTCTGTCATCAGGGAGATGGCATGGCCTTTGGCGCCAGCGCGGGCGGTGCGACCGACGCGATGCAGGTACGCCTTGCTCTCACTGGGGACATCCACGTTGAAGATATGGGTGACCCCGGCGATATCCAGGCCGCGGGCGGCAATGTCCGAGGCAATTAAGATCCGGGTCTTCGCGCTCCGGAAATCGTCCATGGCCTTCTTGCGTTCGCTCTTGTCGTAGGCACCATGAAGGTCGGAGGCCGCCAGTTTGTGGAAGGCGAGTTTTCCGGCGATGACCTCGGCCTTCTCGTTGCGATGCACGAAGACGATAGCCCGCTCGGGATTCAGGGCGTGGATCAGTTTGCGCAGTAGCTCAGGTTTATCACGCTCCTCGCAGACGAGATAGAGATGTTCAATGTTGGCGTTCACGGGGGCGGCGCCGGCCCTGATCATTTCAAGGTCGGGAGCGAGGACCTTGGCGGTTGCGGAAGTTTTGTCGTGCTCGGTGGCGGAGGCGAAGATCACCTGACGGGTCCGGGGAGTGGAATAAAGAATATTGCGGACAGAGACCAGTGTCTCGTCGGTGAGAAGGCGGTCGGCTTCATCAATCACCACGCTCTTGACTGTCAGGGGCTTCAACTTCTTCATGATAATCAGGTCACGAATCCGGCCGGGCGAACCGATGGCGAGGTGCGGCTTCTTTTTGAGTTTTTCGAGTTGGCGGGGGATGGCGGTGCCTCCGATCAGGAGGATGGTGCGGATGGGTAGTCCTGAATTCTGTGTGAGGGCGAGGGCCACCCGCTGGATCTGGATCGCCAGTTCATGGGTTGGCGCCAGGATCATGGCCTGGAGTTCGGGTACGGCCGGATTGATGCCGCCAAGGAGAGGGAGCAGGTAGGCCAGCGTTTTCCCCGTGCCAGTCTCGGAATTCAGGTAGGCATTCTTGCCGGCAAGTAATAGTGGAATTGCCGCCGATTGGATGGGCATGGGCTGGGTAATGTTCTCTTTTGCCAGTGCCTCCGTCAATGCCGGCAAGATTCCTAATTCAGTAAAAGTCATAGTCAGTTTCCTTATGCTGACGGAGACTATAGCAGAACTTTTTCGATTGAACCGTATCTATCTCAACTTGCCCAGTTGGCGGCGGGCGAAGAGGAAGTCCAGGCGGGCCAGGATGAAATGGGAAACCCGCTCCATGAGTTTCTCCAGGACTCCGCGGCTCCGGCTCCAGGAGCGGCGTTCGATATTCCGGCAGTGTGGCAGGTAGTCATTGAAGATCTGGCGCGCCTCGTGTGCCAGGCGGTTGTTTTCAATCCGGACCAGCAATTCATAGTTGATGCTCAAGCTACGCGTGTCGAGGTTGGCTGAGCCGATGTAGACCACGTTGTCGGCAATGATCAGTTTGGTGTGGAGAATCTGGGCCTCGTATTCCGAGATATGGATACCGGCCCGCAGTAGGCGGGCATAGAGCGCGCGTCCGGCAAAACGGGCCATTTGAACATCGGTTCGGCCAGCGGTGATGATTTTGACATCCCTCCGTCTGCGGGCCGCCCAGGTCAGGGCCCTGCGGATCCGGTAGGATGGCAGGAAATAGGCGGAGATAATGCGGATGGTCTTCGCATGCTTCAGGTCGTAAAGAAGCGTCTTCTTGAAGAGGTTACTACCCATGCCGGGAGCACTCGTCAGGATCGTGAGGTCATGCGGTCTGTGAAGAGCCCGGCGGAACCGGTGACGCAACGGGAGACGGGCCAAAAGCGGGTGTTTGAAATCGGCAATCGCGAACATCGAGTCGAAGGATTTGGCGAGGTTGCGGGCCACGGGGCCGGATAAACGCAAACCGAGGTCGCGCCAGCCCCGTGTGACACCGTCGCCAAGTTCATGGAGCGAAATATTGAAGCCGCTTACCAGGGCGGTGTGGTCGTCACAGATCAGGAGTTTCCGGTGGTCGCGGAAGGCAATGCGGTTGAGAGACAGTGGATTGAAGAATTGCACCTGCCCCCCGGCTTCGGAGAGTTCGGTAAAATAGTCAGAGGGCAATTCATAGGAGCCAAAGGCATCAAGCAGGACCTTGACGCGGACACCTCGCAGGGCGGCGGCATGCAGGGCGGAGCGGATGGCGTCGCCGGGTTCTCCGGCCATGTAGATATACATTTCAAGCCGGATGGACTCCCGTGCCCTGCCGATATCCGCAAGGAGGGCGCCGTAAAAGGCATCGCCGGTCGTGAGCCACTGATATGGATGAGTGTCGTTCATTAGACAACATTGTTTGAAGTACCATAGAAGATGGGGATTGTGCTAGTTTAAGTGCAACTTGAGA
>JBAWZH010000204.1:0-4284 GCA_037143135.1 bacterium
GGCGGCGAACCAGCGGGCTGACTCGGTCATCATGACGATCAATGCCAGGTTGGCGTGGTTGAACAGGTCGGCAAGCCACAAGGCGCATGAGCCGAGCGTGAGCGATACGACCCCGGTGATGATGACGATGGAGGAGAGGGGGACGATCAGCAGGTTGCTGGGCAACCCGATAGGGGAGAAGTTGCCGAAGAAGAGGAGGGAAAGCGGCGTGGTGACCAACCAGGCGGCAAGGGAGACGGAAAACAGGTCGCTGAACATGATCCAGGCTGACCTGAGCGCTGTTTGCCAGCGGGGATCCGGTTCAAGTTTCAGGGGATCGTGCTGAAACCACCGGTGAAACAGGGATGTGAATACGGGGCAGAACAGGACGAGACCCAATACCGCGACGTAGGACAAGATGAAGCCGATATTGATGAGGTCGCCCGGGGCAACGCCCAGAATGAGGATGGCGGATACGGCCAGTGTGGTAAAGATGTCCGGTTTGCGACCGATCAACGGTGCGAGCCAGTACACAATACCCATGATGCAGGCCCGCATGGCGCTGGGTTGCAGACCGGTCATGGCCGTGTAGAGAATCAACAGAGGGCCGAGAATGAGAACCCAATAGGTTCGAGTAATGCCGCAGGTAGCCAGGATGAAGATAATGGCTCCACCCAGGATCACGACATGGGATCCTGAGATAGCGAACACATGAAGTGTGCCGGTGCGGGCAAAGGCCTGGTAGAGATCGCGGGGGATCTGGCTGTAATAGCCAAGCAGGATCGAGTTAAGGATGCGACTCTGATCCGGTTGATCGGTGATGCCTTCAGCCAGAATCCGTCCCGCCCAACCTCGGCCGCGCAGACATGCCGCAATGAAAGGATTGCCCGCTTCACAGGCAATCAATCGGGCTTTGCGGGCGGCGCCTGAAAAGAAGAGCGCGCCGGGTTTTCCGGCAAAATAGCCTTGTTTGTACGTGACTTGCGCCAGATAACCCGGGAAAGACCAGCGTTCGCCATAGGCAGGAATGCGATCCTCCTCGTTCGCGAACAGTCGAATCCGGATGGTTCCCGTCGCCTCGACCCAACGCCACCGTCCACCACCTCGAACTTGTTCCACCGCTACGGGAAATTTCCAGGTCGATTTCCCTTTTCGCGTTGAGACGCAGACCGGTTCATCGGTGACAATGCCGATTATTCCCGCGCCGCAGGGAAGTTTCATCAGCGCGGGGATGGATTGGTCTGCCGCGCCGACCGTCTGTCCCGAATTGACCCAGCCCAAGCCGAGAACCGTTGCCAGAAGAAAGAGAGTTGAGGCGGCGGAGACGCGCGAGCCAGCCCAGAGGAGCAGCGTGGCGATGATGAGGCAAACCGTTGTGGCGGGTAAGAGGACAGACCACGACACCGGGTAGGCAAGTCCCAGTCCCGTTCCCGCCACAAAGGCGAGCGCCAGGCCGGCTAGTGGTCGTCTGGGTAACGGCTGCATGAACGTGCAGGGATCGTCGCCTATTTATATAGTTAGATCAAATTAAAATATAGCACGCAGGCAGGCGCAATCAGAATCGTCATCGGATTACGGAATGCCGCAGATCGCGATTCCCTTCTCGCGCTTGACTTTGGCCGGGTTGACGGGCACCATCGAAGGCCTATGAATCCGAGTGAAGCGGGCAGGAAATCATGAATACGACGTTCTTTGTTTTACAAACAGATTACATACAGTATCTCACGGGACTGGTATTTTTCATTTTGGCGGCGGTCAGTTTTTGCCTTCGGCGGATTCCGACGCCCCTCTTGTCGTGGAAGAGTTTGGGGTGGTTTGGTGTGTTGTTTGGGGGTTGCCAGTGGGTTGAATGCGTCTCCTCCAACATGGGTGAGTTACCGATCCTTGAGGCGGCGCATTCGATTTGTTTTGCGGGCGCCACAACCTGTTTGTTGCTGTTTTCCGCCACGGAACTCATGCCCCGCTGGATTTCCCGGCCCTGGCTTCGCATCAGTCTGAACCTCATGCCTCTGGTTATCCTTGCCGTGGTGGTTGACGTGGGAGGGGTTAAGGAATACGAACTGGCGATATTCCTTTTACTGGCCGCGATAGCGACCTATTGCGCCCGCAGGATGTGGCGGTCAACACAGTTCGCGAGGGTTTCCAGAAGCGCACTGGGATTGGCGACCGCAAGCATGGTCTTACTGGCTTTGGCCTTTCTGCTTGGCGCCCCGAAAGACAACGTGTTTCCAGCCTCTGTTCTCAACCGCGAGAGATTCCTGGCCATCGTCGGCTTCCCGATCACGTATGTCTATATCATTGTCCCTTTGTTGCTGGCCGCTTCGCTCTGGCAGGCCTACCAGTATGCGATTCGTCATGTATCGTTGGGAGTTCATGTCCGGCGCAAGTCCTGGTTCGGTCTTCAAATGGCCTGCGTTCTCGTGTTATTGGCGTGCGGGGGGTGGGTGGTGACCCAGCGAGCAGGTGAGCAGGCCCGGAAGAAGTATGGGGACGAATTGATGGCGCGCGCCAGGGTTGTCGCCGCCGCGCTGGATGTCGAACCTGCGCGACATCTTACAGGCACAGTGGCTGATTTGAAATTGCCGGAATATGGCCATTTGCGAGATCTTTTTGGGCGAATCCGGAAGTCCAGTCCCGAAGTGCGCAACATCTATCTGTACGGGCCCCGCGCCGGGAAAAGTATTAATTATGTGGCCTCTTCAGAATCCAAGGAGGGGGCGGGAATCGGGCCGGGAACGGTCTATGCCGATGACCTTGACGAGGAGGACAGGACATTTTTTCATACCGGAACCCCGTATGTCTCGAAACCCTACACGGATCGCTGGGGAACCTGGGTTTCGGCCCTGGTTGGACTCATTGCGAACACTGACGGTTCGGATCGCATCCGAATTGCCCTGGGGTTGGACGTGTCTGCTTCCGATGTCGAGCGCCGGGCGGTCGAGGCCCGGTTCATGGTCATCCAGCAAATAGGACTGTTGTCCGTTATCCTGATCGGTTTTTTTCAATTCCGGCAACACTGGTGGGATCGAACCCGGCAGTTTGAACTCAACCAGACGGTTGTTCTGGAATTATCGCGGCAGGACTTCGCCTCGTTTCCCTCCGCGTTGGAACATGTGGCGCAGACCCTCGCGACCGCCCTCGATGTTGAGTCAGTCAGCATATGGAAGTACATGGACGACCGATCCGCGTTTATTTGCGAAGAGTCCTATTCCCTGTCCAAGAATAGTCATGAGTGCGGGGCGGCGTTGCTCGTCACCCGGTATCCGTTGTATTTCAGGGCGCTTAAAGCCAAGCCTTATCTCACGATCCCCGACATACGGGTTGATGAACGAACCCGTAATCTGGCGGAGGATAGTCTTAATTCCAGGCGTATTTTTTCCTTGTTGCACGCCCAGATTTTGAAAGGGGGAAAGGTACAGGGCATTCTGTGTGTCGAACATGCCGAAACCATTCGGACGTGGACGAACGAGGAGGCGCAACTTGTTTTGGCCATCGTGGATATGCTCGCCCTGCTCATTGAAAAAGACGAACGCAAGGCCATTGAATCGGAGAAATTTGAGAGCGAGGAGCGCTATCGTCGTGTGTTCGAGCATTCGCCGGAGGCCATTATGGTTCTGGATATCAACGACAGGCTTGTCGAGTTGAACCGCCGTGCCCTGTCGATGATCGGGTTCCCTCCCGAGGATCTTGTGGGCACGGCCATCTCCGAGTGGCCGTGTTTTATCCAGGAGAGCCGCGCCCGTGTGAAGGAGCAGATGGGGGCGCTCAAAAAAGGAGGGGATGTGGCTCCTTGCGAACTGGAGTTGCTGACGCGCGAGGGAGAACGCCGCGAAGGCCTTCTCTACGTCGCGCCCTTGCGTGGACAACGGGGAGACGTGATGGGGAACCTGGTGATTATTTCGGACATTACCCAAACCAAAAAGGGGGAGGCCATTCTCAAGGGCACTCTCAATGAACTGGAACGGCACAATCGTCTCATGACTGGCCGTGAGACACGCATTTTGGAACTGAAGCGGGAAGTCAATCATTTGCAGGCGGAGCTGGGGCGGACTCCCGCCTACCAGTCAATTCTGGCGACGGTCTCCCCGGGAGAAGAACAAGCGACTGGTCATCAACAGGAGAACTCATGAATGCAGACCTGTCGATGGATCTTCAGCCGGGCATGACGTTTCGTGTTGCCAAGAGCGGGGATCGATTCACCTTCCCGCTTTGCCGGGGGCAATTGGTTTCCCGTGTCACGTCGTGCAAGTGGGGGATTGTGGGTCGGTTTGTTGACGATGTCTTATCCCCGGAGGTGAGACGGGC
>JBAWZH010000205.1:0-4272 GCA_037143135.1 bacterium
GGCAGGGAGGGTTTGTCGGCCTCGTTGGAACAGGAGATTTCCTCCTCGGCGGCGCGGGCAATGACCTTCTCCTCGGCGGCACGAACGGCTTTCCCGGCCAGACAGACCGGGATCTGCTCTTCCCAAATGATACGCTCATAGGCGGAACCGGGGATGACACGCTCGACGGGGGAAATGGAATCAATTCCCTCCTCGGTGGCCTCGGAAATGACCTTGTATATATCCGCAGTGCCGGAGACATCGCGATCGAGCTTCCCGGCGAGGGAATTGACACCCTCATCGGCAACCAGAGTCTCGATCTTTCCGCAAGCGGCAACTACGCAAACTTCGAGGCAGCAGCACTCTTTGGCATTTCCGCCATCAATCTCACCGGCAACGACGATTCACAACTCCTCGTGGGAAATGACGGCGCCAGCGTTCTGAATGTGTTCCCTTCTCCCTATGCTGGCCTCACTATCAACAACGTCATCACGGGAAACGGCGGCAGCGACACCATTCTCGGCGGGGCCGGACTCGACTACATCTGGGGGGATGATACTGCTGGCCTGCAAAGCGGAAATGACTGCCTCGACGGCGGAACCTCCGAATCTCCGACTCTCGGAGATACCATGGATGGCGGGCTGGGCAACGACACATATATCGTGGACAATGTCAACGACAGGGTGCTCGAGTCGCAGCCCATAGATGACGGCGGCGTGGATACCGTCTTCACCTACGTTAACTTCGATCCGCTCCCTGCGAGCGATACAAACAACGTCACGCGCCAACCATCCTTTGCGAACCTCGATATCGCTTCGTTTGGCCTTCTGGAAAACTTCGTTTTCATGGACGATACCCTCCGGGGTGTCGGCGTCCCAATCCGCGGGGTTGGGAACGCACAAGGAAATTTGATCACTGGCAATGCGGAAAACAACGTCATCCTCGGCTTAGGCGGAGACGATACGATTCTTGGCGGTGTAGGCAACGACTCTCTCTACGGAGATCGTGATATTGAAACGCCTGTTTATGACCCCTTAACAGGCAGATATCCGAGCAATCCCGGCGCCTATGATATTTCCAGCCTGCCTGTGCTGGATCAAGACCTCTTAGTTGGAGTCGGTGGTGCCTTGGAAAATGGCTTCGACTCGCTCGTCGGCGGAGCTGGGGACGACGGAATGTGGGGCGAAGGAGGGGACGACACCCTCATCGGGGGCGAGGGCAACGATTGTCTCATGGGTGGCACAGGTGCAGACTCGATGGTGGGAGGTGTGGGAAACGACGTTTTTTACGTGGATACATACGAAGATGTCGTAGTGGAGCTTTCCGGCGAAGGAACTGACCAGATGCTTAGCACGGTTGACATCTACAAACTCCAAGACAATGTGGAGAATCTCACTATCTATGGGGCTGCCGTATTGGGTATCGGAAACGATCTGGATAATGACATCTCAGTCTCTCAGGTGGGAGCGTGGGTTCAACCAGTAACATTGTCCGGCGGCGCTGGAGATGATCACATCGAAGGCTTCTACGGCAGCCCGGCAGGTGCATCAACTCGAAATGCCAATGACTATCTCTCCGGAGGATCAGGAAATGACTACCTTGACGGGGGCCAAGGCGCTGACATCCTCGAGGGCGGTCTCGGAAATGATACTTTGGTCGTCGACAATATCGGGGACGCCATGCGTGAGTATGGTTACTCTGGCAACCCCGATGTGGGCGACACGGATCTTGTCATCAGTAGTATTGCCGGCGCTGCTGGCATCGATCTCAGTGACACGGCAGTTGACGGCGGAATGTTCATTGAGAATTTGACGATGGCAACAGGCAACGCGAATCTCAATGGCTCCGGCAATCGTCTTAATAATGTTATCACAGGAAATGATGGTAATAATATTCTGAATGGCGAACTCGGGAATGACACAATTTATGGTGGGAAGGGCAACGACATCTTGGATGGTGGTGCCGGCACTGATTTCCTACGTGCGGGAGGTAATACTTCTCATAACAGCTCGGAAATCGACGCGATTACTGGTGGTGCCGGGGCCAACACTTTTGATCTTACTGATGGAAACGGGAGTGACTGTTACCGAAATATTACAGGGGCTACGGCTGACGCCTTTGGGACCGGCAGTTATGCGATTTTAAATGACGCAGGAGGATTGATATTGAAAAGCAATCCCGATCTTTACGGGCCCGGCACGACATATTTAATCCAAGATTATTCCGCAAAAGATCTTACAACTGTTCCTGGATTTGGAAGCGGCTTTGGAGTCTTCGTTACCCGGAATCCAGTAACATCGACTCCCGATCCATTAGATGACTTGATCGCCACCGGCCCGGCTTTTACAACTCTGGCCAGCGCGCAAGCGGCCATCAATACCGCCACGTATATTTAGCCTCTCGATCCCGCTTCGTTCGGAGAGTCGGGAAACCCACCAGCCCACAACATGTTAATAAGGGCAAGACCTCGAACCCATAGAGTGCTGCTGCTTGTGGTCGGGGCATTCATGTTAAGCGGGACGCTACAGGCGCAGACCGCATGGACGAACCTTGTCGGCCAGCCTGGCATCTCGGGAAGCACCAACGGCACTGGCAACACCGCACGTTTCAACGCCCCCAAGGGAGTTGGACTAGATGTTAGCGGCAACATCTACGTCGCCGACTCTGCCAACCATGAAATCCGTAAGAGCACTCCATCGGGGGTCGTAACGACGCTGGCCGGAAACGGCACAGCAGGCAGCACAGACGGCACGGGATCCGGCGCGCAATTCAGCTCTCCGGGCGGCTTGACCGTGGACCTTTCCGGCAACGTCTATGTGGCAGATACCAACAACCACACGATCCGCAAGGTGACTGCGGCGGGAGTGGTCACGACCCTGGCAGGCAACTCGACAACCTCCGGCTCTGCCGATGGCACTGGGACAGCCGCGCAGTTTTACCATCCGGGCGGGGTTGCATTAGATGCCTCCGGCAACATCTACGTGGCGGACACCGGCAACAACCTAATCCGTCGGGTGAGCCCGCTTGGTGTGGTGACGACGATCGCCGGGAGCGGAACCCCGGGAACCGCCGACGGCACAGGGACGGGCGCACAATTCAACAACCCCACCGGCATTGCGGTGGACAGTTCGGGAAATTTCATCATCGCAGACACCGGCAGCCACACGATCCGCAAGATGACGCCGGGCGGCGTCGTGACGACCATTGCCGGCCTGTCGGGGTTTAGCGGCAGCCAGGATGGCGCAAATCCGCTCTTCAACCGGCCGCAAGGGATCGCGACCGATGCCTCCGGGAATATCTACGTCGCCGACACCAGCAACCACACGCTGAGAAAGATCTCCGCGACCGGGCAAACCACGACGATTGGCGGCAGCGCGCTGGTTTCCGGCAGCGCCGAGGGCACGACGCTCGCCCGCTTCAACGGGCCCGTGGGAATTGCGGTCGATGCCTACGGGAATCTTCGTGTCTCCGATGCCAACCATCGGATCAGCCTCGGCACGGCCACGCTGGAGATCACCACCGCCAGCCCCCTACCTTCCGGCACGGTGGGCATCACTTACAACGCAACCTTGGCAGCCATGGGTGGGAAGCCAACTTACACGTGGTCATTGGCATCCGGTGCACTCCCATCCGGGCTCACGCTCAACGCGACAACCGGCAAGCTCGCCGGCACGCCGACATTCGGGAAAATCTCGAACTTCACCATCCGCGTCACCGGCAGCGACCTGGGCACGGCAACAAAATCCTTCCGGCTCACGGTCGTGGACCCGGCCGCACCGGCGATCACGAGCGCCTCGGCAGCGACCGGTTACGCGGGCGAGGCCTTCACCTACCAAATTACTGCATCGAACGGCCCGATCCTGTCCTACGCAGCAGCCGGCTTGCCAACCGGGCTCACCTCGACGAACGGAACGATTTCCGGAAATGCGACCCAGACCGGCACGTTCCCGGTAACGCTCTCGGCAACGAATGCCGCCGCGACCGGATCGAAAACGCTCTCCCTGAAAATCTACAACACGAGCGCGGTCGCGAACCGGCTGGATGAATTCCCGCTCCCGCTCAACGACAACTTTGCTTCGCGGGTCGCGCTTTCAGGAACGTCCGCGAATGCGATCGGCTTCAACTACACGGCCACCTCCGAGACCGGAGAGCCGGATTTCGGGATCGGTGCCTCCGACCGATCGGTCTGGTGGAAATGGACGCCGTCCGTCACCGCAAACGTGACGATTGATACCGCGGGCAGCGACTTTGACACGTTCCTCGGGGTCGCGACCGGCAGCGCGGTCAATGCAC
>JBAWZH010000206.1:0-4261 GCA_037143135.1 bacterium
ACAGTGGCCTGAAGGTAACATTCGACACTCCAATCCCGCGTCTGCCTTGGAAAACGGGGCCTGTGATCCAATCCCATGTGCTGATCCCGCAGACGGACGCGGCCCTTCTCATGGTTTCCGGAGGTGAGGGCCGCCTCTGGCCGAGGTGGGGGAATTACCCCTACTTTTTCCATCTGGGACTTGCTTCTGGAAAGGTTACCCGGTTTGATTCGGACTGGAGTCTTGAGTATTTCTCGAAGGATATGACGACGGCCTATTTCGCGACCCCGGGCAGGCCTTGCGCCAAGGTGGATATGCGGACTGCTGGAAAACTCGGGACCGGATTCCCGAACGACGCGGACGACCAACCCTTCATCTCCTTCAACTGGACGGATACACAAGCGATGCAACCGCTGTATGTGCGACCCCGAAAGGGAGGGGGATTTGATCACTTATACGGAATCGTGGTTGACGGGCGTCCTCGCAGAATTGCCTGCGAGACGATCAAACCGACGCGCCTGGAGGCGGCCGCCGTGGAGGATGATCTGGTGGCCTTCATCCTTCGTGGCGATGGTGAATATAATGGAACCCCCAAGGCATTGTGGATTAACCACCTCGATACGGGCGGGGCGCTTGAACAGGTTGCAACGAATGTAACGAGTTTCGCTTTGCTCCGGGGAGGAGGACTTGTGGTCGTCACCCCCGAACCCGACGGAACCCGAAGTCACTCCGAGGCCTTATTCTTCCCACGCAGAAGTCCTCGATGGAACATTCTGGACGGCATTGAACGACTACCGGCCTTGGATCCGGCCTTGACCAATAAAGATTACGTCGAGGATTCATTTCGAATCGATCTTATTCCCGGAAGGGGTGGTTTTGAACCGATTCGGGCCGTACTTTGCGTAGCGACCCACACGCGTCATGACATGCGCAGCATACCCTTTTCGTCGGCTTTATGTGCTCCTACCCAGTTGTGGAGGCGTGTATTGGTTGTTACCGACACCGGCAAGCGCCAGTTGACGCCCCTGTTTCGTGAGGGCGCTTTTCCCGACCTGATCTGGTTTCATCATGGAGGAACTGTACTTGCGGGCTCCTATTGCTGGGAACCGAATGGTTCAAAGTCGCGTCGAAGGGTTGGACTTAAGGCCTACCATCTCTCTCAAAGTCCGTATTGACTTGAACGATGACCCTGAAGTCAGCGTCGTGACCGTCGCACGGGGATGAGATCACAACTTCCGGTTGCCGTGGCGCTGGTTTCCTGCATCGCCTTTCACTATGGAACGATTCTGGTGGGGCTGATGTGGTGACACCTGTTCTGCTTGACCAGAATTGCGAATATTGCCATCCATCAACAACCTGGTGACAGACATGAACTTGCCGAACCGGTTATAGCTTACGCGAACGGTTGAGCACTCGCGGCGGGACGGGTTTGTCTCGGTTCGACCCCTGCTTACAGTAAAACAGGTTCGTTTCAGGAATCAGACCAACCGCAGCGCTTCGAAAAACTGGCTTATGAGCGATCTTGACCTTCATGCCTGATTTTCACAAGATCCCAACCATGAAAACGATGTTTCAGAGATGGTTCAGGGCGGACTCAACGGGTGTGTGCCCGTAGCACCCTTACCATGACGCTCCCAATTCGAATTCTGTGGCTTTGTGCATTGCTGTCCTGCGTGCATGCTGCTGACGCGCAGGTTGTTGTTCATCTCAAGGACGGCGGGAAACTCATCGGCGAAGCGGTGCTGAAGGATGGTGATGCGTCGCTTGAGTTGAAGATCTGCCACAGCCATAAATTGACCATACCCAAGACCGCGATCCTGAAATATGAATCTGCCTCGGCCACGCAAGCGGCGCGACCGAAGGCCGCGCCACAGCCCGCACCTCGGGCGCTCTTGAGCGATCAGGAACTTGCCCGCATCGAAACATTGATCCTCGAATTCTTCGGCCAACCAGAGCGCCGGGCGCAGATTCTGGCGGAAATCAGGCGAGAGGACGCGTTGCCCCGCGCGAATGTCGATCAGCTCAGCAAGAGCATCTTGCGCGCGGCGCGGAGCGCTGGCCCGAAACTCCGCGAGGGCGACTTCGTATTCGATCATCCGACGTATCGGGGCAACGTGCATGTCGAGTTACACCCACGCCCAACGAACCGGACCACGACCCGCACGGCATCCGGGCCGGCGATCACCCAGGCTGCGGAAGAAGAGTCGTATGCCCTGGTGCTGCTGCTGCACGGCGGTGGCGAAGGCGAGGGCCGCTGGCAATCCGGCGCCGACATGTTCATCGAGCCATACCGCAAGGCCCTGGGCCGCGTGATCTTCCTGTGCCCCACAGTCCTGGAGAAGCACTACGCCGAATGGGGCAAAAACCCGGCCGAGGAGGACTACGTCAAGGAACTGATGAAGGCCGCCAAGCGAACCTGGCCCATTGATACCGACCGGGTTTACTGCGCCGGGTATTCCATGGGTGGTTACGGCACTTGGCACTACGGTGGCCACCAGGCCGATGTGTTCGCGGGTCTCGTCAGCGGGGCCGGCGGCATCCTGCTGGGCATGCAGCGGGACGAAACCTGGGGCTGGGGGATTCTCTCGAACCTGCGGCACACGGCCATCACCTTTGCTCACGCCAAAGACGACAAGCCCTCGCCGGTGTGGTCCGATCAGGCGGCCGACCGTATTCTCAAGGAATTGTCCCAACAATACGGTGGAGGCTACGTTCACCGATATACCGAGTACGACAAGGGCGGCCACAACGGCGCGTCCCGCGATATGAGTGCTGCGGTGACGTGGTCTGCCACGCATCAGCGCCCCCGCTATCCGAAAGCGGTGGTGTGGGAACCGAGCCGCTCGTTCATCCGGCATTTCTACTGGCTACGGGATGAACGCCCTCAGTTTTTCACCCGTGTAGAGGCCGCTATCGACGGCAACACCATCGACGTCAAACTCACCAGACTCAGCGGCGGATTCTCGATTCTGCTCAACGAGCACCTAGTGGACATGAACAAACCGGTCACGGTGCGCTGCGCCGGCGAGCAGGTGTTTCACGGTGTGGTGCAACCTTCGCTATCGGCCATGATCGAGAGCATCGAAGACAAACTCGACGAACGGATGTGGTTCTGGGGGCGGATTGATTTCTGAGGCCTCGGGCAGAGGCCGACAGGCAATTAGCGCCGCCGGAAAATCAAGCGAGGGAATCTGCTCTCCGCCGACAATGTGCTCACCACTATGCGGTCTAAAGAAAAGGCGAACCCGGTGCCGGAGGATACGGCTCGCAAGCTCGCCGATCCTCAGCGCTGACGTTGGTCAAAAATAGATTGATAGCAAATGTATTCTTTTGTATTCTAATCGTCAGCGAAATGAAGAACAGGAGGAGCAATTGTCTAAAACAGTGACGTTACGACTTGACGATACTACCTATCAGTTATTCAGAGGTGTGGCCGAACGGGAGAATAGACCTTTATCCAACTTTATCGAGACGGCTGTCCTGCGTTTTGTGCAGGATTACGAAACCGTTGATGAGTTTGAGATGGGGGAGATCCGGGCAAACACCGGACTCAATCAAAGCCTGAAACGGGGATACCTGGATGCCAAACACCGGCACGGTTCATTCGTCTGAATTCCGGGTTTTTGAGACTGATGAGTTCAAAAAGGCATTAGCACGTCTGGGGCCACCCCCGTTTCTTCCAAAGAAACTCGAAAGTTACATTTACCCCCAGTTGCGGCAAGGGCCGTATTTTGGGCCTAACATTCGCAAATTACAGGGGTACACACCCGCCACTTGGCGATACCGAACAGGTCCGTATCGAATTTTCTATTCAGTGGACGAGGCAGAAAGAATTGTGTTCATACTGACCATCGATGATCGAAAAGATGCATATCGATAATTCGGTGGTCAACGACAATTACTTTTTCCTCTGTCGACACCTATAATTAACCATGATCACTACTGTCCGGTTTAATTTTGCTTAACATGCATTTCAGCCCTATAAAACCTACTCGAAATCGACGTCACAAGCGTTTTCGATTTCATTTTCAGTTCGAAATTCTGATGCTTTCTCCCATGACCACAAACTGCATTAACCAAGGAGCAATATGAGACCAATCCCATAAACAACCCGTCCCTGATTTCCTTATAAACAACCCCTCCCTGATTTCCTCCTGATTTCCTTTATGGATCGAGCCGGAACGGGCGGTTTCCCGGAGTCGAGTTTCGGATTCCGATCGGGACGGAAAGGAGAATGATCATGTCATTTCACAGTGCGCCTTGCTGTTTTTCACGGTTATGT
>JBAWZH010000207.1:0-4171 GCA_037143135.1 bacterium
ATGGCCGGAACCCGCCGCGCCAGGACCCGTTTCTTGGACATCCTCCAGGCGCCCAGGGCGAGGAAGATCGTGAGGACAACCGGGAATTCCTCGGGCAAGGTCGCCATGGCTAGAGTGATGCCTGCCAGAACGCCCTGAAGCCAGTCTCCACGCGTCAGGCCATACACCACGACAACGAGGGCGCAAAGGGACAACCCGACGATGGCGAGGCGGCGGACCATGCGTCCGGTTTCCTTCTGGAGCAGGGTCTCCTCCTGTTCCAGACTGTTCAGGGCCTTACCGATCTTGCCGATCTCGGTTTTCAGTCCGGTGCCCTTGATTTCTGCCACACCTTGACCCTGGACCACGAGAGTGCCGGAATACAGGAACGGGGTTTCATCGCCGCCGGGGCGGGCCATGGCGAGGCTTGCAACCGGTTCGTCGGACATGATTTTGTGGACCGGCACGGATTCACCGGTGAGGAGCGACTCATCCACGGAGAGGCTCATGGAGGAGATCAGGACGGCGTCGGCGGGGACACGGTCGCCTTCCTGCAATAGAATGATGTCCCCCCGCACGACTTCCCTGCCTGCGATCTTCTTCTGTTCACCGTCGCGGATCACGGAGGCGCGCGGACTGGACAGGTCGCGGAGCGCCTCGAGAGCCCGCTCGGTCTTGCGTTCCTGGTAGAGGGTGATACCCATCACCACGAACACAAACCCCATGAGCATCAGGGATTCCTGAAAATCGCCCAGGACCAGGTAGATGACGCCGCAGGCCACCAGCAGAAGGAACATCGGCTCCTTGACCACTTCCAGGGCAATGGCGAAAATGCTGCGCGGTTTGGATTGCGGCAACTCATTGTATCCTTCCGCCTTCAAACGTGAGGCGGCTTCAGTCTCGGAAAGTCCCCGGAGAGTCTTGATGTCAAACGGCGCCATAAATTCCCACATATTTCCCTTTGGTTCTCTGGAAGAGTAAGGCTCGGGAAACCAAAGTCAATCTCATTAGAGTTCGATCAGGATTAGGTGGTTGACGTTATGCGATTATGCGCATATCCTTATAAACGTGAATTACCAACAAGCAAAAATCAGGGCGGAGATAATGAAGGCGCTGGCGCATCCGGTTCGCGTTCTGCTCGTGAGTTCGCTGACCGAAGGTGAGCAATGCGTGTGTGAGCTTAATAAACTGGCCGATATTGACCAGTCCGGTTTGTCTCGGCATTTGGCGATTCTGAAGAAAGCGGGGATCGTGAGTGACCGGCGTGAAGGCATGAAGGTCTTTTATCGTCTGGAAACCCCATGCATTCTCAAGGCCTTTGAATGCGCGGTGGATGTGGTCAAGGCGGATGTGAAGCGCAGGAATGACACGCTCAAGGCGGTGTGAGATGAACGTGGAACATAATGAGGGGGGTGGGTGGGCGTCCCTTGTGTTGAGAGGTTTGGGACTGCTCCTGCTTTGGAGTGGGGTGTACTGGAATCTGGAACCCTTTTCAGTCTGGGTGACGTATGGGGTGCTGGGTTTGCCGCAGGAGCACCCCTTCAGCACCGCGCTGCAGTTCTTTGTATTTGAGACGCCCAAGGTCTTGATGCTTTTGACCCTGATTGTCTTTGTGGTGGGTATCATTCGCTCGTTTTTCACTCCCGAACGGACGCGCCGGATTCTGGCGGGCAAACGCGAATCGGCAGGGAATGTCCTGGCGGCGTTGTTGGGTATTGTGACGCCGTTTTGTTCCTGCTCGGCCGTGCCGCTCTTTATTGGATTTGTAACGGCTGGTATCCCGTTGGGGGTGACCCTGTCATTCCTGATCTCGGCTCCGATGGTGAACGAAATCGCATTGGTTCTGCTGTTCGGGATGTTCGGCTGGAAGGTGGCCGCCATCTATCTGGGGATGGGACTGACCATCGCCATGGGGGCGGGCTGGGTCATCGGTCGGTTGAAGATGGAGCGTTATGTCGAGGACTGGGTTTACGCAACCGGACCAACGGCAGGCCTTGAAGAAGAAAGGCTTGATGCGACTGCCCGCATTCAACTGGGACGTGACGCTGTGCGGGATATTGTCGGTAAGGTGTGGCTCTATGTCATGATCGGCATAGCCGTGGGCGCAGGCATTCATGGGTATGTGCCCGCCAATGCCATGGCGTCATTCATGGGCAAAGGGGCCTGGTGGAGCGTTCCGCTCTCGGTGCTTATTGGCGTGCCGATGTATTCCAATGCAGCGGGCATCATTCCTATTGTGCAGGCATTGCTCGGGAAAGGCGCGGCGCTGGGTACGGTCCTGGCGTTTATGATGGCGGTCATCGCGCTTTCCCTGCCGGAGGCGATCATCCTTCGCAAAGTCCTTAAACCTCGATTACTCGCCGTGTTTTTCGGCGTGGTAGCGATCGGGATTATGTTGGTCGGATATTTGTTCAATGCCATCATGTAACTAGACAAGAAGTATAGTATCACGCGAAGCCGCGACAACATCATCAAAGAGAAAGGAATACTAATTATGAATGAGACAAATGCATGTGCGTGTGGTGGGGCTCCGAAATTGATTTTCGCCTGTTCTGGAGCGGCGGATGTAGGGGCGATTGCTGACCAGGCGGCCCGGAAGTTGACCAAGGACGGCGCGGGCAAGATGTTCTGTATGGCGGGGATCGGTGGGCGGGTCTCCGGGATCATGGCAACAACGGAGTCGGCTGCGAAGATCCTGGCGATTGACGGTTGCCCTTTGAACTGCGTGAAGAATAGCCTGGAACAGGCGGGATTCAAGAAGTACGAGCACCTCCAGTTGGCTGACCTGGGCATGGAGAAAGGCAAGACGCCGCTGTCACCAGAGGTGATCGCAAAGGCGGCGGCCGCTGGCGCAGCGATGTTAGTCTGTTGAAAGGGAGGAAGAATATGGCAAACAATGGTGATCAGAAAAACGAGGGCGAGGCCTGTGGGTGTGGTGTCGGGAGTTGTTGTAGCGGGCTGGGTAAATGGATTTGGATTATTTTGGCGCTGGCCGTGGCTGGGGTGCTGGTTGTGAAGAATGTCGGTAAAAAGGAATCCGCACCCCCTCCTGTGGCGAACCTGAGTCCTGTTGGGGTTGAAGCGACCAGCCTCAACGCTGGGACACAGGAAAAGGCGCTGCCTCACCTGGTTGATTTGGGTGCGGGGAAATGTATCCCCTGTAAGATGATGGCGCCCATTCTGGAAGATCTCAAGAAGACACTTGTGGGCAAGTTGGAGGTCCAGTTTATTGACGTCTGGGAAAACCCGGATGCGGGGAAGAAATACGGGATCAATGTGATCCCAACACAAATCTTCTATGACGCGCAGGGTAAGGAACTGTTCCGGCATGAGGGGTTTTTTGGCAAGGATGACATTCTGGCGAAATGGAAAGAGTTCGGCGTGGACCTGAAATGATGGAACAGGTGTTCATATTTCTTTCACATGCCGTCGAAGGTTCGGCAGGGTTAGCTTTAACCGCCGCCTTTGTGTGGGGCGTCCTCAGCATTCTGCTCAGTCCCTGCCACTTGGCGAGTATCCCCCTGATCGTCGGGTTTATTGACCAACAGGGCCGGATCACCACCCGTCGGGCGTTCACCATCTCCCTTCTATTTGCAGTGGGCATTCTAATAACCATCGGCGTGATCGGGGCCATCACGGCGGCGGCCGGGCGGATGATGGGTGATGTGGGCCGCTGGGGAAACTACGCAGTAGCCATCATCTTTTTCGTCGTCGGGCTATACCTGCTCGATGTCATTCGCCTGCCTATGCCGGGGGCGGCTCAGCCTGGTATGAAGCGCAAGGGCATGCTGGCGGCACTCATTCTTGGCCTGGTGTTCGGGATAGCGCTCGGACCCTGCACCTTCGCCTACATGGCGCCGATGCTGGCCGTGTCGTTCAGACTTGCGGCAACTAATCCGACCTACGGCGTTCTGATGCTCTTGCTCTACGGCGTGGGCCACTGTGCTGTAATTGTGCTGGCCGGCACGTTCACCGAGGTGGTTCAGCGCTATCTGGATTGGAATGAGAAGTCGAAAGGGGCAGTGATCCTAAAGAAGGTTTGCGGCGGACTGGTGCTCTTGGGCGGCTTGTATTTGATCTACATGGCGAGGTAACCATCTGAATGTCAGGCTGCCCTGGTTGACGGGAGGCTGGGGATTGCGTTATAGTCCTCACCCATGCAGGGCATCCTCAAAAAGATCATGGTTATGTG
>JBAWZH010000208.1:0-4160 GCA_037143135.1 bacterium
TTTACCGACGGCGATCCCTACGGATACTGCAACATCTACCGGACGCTGAAAGTGGGCTCGGGTCAGGCG
Organism: bacterium; assembly: GCA_037143135.1. Taxonomy (GTDB): domain Bacteria; phylum Verrucomicrobiota; class Kiritimatiellia; order CAIKKV01; family CAITUY01; genus JAABPW01. The sequence goes on from JBAWZH010000208.1 coordinate 70, forward strand.
GCCCACATCAACCGGTTCTTCTGTGTTCCGCAGGCCCACTACCTGGGTGTCACGCCCCAGGATATCATCGATTTCGGACTCCAGGACGCCACCCATCCGCTGGAGGACGTGGATATCAAGCGCGCCAAAGATGCGATGAAAAACGACCCTTTCATCAGGCATCACAAGGAGTGGCAGGACGCCTTGAACCAGATGCTGAAAATGGGGGTTCGCGTGGAGCAACAGGCCTTTGCCAAACATGGCTTGAACTACGTTCTGGAAACCTATCTTCCCGAGAAACTCAAACGGGCAAAATTCCTGCCGTGATTACTTGCTGATCCACACGGACGGTTCGGCCTGATAGAGGGACATCTCCGAATACTGGAGTCCCATGATAACCAGGAAGATGACCACCACGAAGGATGCGGCGAGTGTATAGGGGAGATAGGATTTTCCGGTAACAGTCGCACCCGGCGCGGCTTTCGGGACAGGCGGGGCGGCGGTCTGAGGGGAGGCGGCAGGGGTCGCCTGGGCGGGCGCGCCTCCAGCGGGGCTGGCAGGCGCGGATTCGGCGGAGGGCGCGTTGAGGGTAACTTGTTCGCCCATCCCCTGGGGGACTCGCTTCAGTTTGATTGTTCGGACTGTTGTCATGGCACACCCTTATCCAATTCATGATTGACTTATTGCCATCATGCTAGGGGACGGCGCGTTCAGGCTCAAGCACTTTCTTTTACCGATCCGTTCGGCATGTTGGATGAAGAGGGCGGCGATTTTGGATCGGCGGGTGACTTGGAGTTTATCCATGATAATACTGATCCGGTTCCGGATGGTCTTCTCAGCCAGGTGAACCCTGTTTCCGATTTCCCGATTGGTCAATCCCTCGGCAATATAACCCGCTATTCTTTGCTCCATGGATGTGAGCGAATCCATGCCGCTTTCCCTGGCGTCCAGACCGGATTCCGTGTCGATCCCGGCCAGTCTGGCCAGGGTGTCCTGATCCCAGAACGGCTGTCCCCCCGCCACCTGCCGGATGGCTTTGACCAGAACGGGCATACTGCAGGATTTAAGGAGAAATCCGTCCGCTGATTGGCGAATGGCCCTCAACATAAGATTGTCCTCCGTGAAACCGGTAAGCACCAGGCATCGTGTTTCGGGGGCCATATCTTTGACTTCCCGCAACATCATCAAGCCGTCATCCTGTCCGAGCCGAATATCCTGGATCAGAATGTCCGGTTTGACTTTCTTAATCATGACCAGTCCGTCGGCCCGGTTCGCCGCGTCGCCGACCACGGTAATTCCGGGTTTGTCATTCAGGATCGCTTTGATGGATTCCCGGAGGAGAGTGTGATCCTCCACCAGGGCAACCCGGATCGGAGTGGTGGACGCGCGCGAACGGGAGACGGCTTTCATGGTGGTTCCTGGTCGTTGGGGTTGAATATGAAAACGCATTCAGTCCCGGGCTTCCGGGGGGTGATGGAAAAACGGCCCTTGAGATCCCGGGCCAGGGTGGAGACGATCATCAGGCCGAGCGAGCCGGATTGGTCAAGAGAGAATCCCTTGCGCAGGCCGCTCCCATTATCCTTCACAGACAGACACAGGTGACCACCATGGGCCGGGACGAGGGAGAACTGGATCAGTCCGCGGGCGCCCGATGAAAAAGCATGGCGGAGACAATTCATGATGAGTTCGTGGGTCAGAAGCGCGCAGTGGACAACCATATCCGGTGGAACCCTAACGTCACCCATCACGACTTCCCTGAAGTCAAGATCCGGGCGGAGACCTGAAATCAGGTCTCGCGAGAGTGCTGACAGGGTGGCGCCGAGGAAGATATGAGTTTGGTCGCTAACCGGTTGCAGCCGAGCATGGATCCGGGCCAGGGCGCGCAGGCGGTTTTCGCTCTCAAGCAAAATGGTTCGCGCATGGGCATTGCGAACGTGCCTTGTCTGAAGGTGAAGCAGGGCCGATGTGGCGCTCATCTGGCTGGCGACACGGTGATGCATTTCGCGAACCAGCAGTTCGTTCCGGCTGACCCGTTGCCTCGTCTGGATCAATTCGGAATGTCTCGCCATGGCAATGGCAATGCCGCCGGCCAACTCGGCCGCATCGGGAGGTTTCAGGACAAACGCCCCGGCCCCGCAGTCCGCCACATCCCTGAGGATGGCGGGGGAGTCATGTGCCGTGACGATCACCGTCGGAGTCGGTCGCTGGAGTTGGATGCGGCGGGTGGCTTCCAATCCGTCGAGGCCCGGCATTTCGATGTCCATGAGGATGGCATCGGGTCGGAGCGCCAGGGCCTGTGTCACGGCATCAAGGCCGGTGGCGACTTCGCCAGCAACGACAAATCCACGGGATCGGGCCGTTGACACAATGGTTTTGCGCACCAGGGGGTCATCTTCCGCGACCAGGAGTCGGGAGCCTTTCGAAGAAATGGATTCCGTGGAGGTCATCACAGTGAGTGGCGGGGAGGGTGGGGAAAAAGGGCGCAGGTTAGGGCGCCCGATTGGTTGGAGAGGGAAAGGGATCCTCGCAGACTCGAGGTGGTCAGATCGTGAAGAATGTGGAGTCCCGTTGTGGGGAGTCGCGGAAAACGTTCCAGGATGGAAGCGGGATAACCTGGACCATTGTCCTTGAAACACAGGAGGATGGAGGCGTCCTGCTCCCTCAACGACAGGGAGATGATCAGCGGAACACCCGGCGCGACGGCATGCTTGACGGCATTCGAGGTCAGTTCCTGGATGATCAGGGTCAGGGGATGGGTTTGCGCATGGCTTATTTTCAGACCCGGCGGGGTGGCCGTGACCGTGAACTGGCAAGGGACGCCGGACAGCGAGACGATGGAACGAACCAGGGATCGGCATAACTCCTCCAGCGTGATCGGGTTCCACCCGTTCAAGGCCAGCATCTGATGAACGCTGGCCAGACTGGACAGTTTGATCTCCATCTCCTTCAACTGGGACGCCTCATGCGGCGTTTGGGCAAACTCCTGTTTCATCTGGAGAAGGCCGATCAGTGACGTGAAATTGTTTTTGACACGATGATTAACTTCCCTCAACAGGGCCTCCAAAGTCTTGGCGCGGTGTGTCAAAGCCAACTCCTGCGCGGGGGGATCGTCCCTTTCTGTGCGGTCTGTATTCTTTCGCATGATACGATGCGTCAGTGCGCACGCAATAATGATGCATGAACCCCATTCCAGCGCCAGGTGAAACTGCCTGGCAACCTGTGAAGTCATGTGAAGGAAACTTACGAACACCGGCATTGTGATCCTTGGTCGTGTTATATCTGAATTCGAGTCACTTCTTTTTCAGGGCGGGTGATTATTGCACAACAACTCAGGGTAAAAGCAAGGGTCATATGTCCCTAATAATTAAGGGATATAAGCCCCTATATCATGGGCGGCCAATCTGGTGTCATGCCCGCCGCGCCAATATTGGCGACGTGGAGGGTATGATGGCGGCGGTCAAATCCGGGACAATCAATGTGTTTATCGCGGAAAGCATTCCGATCTTCAGGCGCGGGTTGGAGGCGTGCCTGGCGGCGACGGGTGGCATGGCCGTGGTCGGGCATGTGGGCGAAGGGGCGGACTTGGATCCACACCTGGAACCGGGACGGTTTGATGTGATGTTGCTGGATAGCGGGTTGCCCGGCCTGAATGGTTTTGCCTTGCTCAAACAGGTCAAGGCGACGTGTCCTTCAGCGCCGGTTCTGCTCATGGCGGCGACGGCGGATGTGGGCTGGTTATTGCGGGGAATTCGCGCCGGCGCCTCCGGGGTTGTGTCGAAGGATGCCCCGGTGGAGGAATTACGAACAGCCATCCAGCGTGTGTATCAGGGACACCCCTATATTGCGGAGCCACTGGCCGGGAAACTGGTGTTGTTTTACCAGCGAAATGAGAAGGAGCCGCTTGACGAACGCCTTTCACCCCGGGAATTCCAGGTGATGCAGTACCTGTCACAGGGATTGAAACTCTCGGAAATAGCCAGGAAACTGGAACTCAGCCACCAGACCATAACCACACACCGGCGCCATATCCTGGAGAAAACGGGACTGCGCACCACGGCGGAGATCATCCGTTACGGCATCCTGAACGGCCTCAGCGAACACAAGCATTGCCT
>JBAWZH010000209.1:0-4132 GCA_037143135.1 bacterium
CTATAGCGCTCACCAAAATGGAGCCACCCGTGCTCATTTAAATAGAGCCACAGAGTAAGACCAGGAATCGGAAGTTTTCTTTTCCAAGTAGAACGATTTGGGTGGTAGCGATGGTGCCAGTTGGAAGCGGTTAGGCTGAAGCCGTGATGACGTCATTCCAGTCGTGCTGAGATGGGCGGAGACGTTTGATGGTTGGATACATAGCGATCATCGTGTTGGCCATTTTGTCTCCAGTTGAGTCGGCATCGAATCCGCAGTAGATTTCATAGCCACGCTCGATCAGTTCCGGAAGCCAAGCCGGTTTAGGTCTGGCACCGGAAGTGGAGATGCAGAGATCGTCGGTATGGATAACGGCACAGCTTATGGCGTCGATGGCGGATTCGCAAAGGATGGCCTTTTTGGCGGAGTGTGGGCCGAGAGTGAAACAGCCGAGATCCTTTCGGGAGCCGGGTGCCAAGCCGCGCCAGGAGTAACGAGTAGTACCTCGCAGTTCGGCGCCAACGGGACGCTTATTTTTTCCGCGCAGCAGGAAGACGGCATTGGCATAGGAATCGGCATAGAGCGTGCCGGAGTGGATGAGCGATTCAAGGAGAACCCCGGGAAGGCAACGTTCCGCCACGAGGTAGTTTTGGATTTTCGCGAGGTGGACTGGTACGGGTACGGGAAGAGACAGGCTGGATTCCGATACTACCGGTTCAAGAGGTGTTTGACGTGGACAGGAGAAGTGATGGGCGAGCCACTGGACGGCGGAACTGAAGTTCATGACGTTCAGATGCATCGTCAGATCGATGGCACCCCCTCCGCCAAAGCCTGTATTCCAGTTGATGAATTTCGAGCCATTGACAGACATGACGCCTTGAGTAGTGTGCCATTTGTCTTTATCACGCAGATCCTGGTTTGCCCCACTGAATCGCAAAACGGATTCCAGCGGTATAGCCCGCAAGCGATCGGTGTGCGAACGACGAGCGAGCAGATTCATGTTTCCTGATCGAGTATTGGCCGTAGGCTGCGACAGTTCTTCATGTTGATAACGTGGCTATTTTCGGTGAGACGGTCAATGAGGGCGGCGGTGAGATGATCGTTTTTCAGGAAGGAACGCCATTCACTGAAGCCGAGGTTTGAGGTCAGCAGTGTAGGCTTGTGGCGGTGCCGTTTGTTCATGAGCGTAAAGAACAGTCCGACTTGCGCCGGCTCGACTTCCACGTATCCGATTTCATCAATCAGGAGACAGTCGTAAGCGAGATATTGCTTGAGAACTTTCTCTTCAGTGTGGTCGGCCGCAGAGGCGAACAACTCCTGGATCAGGGAGTGAAAGTGGACGAAGCGGCCGGTGTATCCCCGATTGATTGCCTGAATGAGGAAGCTGGTAGCCAAGCCTGTTTTACCGCACCCAGTGGGGCCCATCCAGATGATGTTTTGTGCCTTCGTCATATAATCAAATGCATCGTACAGGCAGAAGATTTTCTTGCGGTCGAGTTTGGGTTGTCGCGTGAAAGGGTAGGTTTGGATCTCGAGCATCTCTGAGATCTGGGCGCGTTTGAGCCTGAATTGGCGTGCATTATCCTTTTTCAGCTTCACCTCTTCTGTCAGAACATAGTCTAATAGGCGCACAGGGGAGAACCGTTGCTTGCAAGCGTGCTCGAGATATTGATCCCAGTGGGTTAGCAGGCCCCCCAAGCGCAAGTACTTCAAGGTTTTGATCTGTTCCTCATTCAGGCTCATTAATATTCTCCTCCAGCATTTTGTCGTAGGGCGTAAAATCTGGCGCATCAGTCAGGTGCCCTTGTTGATAGGTGTCTCGATTGCGAAAGTTCTCGTCCACCGATGGGTAAGGCAAGGAGGATTCATCTGGCTGAAAATATAGTTTTGCAATACGCCGCAAGGTATCGATGCAGGTGATTCGGTACCGGAGCGCCCGCTCGATGGTTTGGATAAAGAGGGCCGGGGCCAGTTGGCGGTTGAGCGCGAAAAGCTGGCGGAGGAAGCGATGCCGGGGAATACCCTGGGGATTGAGCGCGAAGGTGAGGTAGGCGTCGACAACCGGGGCGATTGTCCGCAGGCGTTGCTCCTCCTCCACGGTGGGCTTTTTGCGGTTGTTCGCATTGTTCCGGGGGGCTGGCTGTCCTGGCGGACTGAACTGGGCATTGTGGACCCCGTCGGCCGGTAGGGGGTACTCGGCCACGCATTCCCTTCCCGCGAATAGTTGTAGTCGGCATGCATATTCCAGCACCTTAATGCCCTCACGACGGGTTCCGGGAACCCAGTAGAAATTCCCATCAAAGGCGACATACCCATATTGATCCGTTTCCCGTTCATGCGTCAGATAAGGAGCTGGTAGATGCGGCGGCAACTTGATAAGCAGGGAACGTTCCTGCTCGAATGCCTGATTTGGAATCAGCCGAGCCTTGCCCTGGGGCCGATGCTCCAAGCGCTCGGTCGCCCACTGGAGCGCCTGCGCATTGAGATCCTCCATGTCGCGGAAAGTTCGGCCGGGAATGAAGTTCGATTCAGTCGTGTAAAAACTACGTTCCTCGCCTGCCTTTCGATTGGCGTGACCAATCGCATGACATCGGAATCGGAAGCCGTATTGCTTTCCGAAAGCGTCCATCTCTGGGCTGATCACAGCATCTGCGCCGGCTCCCCGTAAACGCGCCAGATTCGTGTTGTCGATAATGCATTCGGGCGCTGAGTAGCCCCAGAACGTGAGCGCCTCATGAAAAAAGCATTTCATCTTGAAACGATTGAACGCGCGATAGAACGTCAGGTAACGCCGCTTGGAAAACCGCAGGTAAATCAGGCTGGCAATCACGCGTACACGTTGACTGCCAAGCATGACATGGTATTCGGAGGTGTCGTGCTGCATCTCTTCCCCCGGCGTGTCGCCCCTCCGCTCGCACCGTTGCAGGTGCGGCGTACTGATGCCCAACTCACGGAGCTTGCGCGTCAGGGTCTGGTAGGAAACCTTCACGCCATGTTCCTCGACGAGTTTCTCGTGCGCCCGTTGAATCCAGCCATCGCATCCATCATAAAGTTTCTGCAGGAGTTCCTGGTCAAGCGGTTGCTTTTCACGGCGGGGCCGGGGCGGCAACTTGCCTTGCCTCGCAATCACGCAACGCACCGAATTGCGACCGAGTCCTAAGCGGCGCGAAATCTCCCTCGCACTCATCCCTTCCTGATGCAATAGGAAAACAGCCTTACATTTGTCCGCAGCGATCATGTAGTTGCCTCACACTTTGCAGAAAGTTCGGTACTCGACTCAGAAAACCCGCCAACAACAGCTGGGCTTGGGCGCGAAAGGCCGGGGTTTTCAGCCGTGGGTCATGGCTTTTACCCGTCACCCGCTGCAGGTACTTGTGGGCAATCTCCAGATCCTTAAGCATCACCTGCTCGAATTGTGTACACCCCTCTGCCGTCTGTGCCGCCTGCCGCAACTGCTCCAGGGGCAGCGTCACATCGCCATGACGGATCTGATCGCGGAACGACTCCGAACCACGAAAATAGCCATGGGTCAGTTGTTCGATCTCTCGCACACTCAAATTCTTGCCGCTGAGCGAAACTACAAATTCTGAAATCTCACTCGGCGTGACCTTGTTCATGCGCATGAACGGTCGTACGGTGTACATGTAAGCGTAAACGGGAAAGGCACCGGCGAAAAGCTTCTGCCGCACAGCGTCGGGCATCTCGCCAAGTAATCCCAGCCGCATCCCCACCCAACCCTTGCTACAGGACAGCGCTTCGGCAATCTGCGCCACGCTCATTTGGTGCATCCTTTTGAGCTCATCCACAAAACCCGCTTGCTCAAGTATCGAAAGCGACTGGGCATTGGAGGCTCGCAACAATGCCACAATCCCAATGGCTTCATCTCTCCCGAATGACCGGAACGGCACATTCGTCAAGCCCAGCTTGCGGGCGCAGCGATAGCGCTTGAACCCGTTGAGCAACGCAAAGCCATCGCCCAATTCAACCCCTTCCAGGGGTTCTTCAATCCCGCGTTGCGCAATCGAATCAAGCAACCGCGCTTCAACGGAACGCTGTCGTAACCGGCAACTCTCATACCGTAAATCCAACATCGAAATTTCAACATCTTTGACCATGGCTCGCCTCTACGAAGAGTTTTCGTTCAGATCACGAA
>JBAWZH010000210.1:0-4125 GCA_037143135.1 bacterium
ACCCGGTCGTTCACACGATCCACGGCAAGGGTATACTGGATCAGATCGTTGGTTCCCAGGCTAAAAAAAGAAACGTGCGGGGCGATGATGTCCGCAGTCAGGGCCGCCGAGGGGATCTCTATCATCACCCCCACCTCGATGTTCCTGTCAAAAGGCAAACCCTCGTGCCGGAGTTCATCCTTGCATTCCTCCAACAGCGCATTGGCCCGAATGACTTCGCTGACGTTGCTGATCATGGGGTACATGATCCGAACCTTTCCGTGGGCGCTCGCCCGCAGGATGGCCCGGAGTTGGGTCTTGAAAATGGCGGGATGGGACAGGCAGAACCGGATCGCGCGAAACCCGAGAAAGGGATTGATTTCGGAGGGCATCTTGACGGCGGATGCAAATTTGTCGCCGCCCAGATCCACGGTGCGGATGATCACCGGCTGCGGAGCCAGCAGGGATGCCACCCGGCGGTAGGCGGCCAGTTGTTCACTTTCGGTGGGCAGATCCTGGCGCGCGATGTACAAGTATTCAGACCGGAACAATCCCACGCCCTCGGCCCCGAATTTTTTCACGTCACCCGCTTCCTCGACCCATTCCAGGTTGGCGGAGAGAACGATCCGGTGGCCATCCCGGGTTTCCGCAGGCTCATTCCGGAGTTGAGTCAGCCCCGCATGGATGCTTTTTCGCTGCCGCGCAAGTTTGTTATATTTCCTGAGGGTGGCCTCGGACGGATTCAGGATGACCACGCCCTCCGTCCCGTCAATCAACACCAGGTCACCGGTCGACAAACTGCCCGAAATATCTCCCAATCCCACGACGGCGGGAATTCCCAGTGCCTTGGCCATAATGGCGGTGTGAGACGTGGCGCTCCCCATGTCGGTGGCGAAGCCCATGACAAGCCCCCGGCGCAGCGAGGCTGTTTCGGAAGGTGAAAGATCCGCGGCGACCACAATGCTTTTCTGGCGGAGCCCGTCAAGGGCATGGTGTTTCTTGCCAGCCAGGTTCCTCAACACCCGACGCACCACATCCCTGACATCGGAGACACGTTCACGAAGGTATTCATCCTCCATGGCCGAAAGCGCGTCGCTATACCGGTTGGTCACGGCTCTGACCGCCGCCCCGGCATTCAGGTGATCCTGTTCGATTCTCCGAATCGTCTCTTCAAAAAAGGCGGGATCCTCCAGGATCATCTTATGCATGTCAAAGATATTGGCGTCGACCGGCCCGATGGCGCGCCGGACATTTCTCTGGATGCCGGAAATCTGGCTCCGGGTCTCCTTGACGGATGCCTTGAAACGCGATATTTCGCCTGCAATTTCGGCGGGTTTCAGCGTGTGTTCAGAGACATGGTTCTCGTCGGGACTGACACAATACACGCATCCTACGGCGACACCGGGAGAGCCGCCCACCCCCCGAAGAAGGGTCTCCGGAAGGCGTGGGGGACCTTTCTTCTTGTTCACCGGCATCAGTCCTCGTAAAACTTGTTCTCAACGAGTTTCTGGAGTTCCTCAATGGCGGCCTCGGCGTCCTGCCCCTCTGCCTTGAGTTTCAACGTGCAACCCATCGCGGCCTCGAGCGTCATCAAGCCCATGATGCTTTTCCCGGACACCTCGGTCCCGCTCTTCACAATGGTAATATCGCATACGAAGCGGCTGGCCGCCTTGACAAATAGGGCGGCCGGCCGGGCATGCAACCCGAGCTTGTTCAGTATTTTGAGCTCACGGACAAGAACTCCTCCGGAGGCTCCACTTTTCTTACCATGGCTAATCATTGGTCTTACCGTTTTCAGACAGTACGGATATCAATTTGGCATCCAATTCCTTCGCGGCATCATGTCCCAGCAACTTCAACATGTGGTCAAGGGCCGCGACTTCAACGATATTGGCCACATCTCTTCCCGGCGCCACGGGAAGTTCAAGACTGGGAATCTCCACCCCGAGAATCGTCCTTTTCACCGAGTCCTGCCCGCTCCGATCCTCAGAGGCAATCATGTCGGGACTGCAGAGATTAATCACCAGATCGAGTTTTTTCTCATTCCGCACCGATGCAACCCCGAACAAACTCGGGACATGAATGATCCCGAGCCCCCGGATCTCCATGTGATAGCGAATCACCCCGACTGGGGAGGCAATCACATTGCCCGAACTGTCGACGCGTAACGCCGTCACGTCATCGGAAACCAGGCAGTGTCCCTTTTTGATCAGGGCCAGAGCGGTTTCACTCTTCCCGACACCGGCCTTGCCCACCAGCAGAACGCCCACGCCCAGGATCTCCACCATGGTTCCCTGCATGACCACGCGGGGCGCGGTCAGGTTTTCCATAATCAGCGTGGCCCCGTTGATAAAATGCTTGGTGATCAGGGGGGTTCGGAGCACACAAATCCTAAACTCTTCAGCGAGTTTCAATAACTCAGGCAGAACCCGGTGCCGGCGGGTGACCACCATGCAGGGCATATGATGCGAGAAAAGCTGACGCAGGCGGTCAACCCGCTCTGCGTCCGGGAGTGACGCCAGATACGCCATCTCCGCATGCCCGAGGATCTGGATGCGACGCGGAGCAAAATACTGAAAGAAGCCCGTGAGCGCCAGGCCCGGACGGTTCATCGCCGCCTCTTCAATCCGGCGGTTCACCCCGTCGCCGCCCGCCACCAGTTCCAGTTCCAGTCGTTCACGGCCGACCTTCAGGAAATCGGCAACGGTGACGATATTTCTGGCACCCCCTCCTTCGCTCATGCTCACCCCTCTTCCGGAACGTTATCCAAATCGCGGAGCTTTTCATCCCCCTTGTGGGCATGACGCTTGTCGAGAATCTTTCTCAACTGGGCCTCGATCTTGTCGGCCGCCTCGTCAATGGAGGCGTACATGTTCTCGGAACTCGCCTTGGCCTCCAACTGGATATGCCGCGCCGCATGGGCGACCACTTCCGCCATATGCGTGAACTTCTGGATATCCAGAATCACATGAACTTTATCCACGCGGGGAAACTCGGCCACCAACTTGGCCATCCGCTTCTCGGAGTAATGCTTCATGCTGTCACTGACGTCAACGTGTCTTCCTGTTATTTCAATGGACATAATATAATCTCCCTTCGTTTACATACTGAATCGCGGCCCCAAATACAACTCCCGACTGACATCGTCATGAATCAGAAAGTCACTCGTTCCCTCCCTCAACACCCTTCCCTCGCAGATCAGGTAGGCCCGATCCACAATGGACAGGGTCTCCCTGACGCTGTGGTCCGTGATCAGGATTCCCAGGCCCCTTTGCTTGAGGTTCTTGATGATCTCCTGCACATCATAGACCGCCAGGGGATCCACCCCGCTGAACGGTTCATCTAAAAGGATCATGGCCGGATCCGTCACCAGGGCGCGGGCAATTTCAAGCCTGCGGCGCTCTCCTCCACTCAAGGTAAAGGCCTTCTGGTCGGCCAGCCCGGCGATCCCCAAATCCCCCATGAGTTCATCCAGTCGCTGTTTCCTTTGCCGCGAGGTGAGTTTTCGGGTTTCAAGTATAGCCATAATATTTTCAGCCACCGTCAATTTCCTGAAAATAGAAGGTTCCTGCGCCAGATAACCCATGCCCATACGAGCCCGCTCGAACATGGCCTTCTTCGAGATATCCCGATCCTTGAAGAAGATTTTTCCCCGGGTCGGACGAACCAAACCCACGATCATGTAGAACGTGGTGGTCTTCCCTGCGCCATTCGGCCCAAGAAGTCCAACGATTTCGCCGGCGTTCACGTTCACGCTGACGCCCTGCACCACCGTCTTTCCGCGGTAGGCCTTCACCAACTCCTCAGTTCTAATCAAGGAATCCACGGCACACTACTCCTTCGGCTTCGGGGCCGTCGTCTTCGGTTTCATGACATCCTTGAGGCCGTCTTGGCCCTCGCTGGGAACAAAGACCCCCGACGAGTTGTCGATGTGCACTTTATCCTGATCCCGGCTGTAAATGATTCGCGACCCGTTGAGCGTCATGCCTTCCTGCGTAATCACCGGCTTATCGGTCAATACGGTCACTCCCGAGCGCACCCCGTAAACGGCACGCCCGCAGACGGCCCGACGAAACCCCTTCACCGGAGGGCCCTTCTTGCTCAAGCCCGCGCCCGCATTATTCGTGGGGTTCAACTCCTGTTCGA
>JBAWZH010000211.1:0-4093 GCA_037143135.1 bacterium
GGTTCACCCTCGTTACCGTCGCGGCGCGGAGCGCCCCTCCCACATTGGCGGAAACTCCCCAGTGTTCACTCCCTCTTCAATGTGGGAGGCGCGCTCCGCCGCGGCGACTGTCCCGTTCAGGTTCACCCTCGTTACCGTCGCGGCGCGGAGCGCCCCTCCCACATTGGCGGAAACCCCCGGTGGTCACCCCCTCTTCTTCAATGTGGGAGGCGCACTCCGTGCGGCGACTCTTCTCTTCTTATGACTATCGGGATCTTGCCTGATGAACTTTTCTTCAAGGCGGACACGCGTGCAACTTTGATTTGTGATCCTGCTCCGAGTTTCTCACGCAGTGCAGCCACCAGAGGAGCAACCTTTGATTCCATCAACTCCTGGTCGGTCAGGACATTCACCTGAACCACCCCCGGCCCAGCCTGTTCAAGTTGATACCCGTAAATCCAGTTGAATTCCTTCATCAAATGCGGGATGAACAGGGCCGTCATCCTTGAACCATTCGCCGCCAGTAGAAACTCCTGACTGCGCCCCTCCACACGCGCCAACAAGGGGAACGGTAACCCACAGGAACAGGACTCGCCCGCCATGGCACCCATGTCGCCGATCTCATAGCGGATAAACGGGGTTGCCTCGTTGCGCAGGTCGGTGACTAGAATCCGCCCAGTCTGACCCGGTGCCGCAGGCTGCCCCTGCTCGTCGATAACTTCAACGAAAAGATTGTCCGATGAGATGTGATAACCCCTGTGCTGCGGGCATTCCATGCCGATCAGCATGAATTCCCGGCTTCCGTAGGACATGAATACCTCATCAGCAAGGGTGGATTGAAGCAGTTCTCGCTGGCCCGGTTGTAGACCTTCGGCACCAGTCACCAACCTGGTGGATTTCCAGGTGAGCGGACCGCTGGTTGTCGCACCCTGGGCGCCTCCCTCCGATACCCGGCCAGTGTCTCTACCGCCGGGGACGGCGGTTACTACAGGTGCTTCGCACTCCCGGCGCGCTCCACGGACATATAACGCCAAATCCACCAGATTCCCGGCATAGCCGACCAGTACCACTGGACGGAATCGATTGATTGCCTTTAAACAAAGGGCCTTCCGGTCATTATCAAAAAAGAAACTGTCGAAATATTCCCGCCGTTGGATGGCGTGTTGCAGTTCCGACCTCAACTTCTTCACGAAAGGGAGAGGCTTGATGGGAGTGCCCCACACGTAATAACTGCGTTGCCCTTCCTCGGCGCCCGCCCACGAGTAGCCCCGATCCGAAACCGCTGTCCGCCATTCGTAACTCTCACGGGTCACGTAAAACCGGGTGGGTTCGCCGGTGGAGCCTCCGGTGGAATGGACAAAGGCCCCCGGCACCGGCGGCCCTTGAAGTGAGGCAAACAAGGCACGCTGATCCTGTCGCGTCCAGATGGGGAGATTGGACGGATTGATCGTATCGCCAACTGTCGGCAGGTTGCCGCAATGGGCTCGCACCTTTTCGGCATAGGCAGGGAATCGGACAATAGCATCCTGGACACGGCGTTGGAATAACTCCGCCTGAAAAGCGGCAATGTCTTCCGGTTTGCGGCAAGCATTTCGCCGCACGTCGCGCCTGATGCGGCTTCTCCCGTAGCCACAAAGGTCACCATACAAATTTGCACTAATCCGGTTAATATTCATTAATTTGTGGTTACTGCTCAGGTAGTCAGAATTCAGGAGTCAGAATGAGATATCCCGCGAAGACATTTGAAGATTGGGTGGTTTGGCAGAAGGCCCACCAATTCGTACTTGCTGTTTACCGTTTATCTTGGTGGAGGTTAGTAAGTTGCTGGAGGCCTGTTCGCAGGCCATTCTGAATTCTGACTCCTGAATACCTGAGTAGTTACAATTTGTGTTTTTCACCTCTTTTGGAGGGCGAGGTTTATCCGAGCCGTGTGAAAAGTCAGGCGCATGAAGCGAGGAAATCCAGATCTTAATCATAATCCCCTCTGGGGCAGGAGATTACGATTAAGTCTTTCCTTCCTCGACTTGTCGGATAACTTTGGCGGGGTTGCCGCCGACGATGCTGTTGGGGGGCACGTCTCTTGTCACCACGGCACCCGCCCCTACCACGGCGCCCTCGCCGATGGTCACACCTTTCAGGATGATGGCTTGAGCACCTACCCAGGCGCCAGCCCCTATGATCACAGAAGCCATATTCTCCTCCTGGATGGTGATCCCCTGCCGCCTGAGAACCGGATCCAGCGGGTGTCCATCATTGTCATGAATCCGCACTCCGGCGGCAATCAGACAGTGGTCGCCTATGACAATCCGCCTTGCACAGGACATCATACTGCCACTTCCAATGAACACATCATTTCCGATCACGATCTCCGGCGGGGGGCTCACATGCCCCATGAAAGTGAAAATGGTCTGCCCGGACAACCTCACGCGATCCCCCAGTCGCAGATGGCCCCTGCCCCGCATGTAAGGCAGACATTCCGCCTGAAAACCCTTCCCCATTTCAACGCAGGTGGCCCGCATCACCGGTTCGATCCAAAACAGTTTGGCCAGGATCGGCAGGGTATCATGCAGCAGGGTTCCCGCCTTATGCGTACCCCGGATCAGGGGATAAAGCAGGCGCGGCACCGGCAAACCATACAAAAATACCCGCTTGGCAATCCTTTTCCAGAGCGGTTGACGGCGAACCACTGGTTCAGTCGAGAGACTATTTTGATTCATAAGATATCCATTCGTGACCCGACAAGATAACGTTTCCACAGCGACAGTTGTTGGCGCCCCCCGACAGCGGGATAGACTATCACTGCGTGTGCCAAATGGCGCAATGCCGTGGAACGATCTCCTTGCTGAAATGCCATCCATGAGGCGTGCCAATACTGATTGGCGAGAGCCTTCCGTCGCATCCCCCGATACTCTTGCAAGGATCCTCCTTCAGTAAAGGCCTTTTCAAGTACCCGCACTACCTGCGGAAGAAACTTTCGGTCGTCCATACTCAGACTCCCCGGCGCCTGGCGGTAGCGGGAGAGGGGAGTGGCGCAAGAGACTATAGACCCGGGAGGAAAGGTGACATTAGACCATAGACCATAGACTTTAGACCTTTGAGATATCTCTTCTGGAGGGCGAAGTTTATCTGAGCCGGGAACATAAGACGGCTCACATGAAGTTCGCCCCCCAGGTGCTTCGCTCTGGTCTGTGGTCTGGGGCGCAGTGCGCAAAGCGGCGACGCGCAACCACAAATCATAATCCTCAGGGCCGCGGAATTGCGGATCGAATCCACCCACTGCCTGCAAGACTTCCCGCTTCACCAGTACCGTCGAGGTGGCGATGGGATTGTGGAGGGCCAGATCCTGTAGAGAGACATGAGACAATAGACCATAGACATTAGACTCCGAAGAGTGTGTTTTACTCTCCCCAATGTCTATGGTCTTAGGTCTATGGTCTATGGTCTCCCCATCGGCAAAGCCAACCGTCTCCCCGCACCAGAGCGCGACATCGGGATGTTCGGAGGCAAGCCGCATCTGGAGTTCAAGTTTGTGCGGCAACCAAATGTCGTCGGCGTCGAGAAAGGCAATCCAGTCGCCATGCGCCGCAGCGATGCCCGCATTGCGGGCGGCGGCGGGGCCGGCGTTCCGCGTCTGGCGCAGAAGGCGCCAGATCGCAGAGACCTTAGACCGCAGACCCTCCTTCGCCAAGGCTACAGAGGGCATGCCACAGACATTAGACCGTTGCGACATCTCTTCTGGAGGGCGAGGTTCATCCGAGCCGGGAACAGAAGACGGCTCACATAAAGTTCGCCCTCCAAGTGCTTCGCTCTTTCTGACTCCTGACCTTTGATCTCTGATCCCCGACCTCTCCCTTATCCATTGTTCGGTTACCTCAACAGTGTTGTCGGTGGAGCAGTCGTCTACGATGATGACTTCGTAGGGGAGTGAGGAGTGAGAGGTGAAGGGTGATGAGTGAGGAGTGAAGGGTGATGAGTGATGGGTGAAGGGTGATGAGTGTGAAGATCTCTCATTTTTTGTTTCACTCTTCACCCTTAACTCTTCACGCTTCACGCTTAACCCTTCACGCTTCACGCTTAACCCTTCACTCTTCACCCTTAACTCTTCACGCTTCAC
>JBAWZH010000212.1:0-4057 GCA_037143135.1 bacterium
CAGGAACTCCACGACGGACTCCAGCAGGGCGAGGCCCAAGGCGCGGAATGGCGTTCCCTCGTCATGGAAATTGAACAGGCTATCGGGGAGGCCACGGAGGATCGCGCTACCGCCCAGACCCGTCTGGAACATAATCACGATCTGATCCGCATCAATCGCGACCGGATCGAGGAACTCCGCAACCTGGCGGAACGCGACCGGCGCGACAGTGTTCTCGCGACCTCCCAGGCCGAGCAACAGCGCCACACCCTTTCCGAACTCCAGCAGGCCCTCGTCAAAACGGTTTCCGAACGGGATGGATCCGAAAAAGAATGGATCCGGAAAAACACTGAATTGACAACCCACGAGACCCAGACTGAAAACGCCCGCAAAGAAATCCAGTCGCTCCGGTCGAGCACCATGGCGCTTGACCATACCATCGCCCAACTTCAAAACCAACTCAGCCAACTTGAGGCGCGGCAGCAGGCCGTCATTGTCCAACGTGAACGCATGGCCGCCGAGCATGCCCAGATTGCCCGCGGCGCCACGGAGACCGAAACCCAACTCGGCCAAATCGCCGACCACCTGGGTTCATTGCAGCAGGAACTCGAAATCCGTGACGGGCGTCTGGAGGAACTCCAGTCGCAACGCCACGAAAAGACAATTCAAATCGAGGCGCTCCGCAAGGAATGCAGCGACCTGCATGCCCACTTGGCGGTCAAGAAGGCGCAGATCGAAATCCTTGAGGCTGACGAACAAGCCGCCAAGGATTTCCCCGAAGGCGCCCGACTGGTCATGGACGGTGCCAATCCACTGGGAATCAACGCCAAGACGGTGCTGGGCGCCCTGGCCAGCCACATCCAGACCAATCCCGAATACCGCACCGCCCTGGAGTCCATCCTCCGCGCCTGGCTTGATGCGGTTGTCATCGCGGATGTGCCGGAGGCCCTGGCGATCCTGAAGAAACTGCAATCACAAAAAGCCGGCGCCGCACGCCTGCTTGCCGCCGATTCCTCCGCCAATGCCGTACCCGCCATTCCACAACCTGCAGGGGCGCGTCGGTTGTTCGACCTGATCACCTGCACCTCCTTTGCCCGACCGGCCGTGGAACGATTCCTGGCCAATGTCTTCGTTGTGGGCTCTGCTGACAACATTCCCGCGCCGGTGCCCGAGGGCGCCGCCATCGTCACCCTCGACGGCATTGTGGCCCGGGCGAATGGCGCTTTTGAATACTGGAGCACCGACGCCAGGGCCAGTAATCCCCTGACCCGACGCCACCAACTCTCTGATCTCCACGAGGGACTGGATGGCATCGATGAGGGTCTGTCCCGGCGGAATCATGCCGTCGCCACACTGGCCGCCGAGTTGACTGAGCTGAATCGGGCCATCACCGAAGCCACCACCCTCCTCACCGAACAACGTCGCGCCGTCGCGTTGAAGGAAGGCGAATTCCAAGTCGTTTCCAACGACGCCCGCCAGGCAAAGCAGAAACTCGAGGTCATGACGTTTGAACTCGGGAAACTCCGGGAACAGTCCGGCAGTGATGATGAACGCCAGGATCTCAGCCGCCGCATCGGCGAGGGTCGCACCCGGCAAGCCGAGGCGCTTACCCGATTGGAGACCCTCACTCATTCCCTTCAGGATATGGAAGGGAGACGGGCGGCCCTCCAGGCCAGCGCCACCGAGGCGCGCCTTCTCTTCTCCGAGGTTCGGCAGAAGGCCGAGCACATGGAATCGCAAATCGGCCCGATCAAACACCGCCTCACCGAACTCGATGCCGTTGTCAAATCACGGTCTGAGGGCCTGATCCAGTACGAGAAGACCATCGAACAACTGACCCATGCCACGACCGAAGCCGAAGGCCAACTCTCCACCCTTCAGGCGAATGCCGCCACCCTTTCGGAAAAACTGGAACGGCTCAAACACCAGCGCAGTGGCAAGGTGAAAGAATTATCCGTTCTGGAATCCGACCTGGCCTCCAAACGCAAGACCATGGATGAAATCCGCGAGCAACGCTCCAAACTGGAGGTTAACAACGCCGAGCATAAGATGCGAAGGCAGAACCTCGCCGATCGCGTCACCGCCGAATGGGGGCTGACCCTTGATGAGGTCATCAACACCCCCGCCCCTGAAGTGGAAGGGCAAGCCGCTGACACCACGCTGAATTATGAGCAACTGATCACCGAGGCGCGCGCCAAGATCGAGGCCATGGGCCCGGTCAACCTGGTGGCCATCGAGGAATACCAGGAACTGGAAGAACGCTACGCCTTCCTGACCGGCCAGCAACAGGATCTGATCAACGCCAAGAATCAACTCATGGAAATGATCAAGAAAATCAATGTCACAACCTCGGAACTCTTCACCGCCACCTTCGCGAAGATTAACGAGAATTTCCAGATTATGTTCGAACGGCTGTTCAACGGCGGGTCGGCGAAACTGGTCATGGTGACCGAGGACGACGTGCTGGAAAGCGGAATCGACATCATTGCCCGCCCCCCGGGAAAACGCCTGCAAAGCGTCTCGCTCCTATCGGGTGGCGAGCGCACCATGACCGCCGTCGCGCTCCTGTTTTCCATCTATTTGATCAAACCCAGTCCATTCTGTCTTCTGGACGAACTGGACGCCGCCCTGGACGAGTCGAATATCGGCCGTTTTGTCAATGTTCTGGCCGACTTTCTCAAACAGTCCCAATTCATTGTCATCACGCATAACCGGCGAACCATCGCCGCCGCTGACGTGATTTACGGCGTAACCATGCAGGAAAGCGGCATCTCCCGGACTGTCTCGATGAAGTTTTCGGAATATGAACAGAGCAAGGAAATGCAGGCCAACAGCCGGAAAATCGTGATTCCGGTGAAATAACAAGTCATGACCCTCCCCGCAGAAGTCGCGCCGTCTGTTCTCCTGGAAACCGCCGTTAAAGCCGCGCGCACCGCCGGTCTTCATGCCCTGAATAACCGTCACCGGAAATCGGAAACGGTTCTGGTGGCCGCGCACGACGTGAAGTTGAAACTCGACCTGGAATGCCAGGCCATCGCTGAAGGGATTGTGCGAGAGGCTTATCCCCGGCACGCGATTCTGTCTGAGGAAAGCGCCGACAAAGGACAACCTGCCTGCAACCCTCACGAATCCCCTTTCATGTGGATCATTGATCCCATTGACGGCACTGTCAATTTCACCCACGGAATGCCCTGGTGGTGTTGCTCGGTCGCCGTCACCCATCATGGACAATCCCTGGCGGGCGCCGTGTTCGCGCCATCATTCAATGAACTGTTCACCGCCGCACGGGGAGAACGGTCTCACTGTAACGGCCAGCCCATCTCGGTTTCCGGAGTCGAGACCATGAAGGAATCGATGATCCTGACAGGGCTTGACCAGAAGTTAACAACAAACATGCCCCGACTGGCGCTCTTCCGGGATATTGCGGACACGGTCCAAAAGGCGCGCGTCATGGGCGCCGCCGCGCTGGATTTGTGCCGGGTCGCATCCGGTCAGGCCGAAGGGTATTTTGAAACGGGCGTCTACACCTGGGATGTCGCCGCCGGCAGCCTGATCGTCGAGATGGCCGGGGGACGAAGCGAGACCCTGTCCGAGCCCAGTCCGCATCAAATCTTCCACATGGCCACCAACAGCGCCATCCACGACGAATTCAAAGGCTTTCTGAAATCACGCCTGAACATTTGATCGGTTCAAATCGAGCTACTTCAAGGACGCGCAGAAGCGCCGTCTTCCGGTTGGGTCATGATTTTGAAGCAACGACGGCAATCGGCGCCAGCGGGCCTGATTTTCCGCAATGAGGACAGCGATAGGTTTGAACGTTGGGGTTCTTATCCTGCTCCGTCAACATCATACCACACTTGCAATACCCTCGGAAGGGACGCAAAACAAGGGTCTTCGACAAGGCGCGGGCAAGATCCTCCTGCCCGGTCTTCATCTCTGCCTCCTTGCGGCGGAGAAAGGCTTCCTGACTATTCATAATGGTTCCAATTCTGCATTGGCATTTGCTCAGCCGGAAAGCGCCCGTAGCATAATGCACGGTTTAAGGCGGGAGACCCGCTTCTCATTGAATTCGTCACGG
>JBAWZH010000213.1:0-4051 GCA_037143135.1 bacterium
AGGGTGTGAATATCACGGTGAGCGAGTCCGGCAGCGGGAACGGGGCCAAAAGCCTCATCAACGCGGCCTGTGACGTGGCGACCATGTCCCGCCCGATGAAGAACTCCGAAAAGAAGGCGGCCCAGGAAGCCGGCGTGCTCGCGATCGAGCATGTCGTGGCCTTGGACGGCCTGTCGGTGATTGTTCATCCCGGCAATTCCGTCGCCAATCTTACGATTGCGCAGATCCGCGACATCTATACGGGCGCGATTTCCAACTGGAAGGAACTGGGCGGTCAGGATCAGAAGATCGTGGTGATCAGTCGCGACACCAACAGCGGCACGTATGAGTCCTTCAATACGCTTGTGCTCAAGGATGCCAAGCTGAAGGGTGGGGCGGAATACGTGGGGAGCAACGGCGCCATTCGTCAGCGCGTGATGAGCACGCCTGCCGCGATCGGTTATGTCGGCCTCGCGTTCACAGAGGGTGTCAAAATTGTATCGGTCAATGGCGTTGTGCCTTCTGCAGAGACGGTGATCGCCGGAACCTATCCGATTGCGCGTCCCTTGTACATGTACACGAATGGCCGGACCAAAGAGGGCACTGCGCTGGATGCCTATGTCAATCTCAACAAGACTCCGGAAGGCAAGAAGATCATTGAGGATACCGGCTTTATTCCGCTGAAGTAATGATCAGTGATGGGGCATCGCTTTTGTTGAGCAACCGTGCCAGAAGGTGGCATCGGTTGCTCAACATTTTCGGGACGGGTTTTTTGCTTCTGGTGACGTCGCTCTCCACGTTTGCCGTCCTGTTTATTTTCTATTTCATTACACGGGATGCCATCCCGTTTTTTCAACTTCAGGGGGTCAGGCAATTTTTCACCAGCACGCACTGGTATCCCTCCGCCGCCACGCCTGAATTCGGGTCGCTGGCCATTTTTGTGGGGAGTGGGCTGGTTACGCTGGGGGCGGCGCTGGTTGCCGTTCCACTTGGCATCACCGCGGCCGTGTGCCTGAGTGATGTTCTTCCCTTTTCAACCAGACAGGTTGTTAAACCGGTCATTGAGATTCTCGCGGCGATTCCCTCCGTTGCGTACGGTTTCTTTGCCCTGGTTGTGTTTGCCCCCCTTCTTCAGGAGCAGGGCGGCCATATTCTTCAGGTGGGGAGTTGGGTTATCGGCGCTCCTGTCGCGGCGCTGGTGATCGTGGTGGTCAGTGATCTTGTGACCGACAAACTGTCCCCGGTTTACCGGATCCGGGCGCGCTGGGCATTCATTGCCATGTTCTCGGCGTTGGCGTTTTGGGGGCTCTGGAAAATGGGGGCGTTGCTGGGCGCGATCATTGTCACCAGTGGCACCAATGCGTTAAACGTGTCGATTATTCTCGGCATTATGGCGCTCCCGACGGTCGTGAGCGTGGCGGAGGATGCCATCCAGGCGACGGGCCGGGAACTGAGGGAAGGCAGTTATGCGCTCGGGGCAACCCGGTCGGAAACCATTCTCAGGACGATTCTTCCCGCCGCCAGCAGCGGCATCATGGCGGCCGTCATCCTGGGTGTGATGCGGGCCGTGGGGGAAACCATGGTCGTGTGGATGGCGTCGGGAAATGCCTCCCAGATTCCCACTCCCTGGTACAATGTGCTCCAGCCTGTCCGCACGTTGACGGCCACCATCGCGGGCGACATGGGCGAGGCGGATCAGGCGACCGGTTCGTCGCGATTCCATGTGCTCTTTGCCATGGCGCTGTGTCTGCTGGTGTTTTCGTTTGTCTGCAATCTGGTCAGTGAATGGGGCGTGAGGCGAACGCGCCGGAAGGTCGGGAAATAAGGCCATGCGACTGGAAACCCGCAAAGTCCTGGATCGCTCATTTACCGCTTCGGGGGTGTTGGCCATTACCCTGATGTCGGCGGCGCTGGTGATTCTGCTGGCTCCGATGTTTGTCCGGGGCGCCAAGGCCATCGTCTTTACGGCCACGGTGGAGCACCGGCGATTGATGCTGGAAAAGTTTGAGAGAGGAAGCCGCCCGGCGGTGGAGGCGGAACTGGCTTCCGCCTATGCCGCCCGGGAACCGGTTTACCGGATGGTTGCGGAGTTTGAGGCGCAGTTGGAGACCCTGTCCTCCCCGGAACGCCGGAAATACGCGGCCCCGTTCAAGGATGTTAAGAAGGCGCTCCACGCCCTGCTCGGGCCGCCTCCCGGTTCGCCCCGGCCCATGTTGATGCGGGATCAATTCGGCCAAGCCCGGTGGGATCGGGCCCTGGTGAAATTGGATCGCGTGTTGAATCGCGAGGACTGGGACTACAGTCACCCTGAAAAGGGCGGCATCAAGGTGATGAAACCCCGGGCCGTTGACTTTGCGGGCACGGCGCTGGCGCCGATGTTTCCCTATCTGGCGGCCAACCTGGACAAGATGCTCTTGCCGCATAAAACGGTATACTGGCAGTTCCTGACCGATGAATCCTTCGATTCGCATTTCTTCGGCGGCATCTGGCCGGAACTGTTAGGTACGTTTTACCTGACCGTCGGAGCCATGATCTTTGCCATCCCGATGGGGTTGATTGCGGCGATCTACCTGACCGAGTATGCGCCGGAGAACGCGTTCGTCAGTTTCCTGAGGACCTGCATCAGCACGCTGGCCGGGGTGCCGAGCATTGTTTTCGGATTGTTCGGCCTCGCCTTTTTCATCAATACGCTGGGCGTGTCCCAATCCAAAAGCGTACTGGTTGGATCCATGACCCTGGCCCTGATGATCCTGCCCACCGTGATCCGGGCTTCAGAGGAGGCCATCCTGGCTGTGCCGCGCACCTACAAGGAAGCGGCCCTGAGTCTTGGCGCCGGGCGCTGGCATACGGTGCTGACGGTTATTCTGCCTGCCGCCCTGCCGGGCATCCTCACGGGGATTGTGATCAGCATGGGTCGGGCGGCGGGTGAGACCGCGCCGATCATCTTTACCGCAGCGGTAAGCGTCGGGAAGCCCCTTGCCTTGTGGCAGGTGTTCAGCAGTCCGACGCCCGCCCTGTCCTGGAACATTTACAACCTGGCGACCGAACATGAGGCGATGGACGAGATCAGGCATGTCCAGTATGGGTTGGTGCTGGTGCTCGTCTCGCTGGTTCTGATACTGAATCTGGCGGCGATCCTGATGAGGGCGCGCATTGCCAAGCGATTGAGAGGGTGAGAGGAGTACGTATGGACAAAAAAGACAATATGGCGACGCAACCTGCGGGCGCCCATGTGCAGGCGGCGGGTTTTTCGGTCTATTACCGGGCCAACCAAGCCGTCAAAAACGTGAATCTGGCGTTTCCGTCCGGGCAAGTCACCGCGATTATCGGCCCGAGCGGGTGCGGCAAAAGCACGCTGCTCCGGGCGATCAACCGGATGAATGATCTGGTGCCCGGTTGCCATATCGACGGCGAACTGCTTTTCGACGGGCAGAACATCTATTCATCGGACATTGACGTGGTGACGTTGCGGCGCCGTATCGGCATGGTCTTTCAGAAACCCAATCCTTTTCCGAAAACCGTTTTCGACAATGTTGCCTACGGCCCCCGTCTGCACAGGCAGGTCAATCGCCAGGAACTGGATGAGATTGTCGAGAGCAGCCTCACCGGGGCGGCGTTGTGGGATGAGGTCAAGGATCGCCTGAACCAGAACGCCCTGGGCCTTTCGGGCGGGCAGCAGCAGCGATTGTGTATCGCCCGCGCCCTGGCTGTGAATCCGGATATTCTCTTGATGGACGAACCGACCTCGGCGCTGGATCCCCGCGCCACCCTGAGGATTGAGGATCTGATCGACGATTTGAGCGGTAAATACACGATCATTATCGTGACGCATAACATGCAACAGGCGGCGCGCGTTTCCGACTTTACCGCGTTTATGTATGAGGGTTTGCTGATTGAAACCGGGCGAACCAATGAAATGTTCACCAAGCCGGTTGAAAAACAGACGGAAGACTATATAACGGGCCGGTTTGGCTGAGAGGAGTAACGATGAGAGTTCATTTCCAGCGTGAGATTGATAAGTTGAAGTTGCAGATCCTTGAGATGAGCGCCGATGTCGAGGAAGCGGTTCGCG
>JBAWZH010000214.1:0-4042 GCA_037143135.1 bacterium
GCCATTCCGGGCGGCACGTTGACCGCCTGCGGATTTCAATACCCCAAGAGTTTCAACTACTACCTTGATAACAACCGTTTCTCCTCCGACCTCTTCGGCGCCCTCTATGAATCCCTCCTCTCCCTCAACCCGGCCTCGCCGGACTACCAACCCGGCCTCGCCGAAAAGTGGTCCCTCTCGGACGACCGGCGCACCTTCACCTTCTGGCTGAACCCCAAGGCCCGGTGGAGCGATGGAAAACCGATCACCGCCCAGGACGTGAAGTGGACTTTCGACGCCATCGTCAACCCCGCCAACCTGACCGGCCCGCACAAGGTGGCCCTGGAGAAATTCGCCTCACCCACCCTTCTCGACGACCACTGCCTCAGTTTCACCACCACGGAGGTTCACTGGCGCAACCTCGGCGCCGTGGGCGGCATCCAGATCCTCCCCCGGCACGCCTTCGAGAACGTGGATTTCAATAAGATCAACTTCGAGTTTCCCGTGGTGTCCGGCCCCTACCGGGTAGGCGAAATCAAGGAGGGCATTTCCGTATCCCTCGAACGGCGCGCCGACTGGTGGAACCGCGCCGCCCCCGGTTCCCGCGGGGTCGCCAACTTCCAGACCCTGAGGTTCAAGTTCTTCGAATCCCAGGAAACCGCCTTTGAGGCCTTCAAGAAAGGCGATCTCGACCTCTTTCCCGTCTACACGGCCCGGCTCTGGATCAACGAGACCGGCGGCGACAAGTTCGCCAGGAACTGGATCGTCAAGCAGAAGGTCTCCAATTACGAACCCATCGGGTTTCAGGGCCTTGCCATGAACCAGCGACGCCCGCCGTTCAACGACATCCGCGTCCGCAAGGCGATCTGCCATCTCATCAACCGCGACCGCATGAACGCCACGCTCATGTACAATCAGTATTTCCTCCACCGCTCCTATTACGAGGATCTCTACGATGCCGCTCACCCCTGCACCAACGCCCTGATCGCCTTTGACAAGGAGGCGGCCCGGCGCCTGCTCGCCGAGGCGGGCTGGAAGGCAAACTCCGCCACCGGCCTGCTTGAAAAAGAGGGTCGCCCTTTCCGGTTCAGGTTCCTGGAGCGCGAGTCCACGGCGGTGAAGTTCCTCACGATTATCGCCGAGGACCTGAAGGATGTGGGCATCGAGATGCAGATCGACTCCAAGGATCAGGCCGCCTGGACCCGCGACATGGATGAGTTCAACTTTGACATGACCTGGGCCGCCTTCTCATCCTCCCTCTTCAAGGATCCCGAGGGCCCGTGGTCTTCACGCGAGGCTGATCGCAAGATGGGAACCAATATCACCGGGTTCAAGAACAGGACGGTGGATGAACTGATCGAAAAGCAGAAGACCCTGTTTGACGTTGCCGCCCGCCACGCCCTCTGCCGCGACATCGACCGGATTCTGGTTGCCGACGCCCCCTACGCCCTGCTCTGGAATATCCGGTACCGTCGTCTGTGTTACTGGAACAAATTCGGCACCCCGCCCACCGTCCTGGGCAAATACAACAACGAGAACGGCGCCTACTGGTACTGGTGGTACGACCCCGATTCCGCCGCCGAACTCAAGGACGCCGTCCAGAAAAACCTGCCCCTTCCCCGCCGCCCCGAGGCCATCGACTTCGATCAGGCAACCGCCCGCCCGCAATCCCGTCTCTGACCCCCTGAATCGGTCAGTCTCTGAATGGATAAGGACAACTGCTGGAAGTCGGGCGGTTTGAGCACATACTCGGACACACCCGCTTCCCGGGCCTGTTCGGGAGAGATCGAGTCGCTGTATCCCGTACACAGAATCACGGGCAACGCCGGTTTAATCTCAAGGATACTTCTCACCAGATCCACGCCTGTGAGACCAGGCATGGTCTGGTCGGTCACGAGCAGATCGAAGTCCGTGGCATTCTCACGGAATATCGACAAGGCCTTGAGGCTGTCGTTCTCGGTCACCACGGAAATCCCAAATTCCGGGAGGATCCTGCTGGCCAGCCGCGTAATGGCAAACTCATCGTCAACAAAAAGGATTTTGATTCTCGGTCTATGAGGACTCTCGGCGCCCTCTTCGCTTGCCCGCAACTTTGCCTCCGGGGCGAGTTTCTTTTTCGTCACACTTACCAAAGAGGGGAAATAGAGATGGAAAGTGGATCCCTTCCCATGAACCGTCTCCACGGAAATCAACCCCTTGCACCGGGACACAATTCCATGCACGATGGGCAGTCCGAGTCCCGTGCCTTCCCCCTGTTTTTTGGTGGTAAA
This sequence comes from bacterium, assembly GCA_037143135.1. Taxonomy (GTDB): domain Bacteria; phylum Verrucomicrobiota; class Kiritimatiellia; order CAIKKV01; family CAITUY01; genus JAABPW01. The sequence continues at coordinate 2,250 of JBAWZH010000214.1, forward strand.
AAACGGCTCAAAAATACGCGGCAACAGGGCGCAATCAATGCCCGTACCGGTGTCCGACACGGAGAGCCGCAGGAAGTCACCCAGTAGCAGTTCGGAGTGCGTGGACCACCCGAGAACAGGCCCTTGATGATGCTCCAGCGTGATCAGCAGGCGGCCCCCCTTCTCCCGCATGGCATGATAGGCATTGGTGCAAAGGTTCATGACCACCCGGTTGATTTCGCCGGAATTCGCCATGATCCGGTCTTCCTCAGCAATCATCCGCATTTCTATATCAATCGTGGCGGGTAGCGAGGATCTGACCAGTTTCACCGTCTCCTTGATTGAGTCGCCCAGACTGATGGGACAGTGTTCACTGTTCTGGTGGCGGCTGAACGCCAGGATCTGCTTCACGATCTCCCGCGCGCGAAGGGCGCTCACGGAAATCTGGTCAATCATATCCTGTTCAATAGGTTCGCCCCGCCTGTTCATGAGGTTCATGAGTTCGGTATATCCCACGATGGGAGTGAGAATGTTGTTCAGGTCATGCGCGATACCGCCCGCCAGGGTTCCGATGGCCTCCATTTTCTGGGCCTGCGCCAACCTCACCTGGGTTTCGAGGTGCTGTTGTTCAAACAGGCGCAGGATGGCCCGGTTCAATAGCACGGCCCGGTACTTCCCGCCATCCGTCAGAACCAGGCCATCCGGATTGGGGTTTCGCTCCGAGGAGTCCAGAAGCTCTTTCTCTGAGACCTCCTGCGACAAGACCAATGTGGGCTGAACGAAGTCTCTCAACAACTGCCTCTTCAGGAGGTCGCGGCCAAACTGGGCATACGCATGGCCCTTCAGGTCGTATTCCCGAACCACACCCAAAACACGTTTCTCTGCATCCACCACCGGCAGAAAGTGCCACTCCCGATGGTGACGAAACCGGTCAAAGACATCATACATGGAGGAGGCGATTGAAATCGCCTCGATTTCCGTCCAGATGTCTCTCAAATTCATCGTTGTGTCGTCCTTGTCAAAGGCCTCCGCCACCATCAGGCCAGCCTCTCCCTATTCGCACCCGATATGATCACAAGACCTCATAAGCCAATGATGAGCAAAGGGTCAGAATTGCATGATTGGCGGGCCGCCATTCGGCGAATTGAGACGATCTGCCTGTTCCGACGCCGTCGTTACCCTTTTATGCAAATCATCGGTTCCAGGCGGGCTACCAGACGGGCCAGACCGGCCCCTGCGGTGGATCGAACGACCTCACACACGTCCTTATACGCGCCGGGGGCCTCTTCGGCCACTCCGCGAAAGGAACGCGATTTTATCGTGATGTTCCGGCGCCGGAGTGTCTCCACCACATCCTCGCCGCGGTATTGCTTCAAAGCCAGACTCCGGCTCTGACTTCGCCCCGCTCCGTGGCAGGCGGAATTGAATGCCAGTGGCCCGCTTTCAGACGTGCCGGCAAGGATATACGACGACGTTCCCATCGTCCCGCCCACCAGCACCGGTTGTCCCGTCGTCTTATACAAGGCGGGGAGATCGGGATGATTCGGGCCGAAGGCGCGGGTGGCTCCTTTCCGGTGGACATACAGACGCTTCGTCACGCCGTCCAGTTCATGATCCTCGAGGGTGCACAGGTTATGGGAAACATCATAGAGGAGGGGAAGATCGTCATTCCCGGCCATGGTCTTGAACACGTCCCGCGCGAAGTGGGAAAGGATCTGGCGATTCGCCAGAGCGCAATTGGCCGCCGCCTGCATCGCTCCGAAATAGGCCTTCCCGAGCGGCGAATGAGCCGGGACTGAGGCCAATTCGCGGTC
>JBAWZH010000215.1:0-4031 GCA_037143135.1 bacterium
GGTCTTTTCCCGCAATTCCTGGATGCGGCCCTTGATATCATCATTCATAGATAAGTTACTCTCCCGGAACGTCAACACCCTTGTGACACTGGCCGGTCACTATAGAGGCTTATCCCCGGTCTTTCAATGATTCTTGTTAGAACGCTGCGCTGTGCTAAAGTCTGGCCATGTCTGGTGTAAAACAGGTTCTATTTCTTCAACTTCCCCAACTCGACAACGACCTTTCTGGCGACAACGAGAATGTGCCGATGGCGGCGGCCTATCTTCAATACTCGGCGGAACTCGCCGGCGAAGGACGGTATTATTCATTCGCACGACTTCCAAACGACCTGCAATCGGCCGATAATGCCACTCTTCTTGACGAGATTGTGAACCGTTCCCCCACCGTTTTGGCCTGCACACTCTATCTCTGGAATATTGAGCGAACACTCAGATTGGTACGGCTCCTAAAGGCCCGTCGGCCCGTTACGCGCGTTCTTCTGGGGGGACCGGAAGCCGCCTATACCCACCCGTTTCTGTTCAGACAATCCGTTGCCGATGCCATCGGGGTCGGCGAAGGCGAAACCATCTTTCCGACCCTATTGCGAGCTTTTCGCACAGGTAAGTCGGTCAACTATTCGACCGTGGCGATAAACAGTCCGGGAGGATATCGGTGGGGCACGCAGGCTCCTGAACCTGTCAGCCTCTCCCGCACGCTTCCCCCACCCGGTTATGAAGCCTGCAGGCCTGACACGAGGGGAATGGCCTATCTGGAAACCTCACGGGGATGCCCGATGCATTGCATTTACTGCCGCTACCCGCAGTTACGCCGGGCCATGTCCTTTCTCACGCCCGTTGACATTCTCAAGCGGGTTTTCGCCCTGCGCCGTATGGGGGCTACAGAAATCCGTTTCGTGGATCCCACATTCAACTCCCATCCGCAGTTTCGTGACATCATCACTCAACTGGCCCGATTCAACCGGGACGGTAATGTAAAATTCTTTGCCGAGTTGAACGCCTGTCGCATGACTCGTGAGGAGGCCCACGATCTGGCGCGAGCAGGCTTCGCTGAGATTGAAGTGGGGGTGCAAAGCCGTGATCCGGTCGTTTTAAAGAGCATTCGTCGTCCAACCGATTTGGCCCGCCTCGATGAAGGGATAGGAAACCTCATCCGGGAACGCATCAAAGTCACTGTGGATATTATGTACGGATTACCCCTGCAACGGCTGGGAGACGTTCGGCGTTCACTCCAATGGGCGCTGAAACTCCGGGGCGTCAATGTGCAGTGCCTGCAGACACTCCTGCTGCCGGGAACGGAACTTCGCGACAAACGCCGGACCTGGCGCCTTCAGGCGCTCGCCCGCCCCCCCTATGCCGTCACCCGCACCAGCACCATGAAGGCCCGGGATTACAGTCTTGTGGAATCGCTGATTGCGAAGCACCCCAAACTTCGTTGCGATATTCCCACCACGCAATTTGTAAGTGAAACCCTGGAATTGTTTCCGGAGCAGATTCCTGTTGATCTGAAGGGCAACGTTGCGCGCAGGCCTGCCTGCAGTCGAAGGGCCTATCTTGTTTCGGGCGCCAATCTATTCGGACAGTCCGCCATACTGGGCCGGTTTATCAAGGCCTGCATCCGAAGGGATCCGGATGCGTTGCTCCAGTTTGTATTATGCCCCCAGGACGAAGAACCTCTGGATCTGTTGGAGGATCTGATTGCCATCATACGAAACTGTCCGAAACACCTGCTTGATCGGTATTCATCCGTTTCCATGAATGACAAAATCGCGTCACGCCGCCTCATGGTTCAGTTGCCAGCCAACCGGAGCGTGTCGAGGGATTGGATCGAAGCCGCCGAATCCCTTCTCATCAAGGCCTTCTTTTAGTCAACTCAACAGGAGGCTTTCACGGCCACCGCCAACTCGCGTCCGTACGCGCGGCAGGTTTCGAGATCGGCTTCGGAAGGCATCCATTTGAAACGAATTCCCTCGCGCACGAGGGGAATGGCGGCTTTCTTCAAGATGTCCTCAATCTCCTTGACGCATTCACCGCTCCAGCCATAGGTGCCGAATGCCGCGCCAATTTTGTTTTTGAAACGCAATCCCCGCATTTCCTCAAGCATCTTGGCCATGGACGGCAGGATTCCGTTGTTGTGCGTGGCAGACCCCAGGACCACCAACCTGGCCTTGAAAATATCCACCATCACGTCATTGGTATCCGCGAACGCCACATGAGACACCTTGCAGTCCACGCCGCTTTCGGTCAATCCCTCGGCAATAGCCTTGGCCATTCGTTCAGTGCCGTTATACATGGTGTCATAGACAATGACGGCGGATTGTTCGGGCTTCTGCTGAGCCCAAACCTGATACTGCTTTACAATCTGAAGCGGATCCTTGCGCCAGATCACACCATGGCTTGGCGCGATCATCTTGATGGGCAGATTCAGCGCCACGATGTCATCAATTTTCCTGGTGATCTTATCGCTGTAAAGGGTCAGAATGTTGGCGTAATACTTGAACGCCTCCGCATATAACTCGTTTGTGTCCACCAGATCATTGAACAAAAACGCCGTGGCATAATGCTGACCAAACGCATCATTCGGCATGAGCACATCGACGCCTGACACAAACGTGAACATGCTGTCCGGCCAATGCAACATGGGTGCCTCAAGAAAGAGCAGTTCATTGGCTCCCAGGTTGAGCCGATCCCCGGTTTTCACAACCTTGAAGTTCCAGTTCTGATGGAAATGGCCGGGAACGCTCAAAGCGCCGTTCTTTGAGACGACCACGGTGGCGTTCGGACAGTGGCGCATTAATTCAGGAAGGCTTCCTGCATGATCCGGCTCGGAATGGTTGACAATCACATAATCAATCGTGGCGGGATCGACCACGGCTTTGATTTTCGCGATAAATTCATCGGCATGAGGGCCCCAGACAGCGTCAACCAGAACCGTCTTTTCGTCCTTGATCAGGTAGGCATTATACGTTGTGCCGCGATGCACGGACAGTTCGGCCCCGTGAAACCGGCGAATACCCCAGTCCGTTACACCCACCCAATAAACATTTTTTGCAATTTCAATAGGCATAATCATCCTCTTTTTTGTTGTAAGGCGGCTATTTTTCAACAGCTTTCTCAATGGCTGTTTTGAGATCCTTGTCATCAGGCGAAACGCGGCTCCCGAACCGGGCCAGAATATGACCCTCGCGGCCAATCAGGAATTTGTTGAAATTCCAGGTCACTTTGCCGCTGAACTCCGGGTTGGTCGTTTTGTCAGTGAGGTAGTGATAGAGCGGATGCTGATTCCGGCCCGTGACTTCGATTTTCTCGAACATCGGGAAAGTGACATGATACTTAAGCGAACAAAACTGGGCAATCTCAGGGTTTGTTCCCGGTTCCTGCCCCAGGAAGTCATTGGCCGGGAAACCCAGCACCACAAGACCGCGATCCTTGTAGGTCTCGTAAAGCTTCTGAAGCCCGGCATACTGACCGGTGAATCCACAGCGGCTGGCGACATTGACAACCAACATGACCTTGCCCTTGTACGCCGCCAGCGTAACAGGAACGCCATCGATTTGATTCACCTTGAAGTCATATATACTATTCACGGGAGGATTTTCCTTTTGCTGGGCCTGCACTGTTCCCGACAGAAACAAAACGGGTATTGAGAAACTCAACCACCTCGTCACACGATTCCTGATACTCTCTTTTGTCTTATCAAAATTCATGCCCCATTATTGCATGTTGGAACGTCCGGGTCTATAGTGACATTCACGAACGAAAATTAGGTCAACGATCTTGCCAACGCACTGGCCGATCATCTCGCGGGCCGCCCCCTGTCCGTTCCCCTGACAAACCTGATCGGGTGCAACGTGAAGCGGGAGGGCAAGGATGCCCACTGGATGCCTCCGGACGCCTGCGACCTTGTCTGAAACGGGCGCAAATAACGGTTGACGGGGTCTTTGTCAGTGTATACATTTCGCACCTTCTTTCCGGGCTAAATGCCCCCATCGTCTATCGGTTAGGACAGCAGGTTCTCAACCTGTTAAGAGGGG
>JBAWZH010000216.1:0-4003 GCA_037143135.1 bacterium
AAGGAGAATGATCATGTCATTTCACAGTGCGCCTTGCTGTTTTTCACGGTTATGTTATCTTCCGCCCTTATGACAACGCGTCGGCCATCCCAATCCAGTCGACCCCCGAAGGACGACTCCCCGGATCTCTTTGTCAAAAGAGGGCGGGAAATTATTGATCTGGAAATTGAAGGACTCAAACAAGTCCGCACCCATCTCAATTCAGGGTTCGGCCGCGCCATCGAAATCATCATCCGGGCCACCCGCGCCGGGGGAAAGGTCGTGGTCACCGGGGTCGGCAAAAACCTGCATATCGGCGAAAAGATATCCGCGACCCTCGCCAGCACCGGCACCACCAGTGTCATGCTCAATCCAGTACAGGCCATGCACGGTGACCTGGGTATTCTCGCGCCCAACGACGTCATCCTGGCGCTCAGTTACAGCGGGGAATCCGCGGAAATCCTCAGTCTACTCCCCCTGATACGCCGGTTCGGCGTCAAGGTCATTTCACTCACCGGCAACCTCCGGAGTTCCATGGCCCAATTCAGCGACGAAGTGATTTCCGTAACCGTGACCCGTGAAGCCTGCCCTTTCAATATGGCTCCCACCACCAGCACCACGGCAACTTTGGCTGTCGGCGACGCGCTGGCCATGGTGCTCCTCAAGGCCAGGGGATTCAAGATTGAGGACTATGCCCTGCGGCACCCCGCCGGCGCCATCGGGCGCACCCTCCTCCTCCGCGTCTCGGATATGATGCGAAAAGGAGACCGGGTCGCCTCGGTTCGTCAGGACGCCAAGGTCAAGGATGTGATCCTCGCCATGACCAAGGCCCGCACCGGTTCGGCGGGCATCCTCGACAGGTATGACCGTCTCCTGGGCATCTTTACCGACGGCGATTTGCGCCGACATCTCCCCGTGCATCCCGACCTGGTCAACCTGCCCGTGGAATCCCTCATGACCCGGAATCCGATTACCGTCAGGGCGGATTGCCTGGCCGCCGATGTGTTGCGGATTTTTGAAAAACACAACATCGACGATCTCCTGGTTGTTGACGCCAAGGGACGATTGGTGGGCGCGGTGGATATCCAGGATCTTCCCAAACTCAAAATCATGTAAACCGAGAAGGGTTCCTCCGTATGTCCGAAATGTCCCTGATTCAATCTGTCATTCTCGGTGTCGTTGAAGGAGTCACCGAGTATCTTCCCGTCAGTTCCACAGGCCACCTTCTTCTGGCGCAGCAACTTATGGGAATGGGGCAAACTGCGGGCACAAAAGACGCCTCAGAGGCCTATGCCGTCTGCATTCAGGCGGGCGCCATTCTTGCGGTGGCGGGATTGTATTTCCGGCGGCTCAAGGGAGTTGTCGAAGGCGGACTGGGCAGGAATCCAGAGGGTCTCAAACTGGGGATCAACATGGTTCTGGGTTTTATTCCGGCCGCCATCATCGGATTGACGCTTGAGAAATGGATCAAGGCGAACCTGTTTGGCGGTGGCCGGTACGGGTTGTGGCCGGTCGTCCTTGCCTGGTTGGTTGGTGGGGTGGCCATTCTGTTGATTGAACGGCGTCGCCGACCCTCCGGCGGGGGTGGCCGTGCGGGATTGGGGCTATCCGAGATCACCTGGAAGATGGCGATACTGGTCGGATTCGTGCAGGTTCTGGCCATGTGGCCGGGGGTGAGCCGAAGTCTGGCCACGATTCTGGGGGGACTTTGGGTTGGTCTCTCCATGGTCGCCGCCGTGGAGTTCAGTTTTCTTCTGGGTCTCATCACCCTGAGCGCCGCCACCGTACTGGATGCGCTCAAATACGGACATGAGATTCTGGCTCATTTCGGATGGCTGACACCGTTGATCGGGCTGGTTGTTTCCTTTATTTCCGCCGCTCTGGCCATCAAATGGCTGGTTCACTACCTCCAGAAACATCCCCTCTCGCTTTTCGGTTATTACCGGATTCTTCTGGCGGCATTGACCTCCGCCTGGTTGCTTTCTAGGTGAGATCCCTGTGATGAATATAACGTTTCTTGGAACAGGCACGTCTGTGGGAATCCCGGTGATCGGTTGTGATTGCACGGTTTGTCGATCACAGGATCCCCGCAACCGCAGACGGCGTTCCAGTCTCTATGTCCAGGCCGGCGGAACCCATATTGTCATTGACACCTCGCTGGACTTTCGCGAACAGGTGCTGGCCTACCATGTAGCCCGGATCGATGCCGTACTCATTACGCATTGCCATGCCGACCACATTTTCGGGCTGGACGATGTCCGCCGGTTCAACACCATTCAGGGAACCCTGATTCCCGTGTATGGATCACCGGACACCATCCGGGATCTGAAACGTATTTTCTCCTACGTTGATCAGAGCCTCCCTGAACCCGGGGTGTTCAGGCCGAGACTCAGTTTCCTTGAAAGGGAGGGCCGATTTCAAGTGGGTCCCATTACCGTTGAACCTCTGCCTATTGTCCACGGAAGGATTGAAACCTATGGATACCGGCTGGAGTGCGAAGGCCGAACCCTGGGGTACGTCCCCGACTGCAAGGAGATGCCCGATTCATCACTTGAGCGTTTCAAAGGGGTGGATGTGATGATTCTGGACGGTCTTCGGAATCGGTCGCATCCCACCCATCTGACCATTGAGGCGGCGTTGGGCCTGTTTTCCCGGATCGGCGCGAAACGCTCATACTTGACCCATATCTGTCACGATGTTGACCATGAGGAGACCCAGGAGTCCTTGCCGCCGGCCGTCTTCGTGGCGTGTGATGGAATGACTCTGAATTGGTGATTGCCATTGATTTGGGCGCGCGATGCGCCTATAAAGACGGTCTCAATTCCGGGACAACGAGGACGTATGGCCGACGACAAAACACAATCTGCGAAGAAAATGGATGTCCGTTATGTTGCCAATCTGGCACGGTTGAATTTGAGCGAGGCGGAAGCCGCGCAGTTTCAAACTCAACTGGATGTTATTGTCGAGTATTTCAATCAGTTGCGCCCTCTCGATGTGGAGGGGGTGGAACCGATGGCGCATGCCACACCCATCCAGAATGTCTTTCGCGAGGATGAGGTGCGCCCGGGACTTGACCGCGAGGTTGTATTGAATAATGCCCCCGAACACAGCGCTGACCTGATCAGGGTTCCCACGATCGTTGAGTGAGTGTGAGACGTTGGTACTCCCCTTGATCTTAACTCCGTTGACTTTCATGTCACGGGCGCGGAGGGGGTGGCCTGCTGAGGTCGCGGATCACAGACGCGCGGATGGGGATGACCAGACGCGGATAACGGGGGTGATCCGTGGAAATCGCCACGACCCCGAGCGCTGTTTCTGCGGGGGCATGGGTTCCAGGTTGGACGCTAATCACGCCGTATCCAGGGGAATTGGTTTCAATGCGGGCCATGAAAAAGTTCCCCTGCGTTTCGATGCCTGTGATCCGGGCGGATGAACCCGGTTTTCCCGTGACCGTCAGGCGTTGGAGGACTGGTGCGGATGTGGGCGAGTAGGTAAACATGATTTCAGGGGGTGTCACCATCATATCCGTCACGGCCGTGCCGCTGAATTGGCACAGAAAGACCGGTTTCTCGGGATCATTGGTGTGGAGGTAGATGCTCGTGCGCTTGACCCCGACAATCCCGCGCAGAGTGAGGCGGGCATTCAACACCGCGTTGCTACCCGGTTCAATGGTGTTCTGACTGAGTTGAGCCTGGGTGCAACCGCATCCGCTGCGCACCCGGGAGACGACGACGGGGGCATTGCCTGTATTACGCAGGGAAAAGGAATGATCGACATCCTCGGTATTGGGTCTTGATCCAAAGTCAAACAGCGGCTCATCGCAGACGAGGTGCGGGCGCAGAGCCGGAGTTTGCCCGCCTGCATTGACAAGGAAAAGCAAAGCCGATGCAGTCAAGGCGAAGCAAAAGACCTTATGATTCAGGGGCGACATAATGTGAAGGAGACAGTGTGGATTATATCGTTCGCCTGTCAATCAGATTCACTGTGTTAGAATTTGATTAGGGACTTAAATAATCTCCTTTTC
>JBAWZH010000217.1:0-3991 GCA_037143135.1 bacterium
TTCTGGTTGACCCAATATCCGTGGCCGGTTTTTGAATCCACTTTCTGGAGACCGATCAGTTTCTTGACGAGCGCATCACGCCAGAATATCGGATCCTTGCCCTTCACCGGGATCGTTTCGCGTCCGAAGGCGGCCAGCGATTTGCTGAGGATATTGTAGAAGTAGAACAGGCCTTCATCCTTCATGCCGGGGTTTTCCTCAAGACTCCAATGCCTGGCTGCCCAGTCGAAGGCGGATAACACCCGCGGGTCGTCTTTCTTCACATCCGAATAGATCAGACTCAACAATCCCGCATAAGTCATGCTGCCATAGGAACGGAAGACCACGACGCCTTCCTTGTTGGTCGTCGTGCCGGCCTTGCTATCATCCGGGCGATAGGCGAACCCCCCGGCATTATTGGTTCCCGTTGCCTCCTTGTTCTGCACGCGGTCAAGGAAGCGCTTGGCGGCTTCCCAATCCAGATCGACATGGCCCTCGGACTTGCTGCGGAGATCCTCGACACCCTGGGTGAGTCGCATGGCCTCGTAGGCAATGACGGAGTCGCTCAAATCGGTATAGGCCCGGCCTGTGGCCTGATCGTAGCCCATGCCGCCCTCATACATGTCGTTGCCAAAATGCTGACCTGCGGCGACGAATTTGCGGGCCTTGAGAATGGCGGGCGTGTCCTGCGGGTTGTTCAGGGCATGCAGGGCCACCATGCACAGGGCGGTGTTGTAATTGCTCAAGCCGCCGCCTTTGCCGGGAATCTTGCGGTAGATGCCGCCATCTGCCTGGATGCAGGTTCTGATAAACGCGGCGGCCTTGGCTGTGATTTCAGCTTTCCGGGGGTGGTCGCTCATGGAAAAGGCCCAGAGCGGCAGGGCGGTGAGGGCGGGGAAATTGCCTTCCGACCATGATCCATCGTCCTTTTGCCTGGCCGCCAGCCAGTCCAGACCCCGTGTGGCGGCGGCAGCGGCTTCCTTGGCCGTCGAGAGGTCTATCGTCCCGCCCACCGCTTGTTTTATTACCAGGGCCGTGGGTTGTTCCGGGGCGGGCTCTGCAAACGACCCGGTGGCAAGGCAGATCAGTCCGAATGTAATGAGCGACTTACGATGTTTCATATTAGGATTCCTTCTTTATCTGAAATGTGACAAGTATATACTCCCTGAAGCGAGTCTCAAATACATAAACGGTGGAGTGGTGAAAATGGTTCGGTTGAACGGAAAGTGGACGCCGGAGTTGCAATGGGGTGCTGGCGGCGAAAGACTCACATAATGGCTGTTGGAAATGAAAATAATGACGGATCACGACTTCCTCCCTGGATCCGGACGCGATATTTCGGAAGTGGCTCGCAAGATGTTGTGAATGAACTGCTTGCGGATCAGTCGTTGCATACGGTCTGCCAGGGGGCGCATTGTCCGAACCAGCATGAATGCTTCAGTCGCGGGGTGGCCACCTTTATGATTTTGGGCGATGTCTGCACGCGGAATTGCCGTTTTTGCGCAGTCACAACCGGGGAACCCGGCGTCGTGGATTCCGACGAGCCGCGCCGGGTGGCCGAGGCGGCGGCCCGGTTGAAACTCCGGCATGTGGTCATCACCAGTGTGACCCGTGACGATCTTCCCGATGGCGGGGCCGGGCACTTCGCCGCCACCATCAGACGGTTGCATGAACGGATTTCCGGTGTGACCGTTGAGGCATTGACTCCTGATTTCAAGGGGGTTCATGGGGATATTGATACGGTGCTCACGGCGGGGCCTGATGTTTTCAACCACAATCTGGAAACCGTCAGACGACTTCAGAAGGATATCCGGCCGGCGGCCGATTATGATCGATCACTGGCGGTTCTGGCGTATGTCGCGGAAGAAGCGGGCAGAGTGAACGATCATGGAATGGGAGATCTGAAACAGAACGGGCCGCGTCATACTCTTGTGAAATCAGGGTTGATGGTCGGGCTTGGGGAGACGGACGCGGAAATCATGGAGGCGATGAGCGATTTACGGGCGGCGGGGGTTGACCTGTTGACGATCGGCCAGTATCTGGCGCCCTCCGGGGGCCATGCTTCCGTTCATCGCTATGTTCCGCCCGCCCAATTTGACGACTATGCCCGGCGCGGGCTGGCAATGGGGTTCAAAAACGTGGCTTCCGGGCCCCTGATACGGTCATCGTATCGGGCGGATGCCCAGTACCACGGGGAGTCTTCCTGTGTTTGAATACGGCGCATATTGGCTGGCGGACTTCGTCAGCCGGACGATTCCCCGGCACGTTGCCTATTGGTTTGCCCTGAGAATTTCGGATCTCTATTACTTTTTCGAGCGCAGGGGGCGAGGGGCGGTCATGGCCAATTTGAAGCAGGTCATGGCCTTCAAGGGGTGGAATCCCACGGAGCGGGAACTCCGGCTGACGGCGCGAACAACATTTCAATTTTTTGGGAAATATCTCGTGGATTTTTTCCGGTTTCAGCGCCTGGACGAAGCGGATATCCGGCGTCTAGTGGCGATTGAACATCCCGAATACATCGAGCAGGCCTATCGGGCGGGAAAGGGCGTCATCGCCGTGACCGCCCATCTCGGCAATTGGGAAATCGGAGGGGCGGTGCTGGCGGGGTTGGGATATCCGATCAATGTTGTCGCCTTGCGGCAACCGTCGGACAAATTGAATGATTTTTTTCAGAAGCATCGCCGGAAGCGGGGTATGGTGGTGATGCCGCTCGGGGCGTCGGTCAAGCGGTTGATCAGAGCCTTGAGACAGAATGAGTTTGTCGCCCTTCTCGCGGATCGGGATTACTCCGATCACAAGGACTTCACCATGTTGTGCGGGGCGCCGGCCTGTCTTCCGCGCGGCGCCGCCTGGCTGGCGGAGAAGACCGGCGCGGTGATCCTGCCCGGATTTGTCCTGCGAAAAGAGGATGACACCTTTCTCATGAAGATGTATCCGCTGATCGTGCCCGTGCCCGGAATGACCCAGGATGAAATCCAGGGGAAGATTAGTCATGTTCTAGAAGAGGCCATCAGCGCCTATCCGCATCAGTGGTTCATGTTCCAGAAAGTGTGGGATGGCCACAGTTACGGAGCCGGAAGGATAGAACACTTGCCTCCTGTGGTATAAAGAGAGTCATGAAAGAGACCATCAACAAACGGGGTTGTGTGATTGTGCCGGCATACCGGGAGGGGGGGCGGATCGGTTTGGTCGTGGCCGGGATTCTTCCCTATATGCCGTCCGTGATGGTTATCGATGACGGATCCCCCGATGATACGGCCCGCGAGGCCGAACAGGCCGGAGCCATAGTGATTCGTCATGACATTAACCGCGGGAAAGGGGCGGCGTTGGAGACGGGATTCCAGGCGGCCCGGGAACGTGGTTTTGACTTTGTGATCACGATGGACGGGGATGGTCAACATGCCGTCTCCGATCTTTCCCGTTTTCTGGAAACCCAGGCCCGTGGCAACTATCCGGTTCTGGTGGGGAACCGGATGGTGGATGCGCGCTCGATGCCGCTGGTACGCAGAGTGGTCAACCGGACAATGAGTTGGCTGTTAAGCCGGGAGATGGGGCAGCGGGTACCGGATACCCAATGCGGGTACAGACTCTATCATCTGTCGGTGATTCCCGAACGAACCTCCGCATCCCATCACTTTGCCGCCGAATCAGAAATACTGCTGGAGTTGAGCGGGCAGGGGGTTCGGATCGGGAGTGTTCCCGTGGCGACGATTTACGGCACCGAAACGAGTAAAATCCGTCCGGTCAGGGATGCGATTCGGTTTCTTGCCATGTTGCGCCAGTACCGGAAGCGCCGGAAAGTCAGATCGGGTTAAGGCGCGGGAACCGGTTTCGTGAATTCGCAGGGCGGCGGGGTCATGGATTCGAGAAACGCCCTGCGCTCAGAAGGCGTGGCCTTTTCCCAAAGTCGTTTCAATTCCTTCGAGATATCCGTATTGGGCGCTATGACAAGATTGATGGGTTGGATGGGCGGAGGGATGGACTCGGGAACAGGAGAAGGGGTGTTGACGGG
>JBAWZH010000218.1:0-3989 GCA_037143135.1 bacterium
TACTGATAGAAACTATTGTGCCAATCCGACAAATACTGCCATTTGATTTGACGGTCGCATCCGCTTTTAGCATCGTTTTTGCGGGCAGGGATATTATGGCACCAAATAAATCATTTGGACTTAAAGTTGCGGAAACCAGAAGACTGGTCACGCCCAAAATGTCCCAAGCGGAACTCGCCCGACGGCTCCAAGATTACGGGCTTAAGTTGACCTCTGCCGAAGTTGGCGACATTGAGGCAGGCCAGCGGTCGTTGAATTATTGCCAGGTGACGATGCTGGCTTCTGTACTGAACACCACGGCCAATCAACTTCTTTCCTGACAAATGACCGGAACGGAACATTGGGTAGGATATTATTGCGGAATGGCAGTTTCAGGATTGCTGATCGGTTTTGGAATACTGCTTATGATGTTGACACAATTATTACTTCCACGATTATCATACGTCGTATTCGGCATCGGCATTTGCTTTATCGTAGCAGGAGTTATAGGGTTGCTCATCCGTTAGGGGCGTTCAAATGATAAGAGCGGCATCTGTGATCAACCTACCTGATGCCGCTCCGTTCTCTGTGGGAGACTCTTTCTCACTTGGCGTATCTCTGTCTCCCATGACTGCATTATACCGCTTACCGTGAGTGCCGTCCATTCCCCCAGATATTGTAAATGTTTCTTATGGGGGCAACGGGAACGGGGGAAGAAGGCGAAGTTACCCACCTATTGTTTGGAGAAGCCAGCCCAGTGGGCGCCTCAATCGTAGTCCATGCTCCAACAGTCACGTGGGGCAGGTTCAAACGACGGTCGCATGGGTTCCAGATTCAACTTGCGGGGCAACGCTCCAGTGCTTGAACCACGTCCGAATGGGGCTTCAACATGATGGTTGTTGAATGTCAACAGTCAAGGGGTGTCCGTCGCCATCCCTCCCAGAAACCTCAAGTAATGTCAGATCAGTTTGTTGCAATAAACCCTATCTTAGCGCCATTCATACCTGTTCCGCCAAGGATCGGAGACCACAACCACCGTTGGCACAACGACGATACCGACATGTGCATCTCCTGGCGAGTTCTTCCCAAGAGCGATATCACTTCTGCTTCATCTTTTCATCTTTTCGGGGCTTGCATGAATGTTGCCCACTTGGTAAAAAACATGTGTCAGGCCATGCGTTATCTCCCATGGCGCCAACAGCCAACTGGAAAAGGAGGATGATCGTCATGAAAGCGGATTCCTTTCGTTCGATACCGCCCGGCCGGAAGCAACTCCTCATCACTCTGGCCGCCGCCGCCGGCATGGCCGTTTCGGCCATCGGTGGCGATGTGGTCAAAACAAACCTGTTCGCCCTTACCTTGGAACAGCTCATGGCCCTTGAAATCGCAGCGGTTACGGCCACGCGCGTGGCAACCCCGGTCGTGGAATTGCCGGCCGATGTTACCACCCTCTCTCGCGCAAGGTTTGCCCCTTACACCAGAAACATCATCGACGCACTGGCGCCGGTACCGGGCATCAAACTGAACAGCCGGCAGGATGACCACCTCTTTCTCAGTGGGATGGAGATCCGCGGTTTCACAGCCAACGATACGAGCGGGAACAATGCCCTGATCCTGCTGGATGGCATTCCGCAGCATCGGTTGTCATTCGGGGGGGCCTACGCGGGCGGCCTGCCCTTCGACGCGGTGTCCAATCTCGAACTGGTCAAAGGTCCTCTGGGTTCGTTATACGGACGCGGCGCACTGGCGGGCGCCCTCCAGCTTTTCACCGACCCCGGCACGCGTGATTGGCGGATGTCCGGCGGTGGCCTGTTCGAGGGAACCACCGAGACCTACCGCGGCGCCCTGAACGTGAGCGGTCCCGTTCCCGGCACCGCCTCCGGGACCTTTTCGCTGTTTGCGAACCAGAAGACCGAGGGAGGATGGCAGCCCCGCACGGACTCGGAGAAACAGGACGTTTATCTCCATGTCCGCCAACCGGTCACGGACGACGACACGGTGTCGATTACCGTCGGCGCGATGGACGGTTCCGAGAACGTCGTCTCGCCGGTCCTCATCGACAAGAGCGGCCACCGTTTGCCCGGCATCGCGCGCGACGCGAACCTCGCCGTTCCCGGGCAGAACTCGTTGGACCTTGAGGAATCCCGCCTGAGCGCAAGTTGGGCACACGCGTTCGACGACACCCTCCAATCGACGCTGGCGATCGCGTACTGGCGTGGAGATACGTACTGGCGAACGGGACGGCCCGACGACGGACCGGCAAAGGGTACCGTCGTGAACCGCCCGGTATCCAACCGGGACTGGAACGAGGACAGTTTTCTGGGGCAGGGCGAACTCCAGAAGCGAACCGAATGGACCGAGTGGCTGACGGCCGTCTTTACGGCCGGTGGCAGTGCGGAGCGCCTGACATGGGAAAACACCACGCAACGCATCCGCGGTCCCAATAACAGTTTTGCCGAAGGCATGCCCCTCGATCTGGGGTCCTCGTCAGCCCCCACCCCCGCCCCCAGCACTTGGGTCTACGAAGCACCCACCTCGCGGAACACCGACGAGACAGACTACGGCGCCTTTCTCCGCGCCGAGTTCGACCTGATGAAGCGTGTGGTCTTGCATGGCGGCATCCGCTATGACACCTATGAACGCAGCCAGAAGAATTTGACCAGCGGGCAGGAATCGACTGTATCCGACAACGCTGTCAGTCCGATGGCCGGGTTACTCTGGCGCACATTTCGCAGTGGCGACGATCAGGTCAACACCTACGTCAACTGGGGCCGGGGGTTCAGTCCTGTCTTCCGCGGCGTGACCAGTACCGAGATTCTCGAACTCAATCCCGAGACGAGCGAGAGCATCGAGGCCGGTGTGAAGACCGTGGCGTGGAGCCAGCGCCTTGAAGCCACCCTTGCCGCATACCGAATCGAGCGCCAGGACCTTGTGGCTCTGGACCCCACTACCCGCGTCTACCGGAACAGCGGCATGTGGTGCGTCAAGGGGATCGAGGCGGGAATCACGTTGCGGCCCTTGCGTGAGGTTGAGTTATACGGCAATTACACCTACCGGCAGCCCGACGATAGCGAAGACCAGGCCAACCCCGCCTTCGCGGGGAACGATATCGCCTTTGTGCCCCGGACTCTTGCCAAAGCCGGCATCGGCTGGAGTCCCGTTGAGTCGGTGCGCACGGACTTTGCAGGACGTTACGTCGGCGCTTCCTATGCGGATATGGCCAATACCATCCGCCTGCCCGCTTACGTCGTGCTGGATGCTTCCGTCTCCTACCGGTGGCGGAACCTGCGCATCAGCGTCTTCGGGCGAAACCTGCTGGACAAGGAGTATTTTGCCGATGAGTTCCAGGGGGTCGTAAACGGTGCCGCCTTCGAAGGAACGCCCCGCACGTTCGGCGTCGCCGTCGAGGCCAGCCTCTAGCCGGCGCCTAGGGGGCCGCCTTGGACGGCGATTCCAACACCGAATCCGCCAACCGAAGCACGTGGGAACTGATCTTCAATCCCGCCCGACGAGCCGCATCCAGGTTGATGTCGAAACGGACTTTGTCCCCCATGCGCTTCAGGCAAACGACGCCACCGCTCCGGAGAAAACTCTCGCTATCGCCCACGGTCAGGACCGGGACATCGGCAAGTTTCCGCAAAATAGCCTGCCGGTTGCCTTCCTCCGAGCGGCAGACGAAAAGAAGATGGCAGTCGCACAAGGACTGTCCGTCGCGATACGGTCCGAAACGTCTGATTTCAAGGGGACGTTCATGAGATCCGACGGGTTTGCCCTCGACCTCGGCAAAGGCGTTCCCAAACGGATCCTGACCGACGATTCCGATGACAAGGGGCAGACTCGACGCCGTCTGCGCCGTATTCGTGCCGGCAACGGGCCACTCCGTGAAAAGGAGGAAATTGTAGAGGCAGACGGCTTTGATCTTATACTCCGCAACAGGTTCCAGGCCGCCCGCCGAGGAACCGGGAACGAAAAGCGACAGGAGTACGGCGGCCCACCCCGCAACCGCACAA
>JBAWZH010000219.1:0-3988 GCA_037143135.1 bacterium
GCGACATTGGTGATGGACGGGCCCGAAAGCCCCTTCTCGATGTTTTGCTCCGCAGCCGTGACGCCAAGGTGGTCTCGGCGTCAAGCGAGGCATTGGCGCGTCTGGGCGAGATGGCCGCCGTGTACGAAATCATACCCCGCATGAAGGCGGCTACCAATCCGGTGCTGAAGTCATCGCTGGCCATTGCCGTGGGGGATTTGCTCGGTAAACCGGGTGAGTTTTACCAGGTCATGGTACGTGAAAAACGTGAACCGGGAAGCGAAATTGAGCGTTTGCTTAAACAGGTGATCGAAACCGTGGAGGAAGCTCAGGGCGATATGAAGACTCCAGGACGGGTTCTCCAGGACAAGGCGATCCAGATTCGGGAGCAGGCATTGGCCGGGCGGCTTCGGGAGTCGGTTGTCGGTCTGTTTGAACTGGCTGTCGGGCTCGCCGCGTTACGATACGGCATCAAGTTTGGGCGGGATTCGGAGGCGTTTGTTGAAACGATGATCTGGAACGATGCGCGGTTCGGCCTGTCTGCCTGGTGTTTGGAATTGTTGCAGGAGCCTGACGAGAAGTCCGGCAAAGTCGAATCCAACCCCATCGAGGTTCTGTTGGGCGTCTATCTTCTTTCTCGCTGGAAGACCAGGACTGATAAAGTCGATGACGCAAACGCGATGAAGCGCTCAGATTGACAGACGCGCTTGTATGGCGTATCATGGAGGCTTTTTAACACAACAAGGAGAAGCATCATGTCTTATGTCATTTCAGACAAGTGTACGAAATGTGGCAGTTGTGCGCCGGTTTGCCCGCAGGAAGCCATTGCCGAGGGCGACAAGCAGTTTGTGATCGATGCTGACAAATGTGTCGATTGCGGCTTGTGCGCGGGAGAGTGCCCGGTTGAGGCCATTTCCCCCGGTTGATGAGCCAGTCATATAGTTTTCTGTTTGGCCCAGTACGCTCGCGGCGGCTGGGCCGTTCTCTTGGTATTGATCTGGTTCCCCTCAAGGTATGTTCCTGGGACTGCCCTTACTGCCAGGTCGGCGCGACAACGGAAAAGACGGTGATTCGTCGCGATTATGTTCCCGTCGTCGGTGTCATGGCCGAGTTTGACCGATGGATGCTCGAGGACGGACAGGCGGATTGTGTGACACTGGCGGGCGGCGGTGAACCCACGCTCCATTCCCATTTCGGTGAGATCCTAGATGCAATAGGCACCCGATCCAAGTTCCGTCGCATTCTGCTCAGCAATGGATCCCTTTTCGCGCTTCCGGATGTCCGTGATGCGGCACGTAAGGCGGATGTCGTAAAAGCGACCTTGAGTGCATGGGATCAGGCCTCTTTTGAGGCGTTGCATCGTCCTCACGCTTCGCTGAAGTTTGATTTGTTTCTGGATGGACTCAAGGCCATGCGGTTTGGGTTTAAGGGGGAGTATTGGCTTGAGGTGTTCGTGGTGCCAGGGGTGAATGACACCCCTGAACAGATGGCGCGCATTGCCTCCATGGCGGCGGAGATCGTCCCGGATCGTATCCACCTCAATACCGCCGTCCGTCCGGCTTGTGACGGGGAGACGCAACCTGTCTCCGTTGTTGCGCTGCAGAACCTGGCCGGCCTATTCAGTCCCGTGGCGGAAGTGATCTGTGGCTCTACCGAAGGCGCGAGTTTCGAGGCTGTGCCTCCACCTTCTGCGGTGCCGGTTGAACGCATTCTGGGGTTGATTCAGCGGCACCCCAGCAGGGCCTGTGATATCATGATCACCTTCACTCTTGCTGAGGCCGACGTTCAGGCCGCTCTGTCCGAACTTCTGAAACGGGGTTCCGTACGACGTGAACACAGGGGAGATGCGGACTTCTATTGTGCCGTTTGATGCATGAGGGTTATTCCAGCATCGGGTTCAGGTGGCCGGTCTGAGGATCCGTAATCTTTTGAAGATACAGAAGCAATTCCCGGTCGTATTCGGTGTCCGCGTCCAAACCCATTTCGCGGTAAATTCCGCGCAGGCGATAGTAACTTTCTTCGGCATCCTGAGCGCTCGAATACCGATGCGAGGGTTTGGGATGGAGAAAGCGTTTGAGTAATTGCACCAACCGCTTGCTCTTATGGAAGTCGGAAGGGAGCATCGACTCAACCCGATCCACCAGGGTCATCTTAAAACCCAGAAGTTGCTCATCCGTCAGATCCATGAAGGACTGGAGATTCTCCCCCCCCAGCATTTCGAGACCGACCATCCCGGTGCTGAACAGGTCGGTTTGAGCGAGTCCTGGCTCCAGCCTGTGTGTTTCAGGGGCCATATAGATGGGACTTCCGAGAAGAATACTGATCCGTTCCCCGATTTCCACGGCCCGCCCGAAATCAACGAGTTTTACCGAACCCATGCGGTCGATCATGATGTTCGATGGTTTGACGTCGGCATGCAGGTAGCCTGCCTCATGAAGAACCATCAGACCCAGAAGGATTTTACGGAGGATATAGAGGGCGACCCCGGGCTGGAGCATAAACCTTGCTTCTTTCATGCAGAAAAGCGTGTTCATGAAATGATTCCACTCTTCATCCGTGGATTGACTTCGGGCAATGGCGAGATGGGTTCCGCTCAGCAGGTACTGCAGGTCAATCCCGTCAATCACGGCCATTTGGAGAAAACCAATGCCATTCGTTTCGTCATAGGTTTCGCGGGTCACCAGATTGTCACTGTGGACGGGCTGGAGTTTGGAAACCTGGCTTGCCAGACGGGCCATGTCGAGCCAGTATTTCTCGGCAGACGAATAGATGCCCGGGTCATGCAATTTGACGGCATGACGGGTCAGGCACCCCCGTCCGCCTTGCCGGTCGGCCAGGAATACGATGCCCTGCCGCCCTTTGCCCAGTTCACGGGAAAACTGGTAGGGGACGGGATGCAAAATTCTCCGGGATCGGATCAATCCTTTGTAATGGGCGACTAATTCATTCATGTCAGAGCCGGATTCCGGCGACGACGGCGTCGTTTCCGGAACGGGTTCAAGTTCGGTCTGACACAGATTGAGAGACGTGTTATTCATAACGATGCGGCACACGTTACCACACCGTATTCGGGCTGGCAATCATGGCGGCAATAACCTACAGTCTGCGGCTGGTTGAATCCGGTTCATCGTTCAGCAGGGATGTTTTTTTGAGGAATGAGGGTTTAAGCGTATGCAGTGGTTGATAAAGAAAATTGTTGGCACCAAGAATCATCGTGACGTCAAAAAGATGCGGCCGATGGTGACACGGATCTGTGAACTGGAACAGCAGTATCAGTTGTTGACGGACGACCAACTGAAGGCCAAGACCCGGGAATTCAAAGATCGACTGGCCAAAGGCGCCTCTCTGGATGATCTTTTGTGCGAGGCCTACGCCGTCGTTAAAAACGCCTGCCGCCGTCTCTGCGGGAACAAATTCCAGGTATGCGGCCACGATTTGACCTGGGATATGGTGCCCTTTGACACCCAGTTAATGGGGGGCATCGCTCTTCACCAGGGAAAGATTGCGGAAATGGCGACCGGCGAAGGCAAGACACTGGTGGCCACGTTGCCGCTTTACTTGAATGCATTGGGTGGAAACAATGTTCATCTTGTCACCGTGAACGATTACCTGGCCCGTCGCGATTCACAGTGGATGGGGCAGGTGTTCACCTATCTCGGCCTCACCGTCGGATGTATCCAGAACCACATGAACTCGGAGCAGCGTCGCGCCGAGTATGCCAAAGACATCACCTACGGAACCAACAGTGAATTCGGCTTTGATTATCTGCGTGACAACGGGATGGCGTGGCGCCCCGAGGATCAGGTGCAACGGGGATATCACTATGCCCTGATCGACGAAATTGACAGCATTCTGATTGATGAAGCCCGCACCCCGCTCATCATTTCCGGCCCGGCTCCGGTTTCGTCGAATCAGTACATGGATCTCAAACCCCGGGTTGAACGCCTGGTGAAGCGGCAGGCGGAACTCTGCAATCGCCTCGTTACCGAGGCGCGCCAGGCCATTGAGG
>JBAWZH010000220.1:0-3937 GCA_037143135.1 bacterium
TGTCGTCAGCTCGTGTCGTGAGATGTTGGGTTAAGTCCCGCAACGAGCGCAACCCCTGTCCTATGTTGCCAGCATTTAGTTGGGGACTCATGGGAGACTGCCGGCGTCAAGCCGGAGGAAGGTGGGGATGACGTCAAGTCATCATGCCCCTTATGTCCTGGGCTGCACACGTGCTACAATGGGCGGTACAACGGGCTGCGATGGAGCGATCCGGAGCGAATCCCTTAAAGCCGGCCCCAGTTCGGATCGGAGGCTGCAACTCGCCTTCGTGAAGTCGGAGTTGCTAGTAATCGCGGATCAGCATGCCGCGGTGAATACGTTCCCGGGCCTTGTACACACCGCCCGTCACACCACGGGAGTGAGCAACACCCGAAGCCGGTGACCCAACCTTAGGGAGGGAGCCGTCGAAGGTGGGGCTCGTGACTGGGGTGAAGTCGTAACAAGGTAGCCGTACCGGAAGGTGCGGCTGGATCACCTCCTTTCTAGGGAGCATAGGCGTCTGGTTCTTCGGAGCCAGCCGGCGCCTCGATTGAGTGTTTCTGCTCTCGAGGCCCTAGAGCCAATGTTGATCTGGTTTCTCGGTGTCGAAAGACACGTCACAGTATCTGGTCTTCAGGGCCTCAGGCCCTCAGCACGCGCCCTCCTGGGGCGCGTCTGCACCTTGAAAGCTGCATAGCGCGAGATCAGATTGCGAATGATACAGATCAAGATATTAAGGGCACACGGTGGATGCCTTGGCGCTAGAAGCCGATGAAGGACGTGGCAAGCTGCGATAAGCCTCGGGTAGGTGCACACAACCGCTAATCCGAGGATGTCCGAATGGGGAAACCCAGCTGGGGTCATGCCCAGTTACCACCTGCTGAACACATAGGCAGGTTGGAGGCAACCGGGGGAACTGAAACATCTAAGTACCCCGAGGAAGAGAAATCAACCGAGATTTCCCTAGTAGTGGCGAGCGAACGGGAAACAGCCTAAACCCATGTATGTGTAAGCCTGATGGCGTTGCTACATGTGGGGTTGTGGGAGTCACGAGTCCAGGGCATCAGACCTGGAGTGAAGTTACAAAACGCTGTGTTAGTAGAACGGCTTGGAACAGCCGGCCAGAGAGGGTAAAAGCCCCGTACACGAAAGTGCAGCGACTTCATTAGTGACCACCCGAGTACTGCCGGACACGTGAAATCCGGTAGGAATCTGGGGGGACCACCCTCCAAGGCTAAATACTCTCTAGCGACCGATAGCGAACTAGTACCGTGAGGGAAAGGTGAAAAGCACCCCGAGAGGGGAGTGAAATAGTACCTGAAACCGTGTGCCTACAAGCAGTCGGAGCCTGGAAAGCCCGATCTTCGGATCTGGCAGGGTGACGGCGTGCCTTTTGTAGAATGAGCCAGCGAGTTACCGTATGCAGCAAGGTTAAGCTGAAAGCGAGCCGTAGCGAAAGCGAGTCTTTAAACGGGCGTTCAGTTGCATGTGGTAGACGCGAAGCCAGGTGATCTATCCATGGGCAGGTTGAAGCGGGGGTAAGACCTCGTGGAGGACCGAACCCACTTCGGTTGAAAACGGAGGGGATGACCTGTGGATCGGAGTGAAAGGCTAATCAAACCTGGAGATATCTCGTTCTCCCCGAAATAGCTTTAGGGCTAGCCTCGGGTGTTCAGTTCCGGTGGTAGAGCACTGGATGGTCTAGGGGGCTTCACCGCTTACCAAAATCAACCAAACTCCGAATGCCGGTACTCCAGAACCCGGGAGTCAGACTATGTGGGCTAAGCTGTGTAGTCGAGAGGGAAACAGCCCAGACCGCCCGCTAAGGTCCCTAAATCCATGCTAAGTGGCAAAGGATGTGCGTTTGCTCAGACAACCAGGATGTTGGCTTAGAAGCAGCCAT
The DNA here is from genome assembly GCA_037143135.1 of bacterium. Classification (GTDB taxonomy): domain Bacteria; phylum Verrucomicrobiota; class Kiritimatiellia; order CAIKKV01; family CAITUY01; genus JAABPW01. The sequence continues at coordinate 1,883 of JBAWZH010000220.1, forward strand.
TCATTTAAAGAGTGCGTAATAGCTCACTGGTCAAGTGGACATGCGCCGACAATTCACGGGGCTCAAGCATGGTACCGAAGCGGCGGACTTCACTATGTGGAGTGGTAGGGGAGCATTCTGTACGGATCGAAGCAGGTGGGTGACCGTCTGTGGACTGTACAGAAGAGAGAATGCTGGCATGAGTAACGAGAGAAACGCGAGAAACGTTTCCGCCGTAAGCCTAAGGGTTCCTGGGCAAGGCTAATCCTCCCAGGGTCAGTCGGGAGCTAAGGCGAGGCCGCAAGGCGTAGTCGATGCACAACAGGTAGATATTCCTGTACCACTAACAACGCGTTATCACCGATGGGGTGACGGAGTAGGGTAGCTGAGCGGGGTTCTGGACGTCCCCGTGAAAGGCTGTAGGGCGTGCGATAGGTAAATCCGTCGCACACGATGCCTGAGAGCTGATGACGAAGCGATTGAGTGAAGTCAGTGATCCCATGCTTTCAAGAAAAACCTCTAGGGAGTTTTGTTGGTGCCCGTACCCCAAACCGACACAGGTAGGCAGGTAGAGAATACCAAGGCGATCGAGATAACTATGGTTAAGGAACTCGGCATAATGGCTCCGTAACTTCGGGAGAAGGAGCACCTCGGCCGGTGATCACCTTCGCGGTGTGAGCTGACTGAGGTCGCAGTGAAACGGCCCAAGCGACTGTTTACTAAAAACACAGGACTCTGCTAAGTCGTAAGACGACGTATAGGGTCTGACGCCTGCCCGGTGCTGGAAGGTTACGTGGAGGGGTTAGCCGCAAGGCGAGGCTCTGAAACTAAGCCCCAGTAAACGGCGGCCGTAACTATAACGGTCCTAAGGTAGCGAAATTCCTTGTCGGGTAAGTTCCGACCTGCACGAATGGCGTAACGACTTGGGCGCTGTCTCAACCATAGACTCGGTGAAATTGTATTATTCGTGAAGATGCGAATTACCCGCGGTAGGACGGAAAGACCCCGTGAACCTTTACTACAGCTTGACATTGATCGTTGGTTTGTCGTGTAGAGGATAGGTGGGAGGCTATGAAGCCGGGACGCCAGTTTCGGTGGAGCCACCCTTGGAATACCACCCTCGGCAGATTGACGATCTAACCCTGCGCCGTGAATCCGGGCAGGGGACCGTGTCTGGTGGGTAGTTTGACTGGGGCGGTCGCCTCCTAAAATGTAACGGAGGCGTGCGTAAGGTCCGCTCAGAACGGTTGGCAATCGTTCGTAGAGTACAAGAGCATAAGCGGGCTTGACTGCGAGACCTACAAGTCGAGCAGATACGAAAGTAGGCTCTAGTGATCCGGCGGCTCAGAGTGGAATGGCCGTCGCTCAACGGATAAAAGGTACTCCGGGGATAACAGGCTGATCCTCCCCAAGAGTCCACATCGACGGGAGGGTTTGGCACCTCGATGTCGGCTCATCGCATCCTGGGGCTGTAGTAGGTCCCAAGGGTTGGGCTGTTCGCCCATTAAAGCGGTACGCGAGCTGGGTTTAGAACGTCGTGAGACAGTTCGGTCCCTATCCACCGTGGGCGTAAGAGACTTGAAGGAAGCTGCTCCTAGTACGAGAGGACCGGAGCGGACGAACCTCTGGTGTACCAGTTGTCGACCAACGGCACCGCTGGTTAGCTACGTTCGGCAGGGATAACCGCTGAAAGCATCTAAGCGGGAAGCCCATCCTAAGATGAGGTCTCTCACTGGGCCAACCTGGTAAGGCCCCTCGTAGACTACGAGGTTGATAGGCTGCAGGTGTAAGCGCAGCAATGTGTTCAGCCGAGCAGTACTAATAGGCCGAGGTCTTGATCTCATTCTGATCCGTGATCGCGCTATGCAGCATTCAGGGTGGCAGACGCCCAGGATGTGGCATTTACAACGGAATACGATTCCGACGTCGAGAGCCGTCGGATGTGCTCAGTGGTTATTGCGGAGGGGGTACACCCGGTCCCATTCCGAACCCGGTAGTTAAGCCCTCCAGCGCCGATGGTACTGCGGCGTAGGCCGTGGGAGAGTAGGACGCCGCTGAGTACATCCGACGACTCTT
>JBAWZH010000221.1:0-3933 GCA_037143135.1 bacterium
CCCATGAGTTCGGCAATCGCCACCGTCTTGCCGCCCGGCGCCGCACAGGCATCCAGAATCCGTTCACGGGGTTTGGGATCCAGCATCTCCACGGCCATGAGGGTTGAGGGGTCCTGAACCATGAACCAACCGTCCTCAAAGCCGGGGATGTCCTCCACCCTGATTCCGCGCATCGGGGCACAAAACCGGGCGGGGTCATAAGCACACGACTCCGTGCGAATTCCCGAGGATGCCAGCCGGTCCCGGAAATCCCCCATCTGGATGCGCTGCGTATTCACGCGCAGAATGACCGGCGCACGACTGTTATTCCATGCACACAGGGCCTCCGCGTCCTTATGGCCAAAGGCATCACTCCACCGTTTGACGAGGATTTCCGGGTGCGACAACCGGATCCCGGGCGGCTGGGCATTCAGGGTGGCAATGACCTGCATCTTCTCGCGTAACACCCGCCGCAATACGGCATTCGTAAAATTGGCATCCGTCTGCGAGGCAAAGGCCTTCACGGCCGCCACGGTCTCGTTCACCGCCGCATAAGGCTCCACTGAATCCATGTGCAGGATCTGGTAAAGGCCGACCATCATGTGGGCGCGAAGAGGAATACCGGGCATCTGCTTCATGCATTGCTTCAGCACCCATTCCAGTTCCCGCTTCCACTTGGCAACACCGTACACAACCTCCATCATAAACGCGCGATCCGCTCTCACGCGATTCATCATGCGGTCGGGGAACTCGGCTGTCTCCATCCATCGGGCAATCATCTCCGCCGCCACAACCCGCGCATTACTCTGTTCGTTAATTTTCATGAATCACTTTCCGGCTCCTCATCCTCAACTGCCCGCAGGCGGCATCGATCCCCGTGCCTTTCGAGACCCGCAGTGTGGCATTAATTCCAGACCGGGCCAGGATATCGATAAACATCACCCCTGTTTCCGGCACCGGAGCCTGTCCGTCAAACCCCTTCACCGGACTCAGGGGAATCAGGTTCACCCGGGAGGGAATCGGCTTGAGCAACTTCGCCAGCGCCTGGGCCTGCTGACGGCTATCGTTCACCCCGCGAATCAGCGTATATTCAAAGGTGATGATCCTGTTTGTGGCCGTGGCAAACTTGCGGCAGGCCGTCAGGAGATCGGCCAGGGGATACCGCCGGTTAACCGGCATTAATCTGCTGCGCAGCTCATTTTCAGGCGCGTGCAACGACACCGACAATTCCACCTGAAGCCCCTCGCCCGCCAACCGCTCGATACCCGGAACCACGCCACTGGTGCTGATCGTGATGTGGCGCGCCCCGATCGTGATCCCGTCTGGATCGTTCAGAATCCTGACCGCCTTCAGCACGGCGTCGTAGTTGTCAAAGGGCTCGCCCATCCCCATGAAAACGATATTGGAGGGACGATCCACAAACTCGCGCCAGGCCAGCAGGACTTGGCCCACGATTTCGCCCGCCTCCAGACTCCGCACACATCCGCTTTTCCCGCTGGCGCAGAAGACGCACGCAAAACGGCAACCAATCTGGCTCGACACGCAAACCGTCTTCCGGTCGCGGGCGGGAATCAGGACTTCCTCGACGCACTCGCCATCCCTTAGACCAACGAGGATTTTCCGAGTGCTTTCATGCGCTCCCTCGATTTTCAGGAGCGTCACGGGGACGATCTCAAATCGCCCCGCCAGTCCTTCCCGCAGGGAGGCTGGCAGATTCTTCATGTCCGTCCACGCCGCCACCCGTTGCCCGTAGAGCCAGGCCCAAATCTGCCCGGCCCGGTAAGCCGGAATCGCCATCCCTTTACAGGCCTCTTCCAGTTCAAGGCGTGACAGGCCATGGATTAACGGCTTCGTCATGCCCCCATCACCTTCCGGCGGATCATGGCGACAAACGTATGGGTTTCATGTACGCGCAAGACCCAGGTCAAACCAAAAAACACAAGACCGCCCACCACGATCTCGCCCGCCAATGCGCCCACCAACCATGGGAAGGTCTGCCCCCAACCGGCCAGTTCGTGTTTAAGGAAATACACCGTCACGCCGCACGCCAGGGCTGGAAAACCGACCGAGAGGATGAATCGGAACCAGGTTGACACGCGGCCATAGATCACATCCCGGCGCAGGTAAAGGGCAAGTTGGATAAAATTCACCAGTGCCAGACATCCGGTGGAGGCGGCCAATCCCACATGCCCCATGTGGAAAACCTTAACCAGGGTGTAATTCATCACCCCATTGATCCCAATCCCCACCAGACTGACATTCAACGGGATCCGGCGCCGATCCAACGCATAGAAGCATGGAGTCAAAATCTTGATCGCCGCGTATCCGGACAGTCCGATCGAAAAGGCGCGCAGGGCATCGGCCGTCAACGCCGTATCGGCGGAATTGAATTGTCCGTGCTCATAGATGACCCGGATGATATCCGGCGCCAGAACCAGAAGTCCCGCCGTGGCAGGAAGGGTCAGAAAAAAGGACAACCGCAAGGAGTCCTCGATGGCTTTGCCGACCGACTCCATCTCCGCGCGGGCATGATGCCGCGCCACCGCCGTGAGCGTCACCGTCGCGATGGCCACTCCGAACACCCCGATCGGAAACTGCATGAGCCGGAACGCGCAGTTTAACCAGACGCGCGCCCCATTGATCTCTGAGGCAAACATGCCATTGACCAGAACGTTGACCTGGACGGCGGCGCCGGCGATCATGCTGGGCCAGGCCAGGGCCCAGACTTGACGCAGGCGGGGGTTGTTGAAATCCAGTTCCCAATGAAACCGGTAACCCAGTCTCCACAGGGCGGGAATCTGCATTCCCAACTGGGCCATTCCTCCCAGCATGACCCCGATTGTAACCCCATACAGCGCCCTTTCTGAAAAGTGGGGGTGCAACCAACTCTCCTGGGGATCAAAGACAAAGGCCAGACAGACCCCGCTGACCACGGACACCAGGTTAAACACGGTCGAGGCTGACGCGGGAAGACCAAAGATAAAGCGCGCATTCAGGATCCCCATCACCACGGCGGCCAGCGAGACAAGCAGGATGAACGGGAACAAAATCCGGGTCAATCGCACGGCCAGCTCAAATTTCCCGGGAACCTCATGAAACCCGAAGTTTGTAATGTGAACCAGTAACGGACTCGCCACAATCCCCGCGACGCAAATTCCGCCCATCAACAGGATCATGGCGCTGAAGAGCAGGCTCGCCAGATGCCAGGCAGGGGGTTCCCCCTCCTTTTCAAGTGTCTTGGTGAACGTCGTGGTAAAGGCGGTGGACAACGCGCCTTCCGCAAAAAGATCCCGTAACAGGTTCGGAATCTGGAAGGCGGCCAAAAAAGCATCCAGGCATTTCCCCGCCCCAAACATGGCAACAAACACCTGTTCACGAACGAGTCCCAGGATCCGGGAACCCACGACGGCAAGACCAACAAGTCCAGCGGCTTTATGACGACTGCTCATAACCGTCCACCCCAAAAGGCCTGATGCGTTCGCCGTCCAGGCATTGTTCGCAACCGCTCAGGACTTCTTCCCGGCTTCGGCGGCGCTGGTCAGAACTTCCGAGATACGCAACAAGGAGCGCTGGATGACTTCAACCTCATGCTGTATCACCTCAAAACGAATCGCATTCTCGGTACGGATCGCCTCCAGGGCATCCCGACGCAAGGCCGCATCCTTCAGTTCCGTTTCAAGGGCCATGATCTGTTCTTGGGAAGCCGAAATCACCTCACGCATGTGGATAATACGGACGGCCTTATCCTCATCCGTACTGTCTATGTCGGAAACCTCCATATTGTCGGGGATCGGCACCTGAATTTTATTGCCGCAATCCGGACAGGCAATGGTTAATCCCGCGCCCCGGCAATCAATCGCCAGACTCTTTTCACAACACGGACAGTTGAACACGATGTCGGAGTTGCGAATCTCGTCGGAATCAATAATTTCATCGGCCATGGTCATATCCTCC
>JBAWZH010000222.1:0-3931 GCA_037143135.1 bacterium
AAGGATAAATATGGATGAAAAATGGGCAAAAACGTTGGTTCAACGGATAGACGATTTATTTGGTGGGCCTGGCATGAAGAAAGTAGTGATGGTCAGTGAGTTGATATCGCATATTTCTCATTCGCACGGGGTCGAAAGATGGTCAGCCGACCAAAATGGATTTTTGTTACACGGTGATGATAGTTATGAACCAGTCAATATTGCGGATATTGGAAAAGGGATGGACTTAGCTAGTCTTATCGAAAGAGGGCTAGTGCTTGACGTAGACGACACCACGCCTGATGGTGGGGTAACCAGTGCTGGCGGTTATGGCACAGAGGCACACACACCAACAAAAAAAGGACTTTCTGAGGCCCAATGGTCTAAGCCTGAGCGGCCGGCCGTCTAGCCCTTAGGTCGCTCCTGGTGCTTTGGAGCGTTTACAGGAGTGCCATGATCATTGAGTATTTCAAGTCGCGCGGTTAAAAGCCGCGCGGTTTCGATCATGTTCGCGCCTTTTCCAGCCTTGCGCAGCTGGTCTAGAAGGCCTCGTCCAGGTACTAGCTGTACCCCGAAGGCCTTCGCCAGTTTCTCAACAATCTTCGGATCCATAGCGCGCGACATTTGATCCAGCATTTTGGCGCCAGCAGAGTCCATAAAAACATGATCTGCTGTTTGAGCAAGCAATCGCGTCTCGTTTTCATGATCAAGCGCGATACGCATCCTGTCGTCGGCGTCTTTTTGACGCGTAGACACATCATTTTTCAGAGCCCTGATTTCTGCCTCCTGCTTTTTCAAAAGAGCTTCTAAATTCTTATTTTTTTTGTATTTTTCGGCCATTGCAGCAACGATCTTGGGATGCACGGAACGGCCGACTTTTGCTTGCTTCTTTAGCAATTCCTCCTGCGCTTTTCTTGCTTTCTTAGCATCTTCCCGAGCTTTTTGCTTGGCAGAGAAGACCTCAGGATTGAGTCGGTCAGACATCGATGGAGATGGGGGAACTTCGATGTCTTTTGGCACCTCAGCCCCGGCAGCTAGAGCGCCATAAAACTGACCGATCGGAACATGTTCTGCCCTGCTCTCTTTGTCGCCTCGGATCATGCCAAAGGGCTTCCCAACCTCTTCTGCAAAGCGATCCAGGCGGGCAATCATGCCGGGCGGTCCACCGATAAATTTTGAAGCGGAGAAACGGTTAGTTGTGCGATCAAGCGGCATCACAAAAATCTGCATATGCGGCGTTCTCTCATCCCTGTGAATTGACCAGGACAAAATATTTTCCTGGCCACCGAACTCGCTGGCCAGGAACTTACCCGCATTTTTGAAATACTCGTTCTGCTCTTTCAAAGACAGAGCCATCATTTTTTCGTGTCCACTGGTGACCAGGAACTCAAGCACCGGCGAAGATGCCTTTGTGAAGCCTTGACGCCCCCCTTTTTTCTTTGCCAGTGCTATCCCTGCCTTGAGGCGCTTTAGCAGCTCTGCGGTCGTTTTAGCCCCTCCAGTGAGTGGTTTGGGTGCTGCAGGGTCTGCGTTGGCAACTGGTCTTTCACGCAGCGAATGGGCACTCATGGCAGCAACAGACCCGAAGGACTTGTGCTTCACCATCCTCAATATCGCGTAGCCACTGACTTCACTCATAGCGATCTATTTCCTTAGCGATCCCTCACGCACGCGAGGCGGAGCCGAAGCGAAGTGAGCTTTCTTGCCGGGTTGTTTTTCTCCAAGACTGTAACACAGTACAGTCTTGCTGACGCAAGACTGCCGGTGCGCTGCCGCGGGCTGGGGGCTTCGCCCCTGCAACCCTGGGTGTTGGCTCCGCCAACCAAATAGCCGTTAACAGTGAAGTCCGGCTGTTGGTATTCGGTGGTTTTTTCAACTTGTTGAAAGGAAGCCGTGGGGGGACCCGCTTGCGGGGGGGCCGGCTACAGGCCCGGTAAGGCTTGTCCACGGAGTAGGCGCGACTGCGCCGGTGACGCGAAGCGGCAACCCGGTGGACAAGCCTGTCCGGCTATTGGTACTCCTGCATTACATAGAGTGAGAAGCAACGGGCTACAGACCGCATGGATGCTAGGTGCGACTTTCACTTCCGGCTAGTCGACTTTCACTTCCGGCTAGTCGACTTTCACTTTATGCTTGCGTTGTGCAAGTCGGGGGGCATAATGCGATTTTCAACTGGCAAAAAGCGAGGCGATTTTGAAAGTCGACATGAAAAATCTTCCGCGATTGAGAAGCTCTGTCTATTCGCCAACCATCAATCCATTGATGGAGCCTGGACAGGTCCAAGTGAAGCGAAGGTATGTAACTACGGGTCTTAAAAAAGACCTTACAGACATGGAAACTGGCGAGATTACTGGTGCATCTGTTGTCCGCACTGTTGAAGAAAAAGACGACGCGGAATTTGTAAAGGTTTTCGCTTCAGGCATTGCCGCTATGTACGACCTCACCAAAACGGCTCAGCGTGTATTTCAAAGAGTGCTTGAGCAATACCAGGCAGAGCCTATGCACAAGGGGTACGCCGACTCGATCCAGTTGACTTGGTTTGGTGAAGGACTTAACGGCGCTGCGATTGACTTGAGCGAGCCGACATTCAATAGAGGGCTGCGCGAATTGCTGGCCAAGGGATTCATTGCTCCCAGGACACCGACCGTTTTCTGGGTGAATCCAGCGCTGTTTTTTAAAGGCGATAGAGTACTTTTTGTGAAAGAGTATGTTCGTAAACGGTCTCATATCGAGCAAGAAAAAAGACTCGAAAGAGAAGAGAAGGCGATGATTTCGTCTGAAATGTTTGGTGAATTTGCGGAGGAAACGGTATGACTGAAGACATTCAACAAATTATGTTGACCCAGTTGCGGGCCATTCGGGACGACATTGCAGATATGAAAAACAGGCTTTCTAACATCGATGGAAGCATTGCCACTGTCATGCAGCATCAGGGACATATTGCCAATCAGATCGCCCAGGTGCAGATCTCCATTGACCGTCAATCAGCAAGAATTGGACGTATTGAAGACCGGTTGGCATTGGTGGATGCTGCTTAAGATGGAAAAAATAACGATCACGCTTGAGATCGAAGAGGAAGAAGTCGCCGAGGCGCTGGCGCAATTTGTGAAGCGATGCGGCTGGACGGAGTGGCGCCAAAATGCAGTCGACGATCTCGAAGCGTCGCGCATGCGGTACGCTTTCGGAGTCTTGCAAAAAGCGCTTGCAGAGCAGGGTTTCGCGCCGCGTTAAATCACACCGCAGTTGTGGATTGCAACTTGGGGTCGGCGTAGAAAACGGAAAAAATCGTACCCTAAGGCGTTTATCAAAAGTGGAGGAATTTAATGAAAACCATCCTAGTGGCTGCCATCGTGGCGTTGTCCGGTTGCGCGTTTGCACCTGTCGACAAGCCAAATATTGAAAAACACGGGCCACGAATAGTGGAAGTGGCATTTCCAAACCTCAAAGGTGCCGATGGATTGAGTATTGCCGAAGCGACTCTTAAGTCCATTGGGTTTGAAGTTGCGGCCATGACTGCGGAACTTAACGAAGTAAAGACCAAAACTAAGCCTGCAATGATCCCGCAGATTTGTGATTGCGGTTCTTGGAACGGCAATCAAATCACTGGGACGGCTGACAGTGTGATGGCAGTCACTGTGCAAAACAGTGGCACAGTGCAGGCCAATTTGAAAATAAACTTTGTCTGCGCTGCGTCCTTTAAGGGGACCAACTTATGGGGCGTGACGACTCGTGCGGAAACCTACCAGTGCGCAAGTACGGGAGCGCTTGAAAAACAATTTGTTGAGAATTTCACAAAGATAAAAGCAGCACGCGGGCTATGAGAAGAATCACCGTGCTGGCCGCCGCGGCATCGACATACGTTTTGAGATATCTCTCCTGCCTGACACTCGCATTCCTGCCATCATGTGTGGCAGCACAGCAGACAGCGGCTCGCGATTACTACAACGAGTTG
>JBAWZH010000223.1:0-3880 GCA_037143135.1 bacterium
GTGACGGTGCGGTCGTCCTGTGAGACGTCGCTCATTCCGGCCAGTTTGGCGACCGGGCTCGAACTGTCCGTTAAACTTGCGGACACCATCAATCCGTTCAGGATCTGGTGGATCTGTGTGGCGGCATCCGGCGAGACGGCCCTCAAGAGGATGGTGCCGTCCACGATGCCCTTGGTTTCCGACAGTTGCATGACCGCCGCTTCCGTGCTTTTCAAGATCATGGCTTTGATGGGATCCGTATTCGACCCCGCATACCCCTTGCTGAGCGCCGTGAAGAAGGCGCCCTGGCGGAGGGTCTGCATCGGGAGTGCGACCGTCTTGGCGTTGGTGAGGTTGGTTCTTGATCCCTCGATCGTGGCGACGGCGTTGAGCACGGATCCCTCATCGGAGGCGAGAATCAGCATGCGGGTTGTCTGGAAACAAGCCCACAAGGGTCGGCCGGTGGACTTATCTTGCCAGGAATGCAGGGTCAGTTTCCCGTAGGTCTTCGTGGCGTACTGAGGGTATGAACTGAACTGCTTCGTGATGGCGCGGGAGTTCATGGCGCCACTGATCAGGGCGGTTCCGCGGTTTCCGGTGATTTCAGTCCCATACAGTGTCAGGCCTGAAATATCCTTCAAGGGATCCACCCCAAGCAGGGTTTGATAGTGATTCAAAATGGACTGAAAAGATTTCGAGCCGTTCTTCCCCCCCATCAAAAAACGACAGGTCTGTGACGGCGCAAACTGTTCCATGTCCAGATGCACCACCCACTTGGCATCACCCGAAATCTGCGACTTCGGAAGCGGCCCTGCGCGGAGAGGCGAGTTCGCCATCACGATCAGGGCGGCGAGCCCGATTCTGGCAAAGAGTCCGGGAGAGGGATTCATGGTGTTTTAAAATCCTGGATTCATCAGGGGATAATTCCCGGGGTCGATTTTGGAAGGCGGAACGAGGGCCTTGAAAGGAGGGGTGTCGCGCAGGGGGGCAAACCGGGGATCATTCCGGAGCAGGGAGCGTGTGACTTCGCCGCCGGCCTCGACGGCCTTCTTCAGGGAGGCAAACGTATCCTGAGGCTTTTTCAGGATCAATTGCGTATAGGCGAGATCAATCCAACTCTTGAAGGCTTTGGGTTCCCGTGTCAGATATTTTTGAAGCGCATAGACCTGCAGATCCCACCGTTTGTTGGCCTCGAAGAAACGGGCCACGGTCAGACTCGCCTCGGGAGGCATGTTGGCGCTGTCAATGAGTCCGCGTGTCAGGCCCTGGAACTGTCCTTCCATGCCGAGTCTGAGATATACCGTCGCCAGATCCATGGCTTTTCCGAAGTCGAGTTGTCCCTTACCCATAAGGGACTCGAGTTCCTTGCGCCGGGTATTGTCCTTGTCGGCGCTCTGGATGGCGCTGAGGAAATTGGCGGCGTTCCGGTTGTAGGGATCGAGAACCAGGTAGTCGGTCATCACCTTGGCCGCCTCGCTGTAGCGCTGTTGCCGCATGTACAAATCGGACAACCGGAAACAGGCCTCGGGACTTTCGGGGCAAAGATCGCGGGATTGCTTGAAGGCGTATTCGGCCTCACCCAGAAGCCCGCGCGCGGAATAGAGCCCGGCAATGGCCGAGCGCATTTTCGAGAAGGATTTCTTGGCGTCCGAATTACGTCGGAATTCCTCGCGCGCCAGGAAATCCTTGCTCAGCTTGTCCCAATATTGCCGGTCGCGTTTTGTAATCTCCGCCCAGCGCAGGGGGTTCTCCTGGGGACTCGGCACCGGATCTTTTTCGATCTTCATGATGACGCCGAAGGGGGTCAGGAACGTGTACATCCAGGGGATGACATAACTTTCCTCGATATAGAAGGCATGTTTGTCCTTGTTTTTGTCGTAGATCCAGCGCGCCAAAATGCCGTTGATGGTCATAACGCCGCCGACTCCCTGGACGCTGACGCGGCCGTTTTCGACCTTGATGTCGGCGCTGGCCTGGATCTTGCCGGTCTGCACATCCCGCACGTATTCCTGGAAAGCCCGGTTGTTGTCTTCGGCGCTGGGGATATAGATCGGTTGAACCGGATAGGTATGGTCGCGATGGAGGAGTTTCTGGAAGGGGCCGTCATTCTTGGGCCTCGTGTAGTCATAATGGTCGCGGATGTAACTCATGTAGGTGTTGTCGGCCAGGGCGTTTTGCGTGATGATATAAACATCCGACCGGTCGAAATCCTTGTCGTGGAAGCGATCCTTGGGCGCCACGCGGCTTTCGCAGAAAATCATGTAGGTGGGCACAAAACGGCCCGGATCGGTGCCGCCGTAGAGAACCGAGTCCCTGTCCATATCGGGGTATCCGTTGCCCGGTTTGAACATCAGATAGCCGAAAAGATAGCCGAAATCATGGCCGCGCAGGTTACAGAGCGACAGGTTCTGCTTCCAGGTGATGAGGGGAATGGCAAGCAGGGCGATGCAGGCGAGGCGAACCAGCCAACCGCCCAGGACTCTCCGTTGCCAGGCGATGAAACTGAAAATCACGGCAATGCCATAGCCGATCAACATGGCGTAAAAGCCGTGGGCCGGCGCGAAGAACTTGATGTTGATTTCCTGATCCTGCCGATCCAGTTTCGGGTTGATGATGGTCAACAATCCGAGGCTGGAAATCAGGAAGGCGGCCCAGACGAACATCATCCAGGATCGGCCGCGGGGTTTGCACCGGGGCCACAGGTAGAGGATGATGACGGGCGTGACCAAACCCAGCAACGTCAAAGGCAGCGAGTACTGGTTGACCATGGCCTCGATGAAGAGTTTGATTTTGAGGAAGAACTCCTGGCTGAAGAAACTGGCGGTCTGGATCTTTTCGTACTGACCGCGTGTCACGGCGTGTACGAAACCTTCCTTGGTGGCGGCATAGCCCCAGTTCATGGGCGGATTCGTCCAGGCGGCAAAGGGCATATAGATATAGACGGAAACGCCGGCCATGAACATGCCCGCGGCAAACAGGGCCCGGCGCAGACTCCACCACAGGGTTGTTCGGGCAACGATGAGTCCCGCGACGCCAACGGCTCCGGCGATGATCCCCTGCCAGAAGGTGGAACTGTTGAACATGGCGTTCGGGGTCGGCGTGGTCAGCCACGCCCAGATGATGAGCCCGACCATGATGCTCAACAGTCCGGCAATCCCCAGTTCCGCGAAATTCGACTGGGTTCTCATGAACAATCCGAACCGGCCGTCACTCCCCGGCGACTTCTTCAGGGCCTCAATAAATTGGTCAAGACCCACCAGAAAGACGCCCACCGCGAAGGGGGCGGCCATGACGGCGATGGTCTGATGGTTGGATAGACTCAGTCCGAAAATCAACAGCATCGCATACAGGAAGCCGCGGCGATGGGGTTGCACCATCCAGGCAAAGAAGACACAACTCGTCAGGATAAAGGAAAACACATTCAACACGCGCATTTCAGAGACGCAGGCCCAGAGCCAGACGCCGCGGTTGAATCCGAAAAGAAGCGCGCAGGCGGCGCCGATGAAGAGCGCCATCCAATGCTGAAGGCGTTCGTCAACAGAATCACCCCATGGCAGGGAATGCAGGAGCAGGCGAATACTGCGGGTCATGATGATGGTCATGAGCCCGACGGTCAGTGCCCCGGTGACGACCGAGAGCACTCCAATGCGCCAGGCCGGGTTTCCAAAGGGAAGGATGAAATGGCTCCAGAGGTAGCCCAGAAGCGCCCAGAGTGGATAGCCCGGGGGATGGGGAACGCCAAAGGTGAACGCGCCGGTGACCAGTTCGCCGGAATCCTGAAGGGTTACTTCAGGCGCCATGTAATAAAAGAAGACCAGACCCGAAACGAGTGTCGTCACAAGGGAGGCGACCCAGTCCTCGGGTTTGAAGAAATGGCGGACGCTTTCCGTGGGTTCGACAA
>JBAWZH010000224.1:0-3785 GCA_037143135.1 bacterium
CGGAAGCATCGAGGTTGTTGTCTATCCCGACGCCTACCGGGATTATAAACCCCTGTTGGTCCAGGATCAGGCGATCATGTTGTGTGGAGAGGTCAGGTTTGAGGATGAGGCGCCACGGATTGTCGCCAGCGAGGTCTATCCCCTGCGCGAGTGTCCGGCCCTGTTCGTGGAGCATATCAGTCTCCATTTTCCGACCGGGCAGGTGACGGATAGCCCCGGCCTCATGACGCGGGTTCGGGATGTGCTGAATGCCCATCCGGGGCGCACCGACGTTCATATCTGTCTCGAGTTTCAATCCGGCGAAAAAGTATTCATGGATACGGATAGTCAGTATAAAGTGACGTGTGACGAATCTTTGGTGCATGAACTGGAGCACATACTGGGGGAGGATTCCGTGTACGTTGCCGTGAATCAGAATCCCTGCCGGAAACCCCGGCGGGTGCCCCAGTACCGGAAGAACGAATCGGGTAACGGGGGATGAATACAAACTTAAACGAGGTCAGTTCTCAGGCGGGCGCCCAGCACTATCTGCGAACGCCGGATGGATCGGTGTACGGTCCTGTTGACATTGCCACCTTGTGTACCTGGGCTACGGATGCCCGGGTGATCCCCGGTTGTGTGTTGTCGGAGGATCGCGAGAACTGGGTGCCCGTTGAAAACTATCCCGAATTGCGCCTCAATTGGTATGTTCAGTTCGAAGATGGCACTACCTATGGCCCCCTGAACCTCCTCGCGATCTGGGTTCTGGTCACAGAGGAGTCTATTCCCAAGGGCGTTGCACTGGTTGAGAAAGAGTCGGGCCGCAAGGTCGTCGTGAATGAGACGATCTACCCCTTGCTCGTCCAGGAATGTCGCCAGGTGCTGTCGGTGCGTGGTCGTCTTATGGGACTCGAGATCTCCGCCCTCTCCCTGAACCAGAAGGACGCCATAGCCCAGTTGGCGATCCGGGATGCCAGCCTAAACGAATTGCGTCAGACGTTAACCCGGGTCGAACAGCAGGGGGTGGCGGCAAATAGGGAAATCGTCCGTTTGGAGTCGGAATTGGCCTCTGCTCTGACGCAACTCGAAAAGGACAGACTGAGCCTCGCCGCAGAACATGAATCCGCCGTGACTGCCGGAAAGAGAGAGCGGGAGGCGCGGGCCACCCTCGTCGGAGCGGAGGCCGAACTGGTCTCGTCCCGGAAGTCGTTGACGGCGGCCCTGGAGCAGAAGGAGAAGGATGCCGAAGCGCTGGCTCAGTTGAAAGTCGATTATGACGCCTTGTCGCGCCAACTGCATGAGGTTCAGGAAGACTTGCAGAACAGAACGAATGAGGCGCGAGGAAAGGAATCCGAGATAGCCATCCAGCAGGCGGAGACGGACAAGCGGATGGCCATGCTGAAGTCAAAAAACACCGTGTTGGAGAAAGACCTGCAACTGGCGAACCACTCTGTTCACGCCTTGACGATGCAATTGAATCAGACCAGGGATTCCTTAGCCAAGGCCCAGAAAGCAGGTCGTCTCACGGAGCAGAAACTGAAGGATGAAATAGCCGCCATCCAGACTGACTTGAATGGCCTGATGCTCGCCAGTCGCTGTGTCAAACAGGTTTTCGAGCCCTCCAGGCGTGATCCTGTCGATTGGCTTGGGGGGGGTGTATCGACACCGGCCTCCAAAGAGGAAGGAGACGATTTTGAGTCCCGTTTTGCCAAACTAACGATGGCTGAAAAATGGGTTGTATTGCAGAAGGAACTTCAGGCATCCGCCGAGCAAAAGGAACTCATGAGGCGGGAACTGGCGACGGTGAAAAGCCGCTGTGAATTGCTTGGCAGGGATAGCTCGATCCGGGAGAGGGAATCGGCGGAAAAGCTTGCTCAATTGCAGAAAGAGGTTAAGACTTCAGCGGAGTTGCTTACCCAGACGATGCAGGAATTGGAAAAGCGGGAAAGCCTGCTTCGTGAAGTGAGGAAAAAAGCCGGGGGCCAGGGGGCCGTCCGGTCGGATAATCCCGTCGTCATGGACGCTGAAGTCATCCATTCGGTGACGCTGGGCCCCGAAGCGACGGCCCGCCCGGACGGGCCGCCGGATATCAGGGCGGGAGAACGTGGATCCGAAAGTTCCAAGCCGGAGGCGGACAGGCTTTTGAGTTCGGTGGAAAACCAACTCAGGCGGGAATTGAAACAGTGGGAGAATTTGAAACGTCACAAAGGCAATAAGAATGGAACCTTGGGAAAATGGTTCCGGTGGAAATCATCATGACAGACGACAAACGTAATGCAGATAACGAGCATCGTGCGATGGATGGACTGACTGAAGTATTGCGGTTACAGGCAGAAGCCCTGTCGCGCATTTCCGAGCGGATGGCGGGGATGCGTGGCGCTCCACCGGACTCAACTCCGATTCAGGTTCCCCCTCCCTTCCAACCGGGAGTCGGGCGCGAATCAGGCAATCTGCCGGTTCTGGCGCATGACCCCGCCCTGAACGAGGAATCGTTGCCGGTGCTGAATTCATTCAAGAACTTTCTCGATCAGGAGCGGAGGCGTACTCGGAAGCGGCTTCTGTGGGTTCTCCTTGGCTTCACCATGGTGTTCTCGGGGGTCGTGGTTGTCATTGTCTGGCAGAACAGCGAGAGCGCTCAGGAAATCAAGGCGGATATTGCAAAAACAAGCAATCTGGCTAAACAGTCCCGCCTGGAAACCCAGGCCGAGATTCAACGCCTCGGAGAGCAGGCGTCGGTCACGGCGACCCAGAATGTCAGCCAGATGAGGAAGGACATTGCGCGGAATATTGTGTGGGCCCATTCGGTAATCGCGTCGAACGTGTCATCCGAATTGTCCGGGCGCGACAGTGAGGCCGAACGTCTCAAGGAAAAGATTTCCTCGATTGAAATTGAAAATGCCATGCTCTCAAGGCGGGTGGTGGAACTCGGGCTGCGAGTCAGCGCGCTGGAGGATCGCGACCGGGTCAGCGCCGATTTGGAAGCCCAGGCGCAGGAGTCTTTCCCGAGAACCAACACTCCGTCTGCGTCGGCAAAACCTGCGCCCGTGATCATCAACTCGCCGAAGTACGGGCGCTCATTCCAGTTGCGCATGCCGCAGGAATAGAGCCGCCAGACCCATGGGGTCGTTATGTGGAAACAAAACGCGGGAAGCCGGTTGTCCGGCATCCCGCGTTCCTTATTTCAGTGATTGTGCTTACGGTGCGTCCGGTTTGTTTTCCGAGGCGTCCTTCTCCGCCACGGCGGCGCGACGACTGAGTTTCACGCGGCCCCGATCATCGACTCCGATACATTTGACCCACATCTGGTCGCCAACCTTGCAGACATCCTCCACATTCTTCACATGGAAGTCGGCGAGTTCGCTGATGTGAACCAGGCCATCGCGGCCGGGGAATATCTCGACAAAGCATCCAAACTTGGTGATTCCGGTCACGACACCGTCGTATATGGCTCCTTCTTCAGGCTCGGCGGTGATCATGTTGATCTCCTTGACCGCCATCTGCATTCCTTCCGCCTTGGAACTGAAGATCTTTACCGTACCGTCATCATTGATGTCGATCTGCGCGCCGGTCAGTTCCACGATCCGGCGGATATTCTTTCCGCCGGGGCCGATCAGTTCGCCGATTTTGTCTATCGGAATGGTCACCACCGTGATACGGGGCGCGTAGGGAGAAAGTTCCTCTCGGGGTTTGGCAATGATGCTCTCCATGTAGTCGAGGATCTTCATGCGCGCCACGCGGCACTTCTCGAAGGCTTCAACGACAATGGGCCACTCCAACCCGCGGATTTTCAGATCCAATTGGAATCC
>JBAWZH010000225.1:0-3768 GCA_037143135.1 bacterium
CCCTGCTCGGAGGTAAATTTCCGAAGCAACTCGTAGTCGCGCGGATCGATAAACTTCATTGATTCAATCTGCGGAATACGCCGCTTGGACACCATGTTTACGTTATTCTCTCGCATTGCCATAACTTGTCTTCCCTCTCTATTAACCTTAAAAAGGCAGATTATCTTCATCCCCGCCTGTGGGCGTAGTTTCATCCGGAGCGACAGTCCGTTCGGCGGCCCGAGGTGTAGCCTCAACCGAATAGGAGTCCCCTCCGGTCGGCGCCGCCGAATCACTGTATTCAGCCCGTTTCGGGGCGCCCATAAACTGGGTTCGGTCGGCCACCACTCTCAACCGGTTGTGCTTCTGGCCATCCTTCTCCCATTCATCGTACTGAAGACGCCCCTCCACCAGGAGCGACGATCCCTTGGACAGATACTGTCCGCACGCTTCAGCCTGCTTTCCCCAAACCACCACATTCACAAAGCAAACTTCCTCGCGTTCCTCACCGGAGGCCAGTTTGAATTTGTTATTGATCGCCAGCCGGATCTCGGTAACCGCCTTGCCCGAAGGCAGATAACGGACTTCCGGATCTCGGGTCAGATTACCGATCAACAATACTTTATTGAGTGTGGCCATAGGGCTTCACCTTCCCTATCAGGCCGTCGGGGCCGGAACCGGCTTGGTCACAAACTTGTCGTCAAAACTGGTAATCTGAACGCGAAAAATATCGTCATTCAGGTGATAGCGCGACGTCAAAACCGATATCTTTTCCTGCGGAGCCAGAAAGATTACCGAAAAATAGAAACCGGACTCCTTCTTCTGCATGATCCGGGCAAACGCTCGGCGACCCAAGTCCTTCGACTCCAGGATTTTTCCGCCCGCCTTGGTAATTTCACCCGTCACGTAGGCCGCCAGATCCTTCAGTTTCTCTTCCTGAACCGTCTCGCCAAAAATGAATAAACCTTCGTACTTCTTCACTGCTTCTTTCCTCCCATTACATCATTCTCTGCGGCGCCTTCCGGCGGCCGACTGTTAAACCGGTTCATCGCGGCATCCATACCCTGTTCAATCACTCCCAAAACGGCGTCGGAAGCCGTCTCGATAACCGTCCTGGCGACTGTCCACTCATCCCGCCCAAACGCGCCCAACACATGATCCACCAGGTCAGACCGGGAAATGCCCCGTCCTATTCCAATGCGAATCCGCCCGTAGTCCGGCGTTCCCAGCACGGCGCTGATCGACGCCAACCCGCGATGTCCACCCGTGCCGCCCTTCTTTCGAAGTCTCAACGTTCCAAGCGGAATATCCGCGTCATCCACAATCACCAGCAAGTCCTCTGGGCTCACCTTCCGGTAGTTCAAAACCAACCCGACGGCCTTGCCGCTGTTATTCATAAACGTCTGCGGCTGGACGAGAATCAACTCCTCCCCCGCATGGTTGGCCGTCCCGACCCGCGCTTCAAAACGGGCACTCAACTTCATCCGGCATCCCAACCGATCCGCCAGACAATCCACCACCAGAAAGCCCATATTATGCGGCGTCCGCTCGTACTCCGAACCTGGATTGCCAAGACCGACGACCACTTTCATGGATACCCAGCCCCTCCGTCAAGCGCCATAGTCGTTGGCGCCAGCGATTACTTCTTGGCGGCGGGCTTCTTCTCATCCTTCTTAGGCTCTTCCTTCTTGCCGTCCTTGCCAGGTGCCGCTGCTGCCGCTGCCGCACCCTCCTCGCCTTCCTTCTTCTTGCCGATGACCTCGGGAGTCACCTCAGCGCCCGGAACCGCCTCCTCAACCTTCTCCTCGCGAGGCGCCACTACGGTGGCCACGGCCACGTCGCCAGACGTCAACACGGTAAACTTCGGATCCAGCACGATATCGCGGATCATCATCGTCTTACCCAGGGCCATACCCGTAACATCGACTTCGAACGACTCAACCAGGTCGCCAGGCAAACACTCAACCTCAATATGACGCAACAGATGCTCCAAAATACCGCCCTGCTGGGATACGCCGACGGGTTCGCCCTTGAGTTCCACCGCGATGGTGACGCGCATCTTCTTCGTCATTGAGATTTCAAGAAAATCCGCGTGAATCGTTCCGCCCATGACCGCCTCGTGTTGCACTTCACGCAACAGGGCCTTGATTACATCGCCGTCGACACTTAAGTCAACGATCAGGTTTTCGCTCGTGTGGTTCTTGAGCATCAGGTCAATATCGCGAGTGTTGATCTTGACCGAGCGAGCGCCTTTTTCCCCGTACACTATGGCGGGGATAAAACCGGTCTTGCGCAACGCCTTGGCGGCGGTGGTTCCGGATGTTTCACGTTTACTCGCTGACAATTTGATTTCCTTCGACATACTTACCTCTTCCTTTTCACCTATTCCTAAAGTTTGAACAACGACGAGACAGACTGGTTGTCATGGATACGCATGATGGCTTCTCCGAGCAACCCGGCCACCGGCAATACCGTCACGGGAAACCCATTTGTCTTCACCATCAGGGGCACCGTGTCGGTGACCACCAATTCCTTGATCACGGAGGCCTTTAAACGCTCGATCCCGACATCCGTCAGCACGGCATGGGACACCGCGGCAATAATATTTTCCGCCCCGTTTTCCTTGAGTATTCTCGCCGCCGATGTCAATGTGCCCGCCGTAGTGGAGAGATCATCAACCAAGACGCAGTTGCATCCCCTGACATCACCGACCATGGTCAACGCCTCCACATCACTCGGTCCCTTCCGTTGCTTGGCAACAATCGCAAGGCCGGCATTCAACGTCTCAGAATAGGCGTGAGCCATCTTGAGTCCGCCGGTGTCGGGAGAAACCACAACGAGATTGGTGAGTTTCTTGTCGATCAAGTATTTTCCGATCACCGGGGCGGCATAGAGATGATCGACGGGAATGTCAAAGAACCCCTGAAGTTGCTGGGCATGGAGATCCATGGTCAACAGGCGGTTGGTGCCGGCCGCCACGAGAAGATTGGCCACCAACTTCGCGGTGATCGGGACACGCGGCTGGTCTTTGCGATCCTGACGCGCATAACCATAGAATGGAATGACGGCGGTGATACGCGCCGCCGAGGCCCGGCGCAAGGCGTCGATCATGATCAGCAGTTCCATGATGTTTTCGTTCGAGGGATTACAGGTCGGTTGAACCAGAAAGACATCCTTGCCGCGGACATTCTCCAGGATCTTGACCCAGGTCTCGCCATCCGGGAACCGGTTGACCGTGGCCTTCCCTAATGGAATGCCAAGGCTGTCGGCAATGCTCTTTGCCAACTGCGGATGCGCTGTCCCTGTAAATATCTTCATGTTCTTTCGTTATCCATCTCTGCCTGATGGTTGCCCGACTAGGACTCGAACCTAGACTCTAGCCTCCAAAGGGCCGTGTGCTACCATTACACCATCGGGCACTATTTTCGCAACCCGTGTCCATAACCACGAACCCGTGTCACGCTTCACCTGCGACTCAATCTTCAGGGCGTGGTCGTAATTCGCGGCCATCGCAAACACCGAAGCCCCGCTGCCCGACAACAATACCCCAGCCGCACCTGCCGATTTCAGCCTTTCGACCAGTATCGCCAGAAGCGGATATTTGTAAAATACCGGCTCTTCCAGAGAATTCAGGAGGCTGGCAGATGCCAATTTCCCATCACCCCTTTCGAGCGCAAAACGTGCATTGATATAGGTTTCTTCTGTTGAAGTCAATCCCGATCTAAACCGCCGGTAAACATCCCCGGTAGGGACATTGAACCCCGGATTGACCACCACAATCCACCAGTC
>JBAWZH010000226.1:0-3749 GCA_037143135.1 bacterium
GACCGAGGCTTGAAATTCCATCAGCCGTTAGAAATGCCTCCGCCTTGACAATCCCTCCCGGAGGAGGAGAATCGGACTCGTGATGAAGATGGTATTCACAGCTCCAACCGTTGTCCCCTGCGACATGATCCGAAGCGTCCTTGAGGCGAACGGGATCGACCCCCTGATGAAGAATGAGCGGGGATCGGCCCCCGCCGGTGTCGGCTGGCCGATCCCGGACATGATGGCCTTGACCTATGCGTGGCCTGAGGTCTGGGTCAGGGATGAGGATGGGGATGCGGCGATGCTACTGATCGCCGGGCTGAAGGAGCCGCCTGCCGATAAGGCCTCATGGCCATGCCGAAAGTGCGGAGAGATCGTCGGTGCCGAGCTGGCGGTATGCTGGAACTGTGAGACTCCGAGGGATGAAACCCCATGAGTGACAAGGTGCTTCCAGATTGAGGGCGGGAGCAGGAACTTCAACTTCTCGACAAGGGCCTCGCATTCACCGTTGTACGAGGTGTTGAACCTGACCAAGGGTATCAAGCGACCGAGGGACGGCTTCTTTCTCCGGGCGGAGAGTTTCTTCAACGTGGCCACTGAAATTGAACGGCTGGGCGTATCAGGATCCTATGGTGGACGGTCGCTTCATGAACTCTCCCATGGCGAATCATTCCTGACTTTAGTCATGAACCGTTTCGGCGGGAATGGGCTGTATCTCCTTGATGAACCGGAGGCCGCGCTGTCACCCAGTCGGCAACTTGCCCTGCTCAGCCGACTACATCAACTGGTCAAGTTGAACTCCCAGTTCATCATCGCCACCCATTCGCCCATCCTGATGGCGTATCCGGATGCGAAGATCTACTCACTGGCTAGTGACTCGATTCGGGAAATCGAGTATACCGACACCGAGCACTATGCCGTGACCCGTGAGTTCCTGAACAGGCACGAAACCATGTTGAAGGATCTTCTCCGTGGATAAACGGCAACCGTGACATGCATGATTTTTTCAAATTGAGGATCAGGCCATGGGGGTTCCTGACGGCGACCGGCTGTCTGGCCCTTCTGGGTTCGGTCGCGGGCTTCCTCGGCCGGTACGCATGGTGGTTGGACATCGGCTCCCACTTCCGAGTTCAATACACAGTGCTGTTTGCAGTGCTGACCGTCTGCTACCTGGCGGGGAAGAAGCGGGGTTGGGCACTTGCCTGCCTGTTGCTGGCGATCATCAACTTCATCCCGGTGGCGGCCTATCGCTTCCCGGCAAGAGGGTACGACCAGGTCGCGGGGCCATCGTTGAAGGTCGCCTTAATGAACGTCAACTCCGAGTTGGGCAAGCCTGACGAGGTGGCCAGGTTCCTGCTAAGGGAGAACCCTGACGTGATCATCCTGGAGGAGATCAACGACGTATGGATGCGACGCCTCTCCCCGTCCTTGAACGGGTATCCCGGACGGATCGTCCAGACGAGGGTGGACAACTTCGGCATAGGGGTGTTCAGCCGGACCGGGATCACGTCGTCACAGGTGGTCTATTTCGGCACGGCGGATGTCCCGTCGATCATTGCCGGGATGGAACTCAACGGGCAGGCCTTCACCCTTGTCGCGACCCATCCCCTGCCTCCCGGAGGGGCGGAGTACTCACGGATGAGGAATGAACAGTTGGATTGCGTGGCGGGTTATGTCAGCACGAACCATGATCCCCTGATTCTCCTGGGTGATCTCAACATCACGCCCTGGTCGCCCCTGTACCGGGATTTCATCAGGAGGAGTGGGTTGGTGAACAGTTCCCAGGGGAGGGCCATTCACCCGTCCTGGCCGTCCTTCTCCCCGCTGTTTCTCATCCCCATCGACCATTGTCTGCACAACGCCGGCATCGCCATCAAGTCGGAGCGGGTCGGCAAGTCCGTCGGTTCCGATCATTACCCGGTGATCGTGGAGTTCGGCCTGAAGGACAAACCGGAATGAAGAGGTATTACAAGGAAGTACAATAATGACGATGCACATCAAGAAACACCATGTCCTGCTGATCCTGCTGGTGGTGGCCGTGTGTGCCATCCCGTTCAGGACTCAATTGAGGAGGCCATTCGTGGGAGTTGTCCAGATGATCAAGGGAAAGCATACGGTATCCGAATGGAGAAACAATCTGAATACCCCTGAACTCGACTATCGCCAACAGGTGTTGGTCTCCTGAAACAATAATTTCGGCCTTCGATTCCATGGCACACTCCAAGATCATGTTGTCCTTCGGATCAGCGGTGACAATATTAACCTGAATGGCCGGATTAACAATGTCGCAGACCGCATGCAATTCCTCGATAACTTGGAATGCTTGCTCCGGTGAAAATCTGAACTTGGGACGCTCGAGAACGTTGCGAAGTTCGTCCAAGATGACAAGGGACAGAGATAGACCGAACCCCCGATGACAAGTTCGAGGATTGCACGAGGGGGGCCATTGAAAAGAATTGCGGATATCAGGACATTGGTGTCCAAAACAATCCGATCCCGTTTCATCGCTTGGCGGCCTTCTGCTGGCGATGAGCCTGAATCTCTGCTGAAACATCCGCCTCCGTGAGCGACCCTCGCGCAACGACGCTTTTGCCGTAAGGGGAGTGCCTTCGGAAAGCGTGGTTGTTGTTGGGCGGAGACAGGAGGCGGGAGGTTGGGGACTCCTTCATGTACGACTTAACGGAGGCAGGCCAATGTCGCGCACCATGTTTCCGGGAACCACATGAACCGTGATTTCGGGGCGGGAGCAATAGCGCCGGATATTTGCCAGAAACGTCACCATGCCGAACGCCCGGGCCTTGGCCTGGTATAGTGCCAGTCGATTCAATGCCCGCTGGGATGCATAGCCTCGTTCAGGCAGCGCCTGATGCAAAAGCCAGGCCTGATCCAGCAACTCACCCAATTCACCCGCCGCATCCGAAGGCTGTTTCTGGAGTTGACGCCAGACCCTGTGCAATCGCGGCGGGTAAAAGGCCATCTCGTAGGCAATTTGAAGACGTTCACGCGGGGTCATGGACATTCCCCCCCCCATAGTGCCACATCCACCTTGAAGTTCTCCAAATTTTCCAACACCAAGGCATCGTTATTGAACGGTTCAGGCAACTCCCCAACCGCAGCCGAAACGGAGGCGACCTTCACCGGGGTCTGACGGCAAAGGTATTGGATGTCGCTACGATCCATCTCATCATAGCGGATCAGTTTACTGGCAATGAGTTGGGGTATCGACCCTGTCTTGACCACTAATTTATTGCCTCTCCAGAGAACCATATCCGTTCCGGGGTTGGGTTTTGCGAGACAGAGCCTCACGGCGGAGATCCACTCAAGATGGTCGGAAGCATAGTCATCGGGAGGATTGAGAGGGAGGCCCGCCACGGCGGCGGCCCTCCTGAGATCGCCCTCGTCAACCGTTGAATACGGAGCCGCCACATCAATATCCAGACTGGTTCGTTCCGGTTCATCCAGAAGCATGAACGCAGCGCTTCCGTAAATATGCAACGTGGCGGGCGCCTTTAACTCACGATCCACCCGTTCAAGATAGCCCACCAATTCGACCTTATTCATATCCACTACTATACTCGTGGCACGGTCACTGACAAGCGCAACAATTAATCCCGTTGCCTCCAGTGCTTGATCAATCCTCGTCTTCTGGTATATCATGGCCTTTTAACAGGAATGCCATTTGATCAGTCCCGAATACAAGGAGTTTGTTGAGGTGGGCGCCATGTTGGTGGCGGCTATTTTTTTTGCTGTCGCCGCCCTTGTTCTGC
>JBAWZH010000227.1:0-3748 GCA_037143135.1 bacterium
AAGAAACTGGACAATGTGGAAGTTGTCAGCGAGAGATAGATCGTCAAGGGATAGGGAATATATCCATGTTACTCAGACGCCCAAGTTTAGATAATATACATTGACTAAACATGGTCATATAAATATCATCTGAATATATGAAAGATGAATTTCAGATTCATAACCTTTTCAGGGAGTCTCCTGAACGGTTCTTTCGTGAGGATCCGCATTTGCGACGTGCGGCCTTGCAACCCTTTTCGTATGTCTCCCCGTTGATCAATACCTTGGAATTCCTCGAGCCTGGCATTCTCATGATTACAGGCGGGCGGCAGGTTGGTAAAACGACTTGTCTGAAGCAGTTCATCGCCAAACTGTTGAACGAAGGAAGGGTGCGGCCGGATCATATTTCGTTCATGACCGGGGAACTGATTCGGGATGATGCCGAACTGCGGCGGGAGATTGTGTCAGAGTTGGAGGGAAAGAACGGCTGGCAGGTAATTGTCGTTGATGAAATCAGCTATGTGAAAGACTGGGATAAGGCGGTTAAGTTTCTGGCCGACGCCGGGAGCCTGGAATCGACAACGCTCATTTTATCCGGGTCTGACAGTGCGATCCTGCGAGAGGCCATGAAGCGCTTCGCCGGTCGGCGAGGCCGGTCGGCTCAAGTGGATTTCGTCTTCCACCCGCTCGGCTTTGCCGAGACGGTAACACTCAAAGCGCCCGAGTTGAGCGGATTGGTTGCCGCTTGTAAGGATTCGGACTATCCGATTGATTCGCCCGACTACCAGAATCACTTGCCGCAACTCGAAACCCTGTTTGACGAGTACCTCCTGCATGGCGGCTATCTGACAGCGATAGCGGATATGCTCAGGGGCGGACGCATTGAGGCGGCGACGTTCAGAACGTATGCGGAGTGGCTACGTGGCGATATCCTGAAACACAATAAGCAGGAGAAGTATCTCCTTGAAGTACTTCGGGGTATGATGAAGACCTATGCTTCGCAGGTTTCCTGGGTTTCGCTGGCCAAGGAACTTTCGATTGAGCACCACAAGACGGTGAGTGACTATGTGGCGATCCTTGAGGACATGCATGCGGTGATCATTCAGGAGGCCTTGGCGGAACACACCTTGTCGGCGGCGCCAAAAAAGGCGAAGAAACTGTATTTTGAGGATCCGTTTATCTTTCATGCCGTAGAAACCATGCTGGGGAACATGAATGCGGAAAACACTCCGGCCTTGGTCGAGACCGTTGCCGTGGCGCACTTTTTCCGAAAATATGGGAAGACTTATTATATCAAGGGCGCCAAAGGCGAGGTGGATATCGCCTATTTGCAGGATGGGACGTTTTTCCCCGTCGAAATCAAGTGGACCACGCAGATCCGACCGGAGGAATTGAAGCAAGTCATGCTCTATAATAACAGCCTGATTCTGGGGCGGCAACGCGCGCCAGGGCGTCTCGGTCATGTCCAGTATAGTCCACTGATCAGGTATTTGTTGGATGAATGCAGCCGCCGAGCCGCACGCTCAGCCAACTTCAACTTAAGCGCTTAAGCATTGGCTTTATTACAATTCATGACTCTCAACTAAAACCCTAAAACTATGATCAATCAACTCCGCAATCGTAATTTCTATTTATTGGTTTCGGCCGATATCGTCGTTTTTATCGTATCGATATTCCTCGCCTATTCAGCACGCTTTACCTTAAGTATCCCGCATAGTGAATACAAAAATATCGTGGAGATCCTCCCTTGGCTCATTATCGTCAAGGTTTCAACCTTTGTCCTGCTGGGCGTCTACCGGGGCATGTGGCGCTACACCAGCATGCCCGATGCGGTGCGCCTGCTGAAGGCAACCCTGCTCGCCACACTGATCGTGATGACCGGCCTGACTTTCATCAACCGCTTTATGGGTTTCCCCCGCTCCGTATTTATTGCCGACAGTATTTTTACCCTATTCTTCTGCGGTGGCATCCGGGCGGGCATCAGAATACTGTATTCTATGCAGTGGTTTCTGCCGGGATGGAAGACGACGGATGATGACGTCACTCCGCCTCATCACATCAACCTGATCCTGATTGGCGCGGGAGATGCCGCAGATAAAATCATTCGCGAAGTCCAGGGGAATCCCCAGTCGCATTTCCGTGTCGTTTGCTGTCTGGATGATGACTCAACCAAACACTATCGCTCCCTGCTGGGTATTCCCATCCACGGACCCGTGAGCCACCTGAAACGCTATGCCGAGACGTTCAAAGCGGAAGAAGTCATCATCGCCATGCCCTCTGTGTCTGGTGATCGCATGCGGGAAATTGTCTCCATCTGCGAAAAATCCAGATTATCTTTCAAGACCCTGCCATCCCTGACCTCCTTGATCGACGGCAATGTGACGATCAATGATCTGCGTCCGGTCAATTACGAGGATCTGCTGGGACGTCCACCCGTAAAACTGAACCTTGGCGAAATCGGACACTACCTGCAGGGCAAAACCGTGGCTATCACCGGCGCCGGGGGATCCATCGGCTCGGAACTTTGCCGACAGATCATCCGATTCCGGCCCAAAGCGCTTGTCTTGATTGAGGCGTCGGAATTCAACCTTTATCGAATCGAGATGGAACTGCGCAATGAGCGAAAGTTCTCGAACATCCATCCCGCCATGGGGCGTGTTCAGGATCGCCCCTTGATGGAGCGCATCTTCGAACAATATCGACCCCAGGTCGTTTTCCACGCCGCCGCCTGCAAACATGTCCCCATGGTTGAGTTGAACCCTTGGGAAGCTGTCAGTAACAATGTCGTGGGTAGCCAAGTGATCATGGATACCTCCGATAAATTCGGAGTTGAACGTTGCGTTTTCATCTCCACCGACAAGGCAGTCCGTCCCACCAATGTGATGGGCGCCAGCAAACGAGCCGTTGAAATTCTCCTGCAATGCCGCCGGGTTTCAAAAACCCGGTTCATGGCCGTCCGGTTTGGCAACGTGGTTGGCTCTTCCGGTTCGGCCATCCCGCTTTTCGAAAGTCAAATCAAGGCCGGTGGTCCCGTGACCGTCACCGACCCGGAGATGACCCGCTATTTCATGACCATCCCGGAAGCCACCCAACTCGTCCTGCAGGCCGGCGCCCTAGGTGAGGGCGGCGAGATCTTCATCCTGGAAATGGGCACCCCCGTCAAGATTGCCGACCTGGCGCGCGACCTGATCCGACTGTCGGGCAAGGAACCGGATCGGGACATTAAGATTGTCTTCACCGGCCTACGACCTGGTGAAAAACTCTATGAGGAACTCATTACCCATGGCGAGGGTATTGTCCCCACGCAACACGAGAAAATCATGGTGCTTCGCCGCCATTCCAATCCCGGAGATCTTCAATGCCACGAGATTCAGGCCGCTCTGAACGAACTGATTTCCGACGCCTCTGCCCATAGCGCCAGCCGCATCAAAGCCACACTCAAGCGCCTTGCCCCGGAGTATACCCCATCCGACACCGCCAGCGTGTTGTGTGCAGCCTCCCGCCTGACTGACGCCATCGGCTAAGTTCTCCGTATTATAGTGTCGCCCCGAAAAAAAAGACCGCAGAGTCCGATCTGCGGTCATCTTGGTTAGCATTTACCTGCTACCGGGTCCCCCTTTCGGCCAGTCGAGTCTGAACTTGATGACGTTTTCACGCCGTTCTGAACATCCCCAACCTCAGGTCGCCTTATTTATAAAGCAGGCTTCATGCCGAAGGACGGTATTCCTCGTGTTTGACAATCTTTTTGCAGGCAGAATGGCGTTGCCTG
>JBAWZH010000228.1:0-3746 GCA_037143135.1 bacterium
AAAGTATCGTGCCGGGTTTGAAGGCCATGAATCCGGCTTCGGCCGTCACCTTTCTTCTGGTTGGCGCGGCTTTGCTTTTGCAGAGCTATGGCAGTGGAGAAGGCATACGGCGACGCTGGGTGGCGACACTCGCGATCATGGTGACTCTGGCGGGGTTGCTTCGGATTGGCGGCTATCTGTTCCAGTGGACTGCGGGAATTGACACGTTCCTGTTCAGGGAAAAACTGGGAACCAACCTGATGGCGCCGGGTACGGCAGTGATGTTTGCCCTGACCGGCCTGGCGATGGTTTTCGTTGAGTCGGAGGGGCGGCGCGGATTTCGACCGACCGAACTTCTTGTTCTTCCGCCGATGATGATTTCCCTGCTTGCCTTGTTGGGGTATGGCTATCAGATACAGGCGCTGTATGTCGTGGGTACCTTTGTTCCCATGTCCCTGCATACGGCCATCCTCGTCATGGTGTTATCCTTCGGTATACTCTGTACTCATCCTGATCGAGGCATGATGCGTATCATCAGTAGCAACACGGGGGGTGGGGTGATGGCGCGCCATCTCTTGCCCGCCAGCATCGTCATTCTATGCGTGGTGGGCTGGTTACGGTTGCAAGGCGAGCGGAGAGGACTGTACGGTTCCGAATTCGGGCTGGCGCTATTCATGGTCGTGAACGTGGTCATTCTGAGTTGGCTTATCCTGCGTAATGCGAGTCAACTGGCCCGTGCGGATGGTGAGCGTGACGACGTGTCAGCCGCGCTTCGACGTGCCCACGAGGAACTTGAACACCGGGTCATGGAACGGACCCGGGATCTGGCCCGGGTCGTATCCGAGTTGTCCTCAGGAATTGCCATGTTACTCGATGTCGCCCGCGATGTCATGAACGCCAGTGACCGGTTGACATCCGGGGCGGGTGGAACGGCCTCGGCCGTCGCCCAGACAACCTCCACGGTCGAGGAAGTTCGCCAGACGGCCCGGATGACCACCCGGGACGCCGGTTTGGTGGCCGCCGCCGCGCAACATGCGGCCGTCATATCCAGGGATGGCCGGAAGTCCACCGAGGACACCATCGCCGCCATTCAACGCATTCGTGAGGAAATGAATGCCATAGGCAACAGCATGATGCGACTGAATGATCAGACTTTGGCGATCAGCCAGATCATCGCATCGGTCAATGCGATTGCTTCCCAATCCAATCTTCTAGCCGTCAATGCGGCTATTGAAGCAGCCAAGGCCGGAGAGCGCGGGAGGGGGTTCGCCGTGGTGGCGAAGGAGGTCAGGATTCTCGCCGATCAATCCAGACGGGCAACCCGGCAGGTCGGGACGATACTCAACGACATCCAGAGGGCGACCCATCTGGCGGTCATGGCGATCGATCATGGCCAGCAGGCGGTCGAGGTCGGGGTTGCCCAGTCCGTTCATGCGGGTAAATCCATTGAGATGCTGGCAGGCGGCGTGACCGAGGCGGCTGACGCCATCTCTCATATCGCGGGAACCAGCCAGCAGCAGATGGTCGGGGTTGATCAGGTGGCATCCGCCATGGAATGCATCAGACAGGGCACAATCCACAGTGTGACCAGCGCCAGGCAACTGGAACTGTCCGCACACCGTCTGACGGAACTGGGTCAGAAACTTCAGGGGTTGGTGGTGCAATACAAGACACAGGGATCATGAACATCCAGGAACAGGAATTGTTGGAGGCGTTGAGGGCCGAATTTGCAGGCGAAGCCCGTGAACGTCTTCAGGCTATTACTGCTGGACTTCTTGAATTGGAGCAAGGCGCCGCGCCGGATCAGGAGAGTTCCATTTTGGAACGGATTTATCGCAATGCCCATAACCTGAAGGGGGAAGCCCGTGCCGTCAACTTCGTTGAAATTGAAACCCTCTGTCAATCCATGGAAACCATTCTTGCGGCCTGGAAGAAGCCCGGGACACGACGCGAGCCCCTGGCGTTTGATGCCCTGCATTCCGCGCTGGATAGGATTACCAGGAGGGTTTCCATCCCCGAGACTCACTCCGGGTTCGACGAGACGGTTCGGATTCCTCTCTCCCGGCTTGAAGCCCTGATTTTACGATTCGAAGAAATGCTGGCTGTGAAATTGACCACTCACCACCGGGCCGAAACCCTGAGGGAGACGCTCCTGGTTATGGAGCAGTGGAAACATGAGGGCGAAAGGATCAGTTCGGAGGTGAGGAATTCTGACGCCAAGTCCGGACTGCCGGCACGACTTGATGAATGGATGGGCCGGAACCACACTAACATTGCCATCCTGGAAGGTACCCTGTCATCCCTTTCCAGAGACACGGATCTGGATGATAACACGGTCAGCCGGCTGGTGGACTCGGTTCTCCATGAATCGAAAAAACTTCTGATTTTACCGTTTAGCACACTGCTTGAGATCATTCCGAAACTAGTCAGGGATTTGAGTCGGGATCAAGGCAAGGAAATTGATGTCACGATCCGGGGCGGCGACATTGAGGTCGATAAACGCATGCTTCAGGAACTTAAAGACCCCATCATCCATCTTGTTCGCAACAGCGTGGATCACGGAATTGAGACGACGGCAGTGCGGCAGAAGAGGGCTAAACCGGCCCGGGGGAATATTGTCATCGAGGTGCGCCAGGCCGATGCCGGCAAGGTGGAACTCGTTGTTCGGGATGACGGGGAAGGCATCGATGCTGAGGCCGTGAAAGCCGTCGCCATCAGGCGTGGAATCATTTCAAATAAGGAGGCTTCGCGGCTTACCAGGGACGAGGCCGTTGCCTTGATATTCCGGTCTGACATATCGACCAGTCCCTTGGTCACCACCGTGTCCGGGCGCGGACTGGGAATGGCTATTGTAAAGGAGCGCGTGGAGATACTGGGCGGACGACTTTTCGTGGAAACCCGGGAGCAGGAGGGAACTGCTTTCAGGATGGTGTTGCCACTCACACTGGCGACCTTCCGAGGCATTGTTGTGGACGTGGCGGGACAGTGGTTCATTGTGCCTTCCGCAAGTGTTGAGCGAGTCGGGCGGATCAGGCGCCATGAGGTTTTCACTGAGGAAGATCGGTCTGTCGTCACGCTTGCGGGACGAACCACCCCGTTTGTGAGGCTGGCTGATGTGCTCGCTATTCCCGCGTCCGATAACTCAACCCCTGAGGCCGTGCTGGTTTTTGTGATGATCTCGGAGGCCTCGGATCGGCGCGTGATGTTCTGCGTGGACAGTGTGGTGACAGAGGACGAAGTGCTGGTGAAGGCGATGGCCAAACCCCTCTCGCGTGTGCGTAACGTCGCCGGGGCCACAGTTCTGGCTTCGGGGAAAGTGGTTCCCATCCTCAATGTACCGGATTTGATGAAATCCGTTGCGCACCCCGTGGCCGCGCGACAATCAGAACCCGGTGTCCCTGCCGCGGAGCCCGCCAAACGAAAACGGGTTCTGCTGGCGGAGGATTCCATCATTTCGCGAATGCTGTTCAAGAGCATTCTTGAGTCGGCGGGGTACGCGGTAAAGACCACGGTTGACGGCGAGGAGGCCTGGAACGCCATCCAAACCGATGACTACGATGCGGTGGTCTCGGATATTGAGATGCCACGGTTGGATGGACTTCAGTTGACGGCCCGGATTCGCGGCGATGCTCGCGTGGCCGGGAAGCCTGTCATTCTTGTTACCGGCCGCGCTGCGCCTGAGGATCGCGAGCGAGGCCTGGATGTCGGTGCGAATGCCTATATCGTCAAGAGCAGTTTTGATCAGAGCGATCTTCTCGATGCGCTCA
>JBAWZH010000229.1:0-3736 GCA_037143135.1 bacterium
TCAATACGGTTGGGCGCCATGCTTGACTCAATCGGCCTCTCGATGGCAACATACCTGCCACTTTTCCGGATAGAGTAAATTGTGAAATCAAACCGCTTGGAACGTATTGAGAAAGTCCTGGTTGATCTGATCCAGAGGAAGGACACCTCCCGGATCAAGGACAGGCGGATACTTCTTCTGCTTGGATTTTTGGCCCAGTTGTCCTATCTGTTTAAGTGGGTTGTGCGGGCACGCCATGCGCTCTATGCCCATCGGATCATCAGGCCTCACACCCTGGGGTGCCAGGTTATCAGTATCGGAAATGTAACGGTTGGTGGCACCGGAAAAACTCCTGTTGTGGAAGTATTTGCGCGGAGTCTTCAAAAAAGAGGCCGAAAGGTTGCCATCCTCAGCAGGGGTTACAAAAAGGAGGAACCGCCCATATTGGAACGCCTTCTCAATAAAATCCTGCTTCGTGAGTCGCGTACACCGCCAAGGGTTGTTTCGGATGGTAAAAATCTGTTGTTGGACTCCGCTATGGGGGGGGATGAACCCTATATGCTGGCGTCCAATCTTGCCGATGTGGCCGTTCTGGTTGACAAGGATCGGGTCAAGAGCGGACGCTATGCCATCAATCGACTGGGGTGTGACACGCTTATTCTGGACGATGGCTTCCAGTATCTGGCGTTACGGCATCATGTGGAGATTGTTTTGGTGGACAGTAAGAATCCATTTGCAAACGGTTTTATGCTGCCGCGTGGACTTCTCCGGGAAGACGTTCGGAATTTGGGGCGTGCGCATTACATATTTATTACAAAATGCGATGGTAGCGATAACAGCGCCTTGAAAATCGAGATC
This sequence comes from bacterium, assembly GCA_037143135.1. Lineage (GTDB taxonomy): Bacteria > Verrucomicrobiota > Kiritimatiellia > CAIKKV01 > CAITUY01 > JAABPW01. The sequence goes on from JBAWZH010000229.1 coordinate 838, forward strand.
CGCAAACTGAATGCGAAGGCTGAAATGATCGAGTGTACACACCGCGCCCGATTTTTGAAGAATGTGTTTACCACGGCCCGTGAGGAGTTATCTTTCCTGCGGGGGCGGACGGTGGCAGCCGTATCGGGAATTGCCGCTCCGGGAGGTTTTGAACGTGAAATCGAACATCTCGGAGCGCGCCTGGTTCATCGCGTCCAATTTGCCGATCATCATCGGTATTCCCAGCAGGAAATCATTGAGGTCATCAATTCAGCCCGTGATCTGGGAGCCGAGGCCATCATTACAACCGAAAAGGACGCCGTCCGGTTTCCCCGCCTTGATAGGAGTGACCTGCCCATTTACTTTCTGAGAGTAGATATCGAACTTCTGTCCGGCACGGAGGACTTTAATGCCTGTATCGCCCGAATCTGTTTCCAGTAACACGCCCCATGGCACGGGATCCGCCCGCATCGTGGTGGTGAGTTTAAGTTGGCTGGGGGACTGCATCATGGCGATGCCGGCCCTGTCAAGGTTCCGGGAGCGTCTCAAGGGTTCCCACATTGCCGTGCTGGCAAAACCTGCCGTCGCGCCGCTGTGGAGCCTTTTCCCCGGGGTGGATGAAGTGATGACGCTGAAGACTGGTTTTTCGGGGATGAGAACCACGGTGAGAGCGGTTCAACAAGGAGGCTTCGATTTCGCCTATGTCCTGCCAAAGTCTTTCCGGTCGGCGTGGATTCCCTATTGTGCCCGCATTCCCGGACGCCGTGGGATGGCGGGGCATGGCCGTGATTGGATGCTGAGCGAGATGGCTTATTTGTCTGAATCTGCCCTGGCCGGTCATCAATCTTGCGAAATCGCTGATATCCTCAATATTTCGCACAACGAGTTGGCTCAGCCTCCCTTTCTCAAGGTTCCGGAACAGGCAAGGGAATACGCACGACGGCGCCTGGAGTCTGCTTTCGAAAAGCCACCCTGCGTTACCGTGGCCTTCTTTCCTGGTGCCGCTTATGGGCCGTCAAAGCGCTGGCCTGCTGACAGGTTTGTTTCCGTGGGCCGGAAATTGGCTGATGAGCGGGACTGCCGAATTCTGGTGCTCGGAAGTGCAGGTGATCGGAAGGAGTGTGAGCAGGTGGTAAACGGAATGGGTGCCACGGCTGTTAATTGGTGTGGGCAGACTGATTTGGTCGAACTTGCGGCTTTGCTTGGTGAGTGTCGAGTGGTTGTGTCGAACGACAGTGGCGGGATGCATTTGGCTGCCGGTTTGGGCGTGCCGGTTGTCGGCATATTTGGAATGACTGATCCCGTCAAGACTGCACCGGTCGGCACGCAGAAGACATTGATTCTTGCCGAGGGTGTTACGCGGTCACGGGACATTCCCCGTGATTCCCCGCAAGCGCGTTCGGCGATGGAATCAATTTCCGTTGATCAAGTCTATGCGGCGGTGTCAGCGTGGTTGTGAATGCGGGTTGACAGTCATGAGTTTTGGCCCAAAGATGACTGAACACGAAGAGGAATACCGTGAAGAGAAAGGGTTTTTCATGAAAACAGTGCTTTCGATGATCATATTGGCGGGAGTGTGTTTGGGATTGAGCGGCTGCGGATACAATCGTATTCAGTCCTCCGATGAGCAGATCAAGGCGGATTGGGCGGAAGTGCTGAACCAGTATCAGAGGCGCGCCGATCTTGTGCCCAATCTGGTTAATGTGGTCAAAGGATATGCGTCCCATGAAAAGGAGATATTGACCGAAGTCGCCACAGCGCGTGCCAGGGTGGGTGCGATCCAGGCGACTCCCGAGTTGATCAATAATCAGGAGGCCTTTTCCAGATTTGTGGCAGCCCAGAAAGATTTATCAAGCAGTCTGGGTCGCTTGCTTGCCGTTGCAGAGAACTATCCGCAGTTGAAGGCGGACGGCGTTTTTCGCGATCTGCAGGCTCAGTTGGAGGGGACTGAAAACAGGATTGCCGTGGCCCGAAATCGCTATATCGAGGCGGTGAAAGACTATAATATAACGGTACGGTCATTTCCGGTTAATCTCACAGCTAAAATGTTCGGCTATTCAGTTAAACCGACATTCACGGTGGAAAACGAAAGGGATTTGTCAAAGCCCCCTTCGGTTGAGTTCAAATGAACCTTGCTCGATTGTCGTCTGTTTCATTACTGGCGGTTCTCCTTTTCGCCGGAGGGGCCTCTGCCGTTGAGGTGGTGGTGCCCCGGTTACAGGGCCGGGTGACCGATTTGACGGGAACGCTCTCGCCAGCTCAATGTCAGAAACTGGAAATAACGCTTCAAAAGTTTGAATCCTCCAAGGGGGCACAGGTGGTTGTTTTGATTGTGCCCACAACCGGCCAGGAATCAGTGGAGCAATTCGGGATTCGGGTCGCGGATCAATGGAAGATCGGACGACACGGGATCAATGACGGGGCGATACTGCTGGTGGCCAAGAATGACCGCACCCTGCGCATCGAGGTTGGGCGTGGTTTGGAAGGGGCTCTTCCTGACGCAACGGCAAGTCGAATTATCAACGAAATCATCGTGCCTGCATTCAAGAACGGCGATTTTTTCGGTGGAATTGAGGCGGGGGTGGAAAGAATCATCGCCGTCATCCGAGGTGAACCGTTGCCGACACCCGTCGTGAAGAATGCAAAGAATCAACATGGCATTGAGTCATATTATATATTCCTATTTGTGGGTATTCCCATAGTCATGTCGGCCTTGGGTTCATTAATTGGCCGTCTGGCGGCAGGTCTTATCGGTGGTTGCATTATGGGCACGGCCACGTATTGGATGACTGGAGCATGGGTTGCGGGAGTGATGTTCGGCGGTTTTTTTTTCATATTCTGTCTTCTGGCCGCGTCCTCCAATGGGCGGGGCAGGCAGGACGGTGGAAGTTGGGGAGGCGGTGGCTTCAGCGGGGTAGGC
>JBAWZH010000230.1:0-3682 GCA_037143135.1 bacterium
GGACTCACCCGCTTAAGCACCTGTCCCCGCTCAGGTTGCTCCTTGGTCACCCGCCACATCTACTCTTACCGGTCTTGCCATCCTCCACCTTTACCACTCCGCCCCTTCACTCGCAAGACTTCATTTGCAGAATATGGGTGACCCCGCGCGGCAGCCTTGATCCTCGGCCCTCCGCCACCACTGAACCGGCCGATGACATTCCTGAATGGGGTCTTTTTGAATTTATTGACTTTGTATCCACACAAATCGATGAGGATCCGTTTTTCTCGCTTGGCCTGAGTCGTTACACTGTCTGTATCTTCACTGATAAACCACAAACCGGTCATTGTCCACTGGCGCTGCCTCGGCGTAGTGGATTTCGGCTGGTTTGTCAGAACTATCCGCCAGATGTTCAAATTCCAGCAGTTCAAGTTCACCCAATGCGGCGTGGCGTGCCCCGCGAAATGCAGACAGGGCAACGAATTTGAGGTATCGCGCGTCGATCGGTCGTTTGAGCCAGAAGTCATGCACCAGTCGGTTGCTGTGGGCCAGCCGACGGGTGATGATCGGTTCTCCCCAGTTTTCCAACTGCTTGCTGGCAAAAATCGCGAACTCGCGGATCACGCCGGTGCGTTCCATGGGCTTCTGTTGGAAGGGAACGTACCGCACCCCCTGAAAGCGGGCCATCAGTCCCAGGTCGATGATGACATGGTGCGGGTAGTCAGGACCAGATTCGGGAGTTTCCCAGCCGCTGTACCAGTCCGCATCCAAGATTCGCCACGCTTCAAACCCAGGTTTCTCGGCGCTGGCGCTGAGAACTTTCGCATACCGCATGCCCCGAGGGGCAAACAACAGATCAAGGTCCAGTTTCTGGCGTGGATCAAAGGCAGAACTGGCCATGTATTGTAACAAGCAGTTGCGCATGCGGCAGGCCGCCAGGCGCCGGTCAAGATCCTGAACCAGATCACAACCGCTCAGCAATAGCCGCCCACGACCGACCTTCGCTTCGAGCATATACGCCATCGGATTGCCACGATGGAAATCATCGATGCAGCGGATAAGGGGTTTCAGACCCCGAGATTGTTGCCGTAGGTTGAACGCGATGGCGCCATTGATCAGTTCCATCCATTGGAAATCCGCCGCTTCTCCAGTAGGAAATCCGGCAAAGGCGGGATGGGCAGGATCGACCAGCAGGCCCATGGTCCCTGGATGGACGGTGGGGATGTTTCGGATGGACCAGAACACTGGGCTGAAGACGGCGCGGAGGAGATTCTGGTAATCGGCGGCACGCAAATCGGTCAGGGTCAACAGGACGCTGCGACCAGCGGCCAACGCAGAGCGAACATCCTTGTCGGCGCGAGTGGCGATGACAATTTGATCCCTTGGCTGGGCCGCAATTTCAACTGGGTATAACCAGAAATTCCATTGATTTTCAATACAATCTTGGCCATTTTCGAGACTCACGCGGATGATGAGTGAGGCCGGGCTAGGAAATTTTGCGAGTGACAACTCGATCTTCCCGATAACGGTGACTTCGCCCTGTCGCAGGTGGCAGGCCTGCCACAGACCCGAGGCAAGTTCTGTTTGAGTTTTCTCTTCTCGCACCGACCAGCGCACCGTTGCATTGGGAAGATCGGCGGCGCCGTAATGAGCCACGCTCACGTCGCCGCTCAGAGTTTCATTGGCGCGCCAGACAAAGCGGGGCAAGGCTAACAGCGGGACAGTTGGACCAGCAAATCCACGGTATTCTTTTGCCGAGAATATATCCTTGTTGTTCCAGAACACATCAAAGGCGCCGGTCAACGCTTCACCTTGACCGGGGAAATCGTTCATCTGGAGGAGTTGATAGCCACCCATACCCGCAGTGCGGTGGATGATTTCGATGTCTTCCTTGTAAAAGCATTTCCAAGCAAGGTGACCCGTGGCTTTTTGAAATTGGCGCAGCAATCCGCCCAATCCATGCAAACGCAGACGCTTGCGAAACTGAATCAGGTTGAGCGGTTTGAGCACTCCAGTGTAACGACGAATTTCTGAAAAATCAGGATGAACGACCCACTGGCCCAACTCATGCACCACTAATGGCACCGGGCATTCTGCCACGGCCTCACGATAATCCCTTGAAGTTCCCTCGCCGCTGTGGCGGCCAGCCTGGTTGGATATTGCATTGCCCCGGTGATCTCCGGGGGTCCATGCTGCTGGCTTGCTGCTGGTTTGTCCGGTTTCGTTATAGCGTCCGCTGATTCGCACCGTATGAAGACCGACATTGGAATTCACAAAGAAATCCATCTGTGACAACGGAACTCGGCAACCGGCATGTGAAGTCAACAACCGCCGCCGACAATCATAGGTTCGAATCTGATCGGTCAGCGCATCCAGATGTTCACAGTCGCCAGGCATCTCGTTGCCCAGGGCAAAAAAAGCAAAACTGGGATGATGGCCATAGGTATCAAGAACCCGCTGCCCTTCGAACATTATATAGTCGCTGAGTGCTGAACCGGGACGGCACCACGCCCAACCGGGTAGTTCAGGCTGTAGCAAGAGGCCCAGTTCATCGGCAGCAATAAAGGCTGCCTCTGGCGGGCACCAACTATGAAAACGGACATGATTCAGTCCGTGGTCGCGCAAGAGTCGGAATATGCGCCGCCATGGCCCCAGCGTCATCGGTGGGTGCCCGGTGAGGGGAAATACACAGCATTCCAAAGTTCCGCGCAACAGCAGCCAACGGTCATTAATTCGGAGGCGTTTATCGCTCACTCTCAGATCACGCCAGCCAAAGGGAACGCGGGTGGTGAATGGTTCTAACTGCCCGCTTGCCCTCACCCCCACTTCAATTTCGTAACGGCCCTGGGTCCATTCATCCCAACGTTCGATTTCACTCTGGCTTAGGTCAAGTTCAAGGGAAAACGCAGTGGAATCCGCAACAGCATCTATCGCTTGGACAGTTTGACACCAAGATCGTTTTTTGTTGCGTTGGCACAAACGAACCGTCAATTGGCTTGAGCCACACCCCCCCGTCCTATTGCGAATGAGGCCAGAAACTCGTAGCAGTTTTCGGACATAATCCGGAACCGCACAAATTTTTTCGATCCAAAGCGCAGCATGCGCTTGCAGTTCGATCCTACCGACAATCCCGTTCCAATTGGTCTGACTATGTTCGGTAATGCTGTGGCTGTACGGCCCAATATCTACCAGCAGACGATTATCGACGAGAATGGTCAGCCGGTGGTCGCCAGGCGACGCGTGCGCCGTCACATCATATACATGCGGCGTCGATAAACTGCGATCCGAGCCAATTTCTACCTCATTAATCCAAACCCGAGTTGACCAATGGCACCGTTCTAAAAACAACCGTATGCATTGACCCGTCCAATTGGCCGGAATCGAAATGCTTCGCTGATACCACGCCTGCCCCTCATAGATCCAGGTTCGGGTCAGCCCGCCCCAAAGTTCAGGATCGTCAGTCTGTTGGGTCCCTTTGCCGTTCTGGTCAGTGGTGCCTGGCAGCTTGGCGGTGTCGGTCAAGGACCGAAGAAACCAGTGTTCAGCCAAACCACGATCACTCGGATCCAGTTCGAATTGCCATTGACCGTCAAGGGAAATGCTTGCTGTTGTATCAGACATGGGTTCTCTCTGGTATAATGGAAATCAGGGTCACGTCTCCACTTTCTGCATTTCACGAATACACCTTTCCACCATTTTTCGT
>JBAWZH010000231.1:0-3678 GCA_037143135.1 bacterium
TCAAACTCCACGATATCCCGAGAACCGTGGCGAACGCCGTCACCTCGGCCGCCAACGGCATGAACAGTCATCAGACTGACGCCCAACTTGGCGGCCGAGGTGACGGCGTTCGCCACGGTTCTCGGGATATCGTGGAGTTTGAGATCCAGGAAGATGTGTTTGCGCCTGCTTGTGAAGGGCGCCAGGATGGCCGGACCTTCCGCCGTAAACAATTCCAGCCCCACTTTGAACCAGGTCAGGGAGTCGGGCAGTTTATTCAGCAAGGAGGTGACCTCGGAGGCGGAGGGCACATCTACGGCGAGAATGATTTCTGGTTTCATGGGATTTCCTTTAGGGCAACTTGTAACGAATGCATGTCCCGAATTCGAGACTAATTCTTCTCTTTGAGTGGTGCGGTCGAAAGCGTATAACAATGAATCATGAGGTTTCTTCTCTACAACGTGAGATACGGCGCGGGTATTGGGGCGCGGTTCCATTTGCCGTTCCCGGGGTCTGGATACCTGAAACGAACCGGCCCCATGCTGGCGCAAATCACCGAGTTCATCAAGGAGCAGAATCCGGATGTGGTCGGACTGGTTGAGGTGGATGGCGGATCCTTCAGGTCGGGGCGTCGGAACCAGGCTGAAATCATTGCCTCGTCCCTCGGACATTACCATACTTATGGGTCGAAATATGGCGATCAGTCGTGGCTTCAATTTCTGCCGGTCGCCAATCGCCAAATGAACGCCTTTCTCACACGGGATGTCATTCGGGAGCAACGGTTTCTCTATTTCGACCATGGCGTCAAACGTCTGGTGATCCAATTGGAACTGGAAGAGGTCACGATGCTTCTGGTTCATCTTTCCATCAAGTTCAGGCATCGCCAGCACCAGTTGTGCGATTTGTACTCGTTGGTGAAAGATGCCAAGAAGCCGTATTTGGTGGCCGGTGATTTTAATGTCTTCTGGGGTGATCCCGAGATTGAATTGTTTCTGGCGGCGACGGGTCTCAAAAGCGCCAATCTGGGGCACCATGCCACCTATCCCAGTTGGGCGCCCAAAATGGAGCTCGATTTCATCCTGCACAGTCCGGGCATCAGGATTAACCGTCTTGAGTTGCCTCCCGTGGTCTTCTCCGATCATCTTCCCCTGGTTTGCGATTTCGATGTGAAGGGGGAGCAGGCTTGACTGTTGGCTTTACCCCCTGTACCTTGCATCCCCTGTCACCGGTGAGATATTAAGCGGATCAACTCCGATTGACTTCTCATCGCTAAACTTCGGGGTGTAGCGCAGCCTGGTAGCGCGTCAGCCTTGGGCGCTGAAAGTCGTGGGTTCAAATCCCGCCGCCCCGACCATCCTTCGCTCTGCGCCGTTCGGCTTGAGCTACGGATGGTCTGCGACCAAGAAATAATGGGCGCAGAGCGAAGGATGGTCGCCCTTCGTAGCCCAAGGCGTACCCGCCGCAAGGCGAAGTAGGGCGTTGTCATTAGGGCGACTTGACGCCGTGTTCGTCATGGCAAGCCATTCCCCGTACATGAAAGCCGTGTGAGGAATGACCCTGAGGGGCCTGCGACGAAGGGCGGCGCCCTGAGGGGCTTGAGCCCTTATTACACCTCTTACGGCAAAACGTCTCGGCGGCCGCGACATCCACGAAAACCTTGATGCTGACAGGAGTTGTTCTTCTCATTGCCGCGGAGAAAAGTTCGGCGAGAAAAAGGGTGGATCGCTTGGCCACGATGGCAATTTTGCTGTGGATCCCGGAATGGAAGGCCTTGACGGCTTTGACGATTTCGCCGATCTCTCCCAGATTTTTGGGTCTATAGAAGGCGTTACGCAGATCAACGAGCGCGGTGGCATCGGAGTGACGATGGATGTCGGCGACGATATGCTTGACTAGTCCGACACAGTCACGGGTGGTTATCCTGCCGATTCCCACAATCTGCACATGATTCCCCGACGGTGAAATGATGTAATTCAGAGCCATAGTTCTCTTTCCAAGTTCAAATATCTTCAGACTGATTATGAGTTATAATACCGGCAACAGCAATTGGGAGAAACCCTGAATCGTTGTCAGGGTTTCCCTGATAGTGATTCAGAAGGGGAGGGTAGCCTCAACATTACGACACGAGGGCTTGGGTTACAGCGGATATTTTTGAATGAAGGAGTTTTCGATGCCATGCGCTATAAATCGCGCACCACGGTTTCGACTTCAGGGAGTTCAGGCAGGCAATAATCCTTCAGGGAAGGGCGGTGCCGTACGGGGCGGGATTGAAACCCGAGAGGTCGGGCAGAATTTCATCGGCGCCATCCAGATTCTGGTGAGGGTGGCCCTGACGACGAAGCGCGATGCAACGCATGCCCGCCGCCTTGGCGGCCAGAACGCCTGCGGTTGAATCCTCAAAAACCAGGCAGGCGTTCGGGGGCACTCCGAAACGTCGGGCCGCAAGGAGGAATCCGGCTGGATCCGGTTTGCCATGAGGGACGTCTTCGCTGCCAAGATAGAACTGAAGGAGGTTGCCGATTCCCATCAGGGCAATGGCGTCGGCCACCTGTTGACGTGTGGAGCCGGACACGATGGCAACAGGATGACGTTGAGCGAGCCGTTCCAGAAGGCGGATAGAACTGTGAATCCGAATGTCCGATGTTCCCCTCATGGCCGCATAGTATCGTACGCTTTCCCTCTCAATAACATCGGGTTCCTCCGTGATGGTGGGATAATCCCTTCGCAACCGGGTCACAATGTGGCTCCAGGCCCTGCCTAGAACCAGATCAAAGGCATGGGAATCGGACATGGACAAGCCGCGGACGGCGACGAGGTGCTGCAGGGCCTTGCACCACAATAGTTCGGAATCGACCAGAGTTCCGTCTAGATCGAAAATATAGGCATGTATCATGTCGTTTGTTTTCCTGTCTTCATAGTTATCCTTGAGTCCAGTGATTATTAACTGATCGATGTCCCTGTATCCATCATAAAGCATGAGGCATACGGGGTTTTAGCGTCTTCCTGATCACCAAGAGCATCATTTCATTGGCACGTATTATGTGGGCTGTGCTATAGAGTGTCTCCTTTTATACAAGAAGAGGAACATCATGGATGTGTGGATCTGGTATTGCCTGTTGGGTGGCTGTGCGGGGGTGTTGGCGGGACTGCTTGGCGTTGGCGGCGGCGTCATTATTGTGCCGGGGTTGTGTGTGCTGTTCGCGAAACAGCAATTCCCGCCCGGTCTGATTCAGCACCTGGCTGTTGGAACGTCGCTGGCGTGCATTGTGTTTACCTCCATTTCCAGCATGAGAGCCCATCACGATAAGGACTTCGTTGATTGGAGGATAGTCAGGAAGATCACGCCGGCCATTCTCATCGGTGCTTTCACCGGGACGTGGGTGGCCTCGTCAGTGTCCGGCCGGGTTCTGCAGTGGACGTTTGTGGTGTTTCTCTTCAGTGTGGCTGCCCAGATGTTCATGACGCCCCGGGAACATGTATCGGGTACAAAGATCGGTTATGCGTGGCTGTCGGTGGCGGGTGGACTGATTGGCGGGATGTCGGGTCTGGTGGGGGTTGGCGGCGGGAGCATGATCGTGCCTTTGCTGACGTGGTTCAGGGTGGCCATAAGGGTCGCCATCGGCACCTCCGCTGCCATCGGGTTCTTCATAGCTCTGTCTGGATCCGCTGGTAGCATCATCACCGGCCTCCGTGTCCCCG
>JBAWZH010000232.1:0-3660 GCA_037143135.1 bacterium
ATCCAGCGGGTGACCAGCATCAGAACATAGATGGCAAAGGTCGGCGGCGTATTATAGAGGGAATTCTCCTCGCTATGCGTCTTGTACTTGAGCATGGTCGGAATCGTGGCGGGCGCCCTGTCGAGCAAGTCCCTGCGCATCACCACCAGAGCCATGCCCGAGGGACCCAGGTTCTTCTGGGCGCCGGCATAGATCAGACCGAACTGCCCGGCATCAAACGGGCGGGACAGAATGTCGGAGGACATGTCGGCCACCAGCGGCGCGGCGGTGCGAGGAAAATCCTTCCACTGCGATCCGGCAATGGTTTCGTTCGACGTGATATGGACATATGCCGCGTCCGGCGTGAACTGCAAATCCGAGTTCTTCGGCATACGGGTCGGGATATCCTTGCCGGTATTGGCAATGACGTTGACCTTTCCGAACAGTTTGGCCTCCTTGATCGCCTTGTCGGCCCACGCGCCGGAATTAACGTAATCCGCCGACTGGCCCGCGCCCAGCAGGTTCATGGGCACCATGGCAAACTGCATACTGGCGCCGCCCTGGATGAACAGCACCGTATAGTCATCGGACAGGGCGAGCAACGTCCGGATGTTTTGAATCGCCTCACCATGGACGGCATCATACTCCTTGCCGCGGTGACTATGCTCCATGATGGACATTCCGGATCCCTTGAAATCAAGCAATTCCCTCTGGGCTTCCTCCAGCACTTCCACCGGCAATGCGGCCGGGCCCGCGCCAAAATTAAAAACACGCGCCATGATCGTCCTCTTTCTTTGTGAAAAGTTGCCCGATAGTGTAGCCTCTGAAAACAAATCTTCAATCTGAAAACGCGCAGTGTTGACCACTCCCCGTTTTTCCCCTACTATAAGCCGTCAACAACCAATCAAGGTGAACCATGCGTTGTCCGCGATGCGGCCATGACGAAGACAAGGTGATCGACAGCCGGGCATCCCGGGGCGGGGAGGTGATCCGCCGTCGCCGTGTTTGCGACAGTTGCGGGCACCGGTTCACCACCCGTGAGGAAGTGGTCAAGGCGGCGCTCCACGTCATCAAGCGGGATCAGCGCCACGAGGAGTTGTCCCGCGAAAAATTGATCAACGGCGTTGCCCGCGCCTGCGAAAAACGCCCCATCAGCATGGATCAGATTGAAGGACTGGTGGACGGCATCATTACCGAACTGGAAAACGAATTTGAACGCGAGGTTCCCAGCGAAATGATCGGCGAGAAGGTCATGGAGCGACTCGAGAAAATTGACGAGGTGGCCTATGTCCGGTTCGCCTCGGTCTATCGCCGATTCAAGGATGTGAACCAGTTTATCAACGCCATTCAGGGAATGGTGACCCACTGATGATCTGGCAAGACAGAGTCGGCGTCCCCACCTCGCGCGAGAAAATCGCCGGGCAGTTGCTCGAGGATGTGCCCGCGTTGTGCGGGAATCCCGCCCTGGCAGACCTGACGCCGCTCGCCGAGGCGGCGCAGGGCGTGGCTCTTTATCTCGACCAGATCGAGGTCATCCCGGAATCCCTGGATCTGCGACAGTCCCGCACGATGCTGGCGCAGGCGCTGGAGGCGGCTGGCGAGGGAACGCTGGCCCGGCGGATCCGCCTGTTCGGAAACCGCATCATTTATCCGGCCACCTGGATCGCCTGCGGGCATGAAACCGTCTGGGTTCTGGATCTCCGTCCGTTGCTGGTTCCCAACGACGCCGGTATGGAGATGATTCTCTTTGAGCGCATCCGGATTGTCCTGGCCACGTTCTCCGATGTCTGGGACGCCCCCTCAGGGCGCGGATTTCTAGGCCTCAAGGGCCTGGACGCCACGGCTTCGATCATCCTGGGAGCAACGGCCACCCCCCGCACAACACGCGCCCTGATCGCCGAAATCAGAAGCCTGTGCGCCCGTCAGCTTAACCACTTCCAGATCCAACGAAAATGGAAGACGGCGCCAGCCATTCTGGCTTTGCTTGCATGATGGCGTAGCGGCACGGGGGACAAAGACAGCGAGAAGGAGAAAACACGTATGATTTCAGAAGAACGCATCCGGGCCGAACTGAGAAACACCCTGAATGAAACCAATTTCCCAGGACTGGGTGAACGCCATCAGGGAAAGGTGCGGGAAAGTTACCTCCAAAAGGATCGCCGGATCATCATCACCACGGATCGGGTTTCCGCCTTTGATTGCATCATCGGAACCATTCCCTTCAAGGGTCAGGTTCTGAACCAACTGGCGGCCTTCTGGTTTGAGCAGACAAAAGACATCGTTCCCAACCACATCCTTTCCATCCCCGACCCCAACGTCATGGTCGTCCACGAGTGCGAACAGTTGCCCCTGGAGTTTATTGTCCGCGGGTATGTCACCGGCGTCACCAAAACGTCCGCCTGGTACAATTACGAAAGAGGCGTACGTTATTTCTGCGGGAACACCCTTCCCGAAGGGCTGAAAAAGGATCAGAAACTCGAACGCCCCATCCTGACCCCGACGACCAAGCACGAAAAACACGACCGACCGATCTCGCGCGATGAGGCCATCCAGGAGGGACTGATCGACGCCAAGACCTTTGATGAGGCCGCCGAAATCTGTTTTGCGCTATTCACGGCCGGCGTCGCCCATGCCGCCGCCCAGGGGTTGATCTTGGTTGATACCAAGTACGAAATCGGGAAACTCAACGGACGCCTCGTCGTCTCGGATGAAATTCATACCCCGGACTCTTCTCGGTACTGGTTCTCCGACACCTACGAGGCGCTCTTCAAGGCCGGCCAGGATCAGCGGAAAATCGACAAGGAATATGTCCGTGAATGGCTTGTCTCGCAGGGATTCCGGGGAGACGGCGTTCCGCCGGCACTGACCGATGACGTCCGTGTCGAGGCGGCCAAACGGTATATCCAGGCCTACGAACAGGTCACCGGGCAGGAATTCAAAATTGTTGACGAACCTGTCGCCGGCCGCATTGCCGCCAATCTCAGAAAGGCCGGCTGCCTGAAATAATCGCGGCTACCCGCGCGCCAGCAACCCGTCGATCTGCTCCAGACAGATCTGGGACCACGTCTCCATGCGGTCCTTCATCGCCCTGAGTTCAGCCAGCGTCTTGAAGCCGGATTCCGTGATGACATCCTCGCGCTTGCCCACGTCAGGAGAGGTGACTTTGAGAACATGAATGACACCCAGATGAACGCGCCCCACCGGGGTCAGGTCATCATTCAACAACCCCACAATCTTATGGGTATATCCTTTCGGAAGACTGACTTCCTCCTCGAGTTCCCGGATCGCCGCGCGGCTGTAAACGTCCTCAAATAAATTTTCGTCCAGATTGTTGATATGCCCGCCAATGCCGATGGACGCCTTGGAGACAAGCCGGTCTTCCCCTGATTTCTTTCCCCTGACATAACACCAGATGCGCGATTCATGACAGATCAAAAAATAGGGGATCAACTGTTTCAGCGACTCATCCTGCTCGGCTTTGTGGCGAGCCACGAAACGGTAGTGGCGCGGATTCAGCAGTTCGACCAGATATCGATCCGTGTCCAGGGTCAACCCCTGGAACATGCCGATCCGCTCAACCAGACTGCGATCAACAACCAGTACTTCTTCCCGATCTTTTGCCTTCATGGCGCGGGATGCTAACACAGCCTCTCCCGTACGACAATCGGAATGGGCTGATAT
>JBAWZH010000233.1:0-3659 GCA_037143135.1 bacterium
TATTGACGTAACTACGAATAGTAGTTACATTACTACCAATGAAATTCGAGTGGGATGAGGAAAAGAACCGGGAGAACATTCGGTGTCACCGAATCGATTTTGCGGATGTTCCACCGGTGTTTGACGAACCCATGGTTGTGGCATTGGACACGCGAAAGAATTATAGTGAAGACAGGTTGATCGGAATCGGGCTTCTTATCAACTCGGTAGTGGTGGTTGTGTTTGTCGAAAGGATTGACGACACAATCAGGATTATCTCAGCCCGATAGGCGGAACGACATGAACGCGAGAAATTCAATAAAGAAATCCGGCACTGATTGGCAGTTCCTTGCGGATGAATCGGACGAGGGTATTGACTATTCCGACATTCCTAAACTTAGCGTGGAATTCTGGAAGAAGGCGGAATTGCGGTTGCCTCAAAAGAAGGAAAGCTTAACGTTGCGTCTTGATCATGACGTGGTGGCTTGGTTCAGGAGTGCCGGACGTGGTTACCAAACAAAGATGAATGCTGTACTCCGTTCGTACATGAGTTCGGCAAAACACGCCTGATCAGTATCAATTACCGAACCCTCATTAAGCACTCCTTGCTATCGGCGCTAGCGCTCCTCAGCCTGAATGCCGCCGTTAGGATCATGTATATGTGGTCAATCGAGATAAACAGCACAGGTCTGACGGACAGTTATGCCCAGCAACTTGTTGGCCAAAGCCGAGAGGCCGTGCAGGCATATTTCAACCTCACTTCCCGGTGCGCCGTCTCGCCCCGCGTGGAACTCTCACCAGATGGCGGTTTCGTGAAGCCAGACACCTTCTCATGCTGGACGGAGAAAGGAGAGGCTAACGCCGACCGGGTCAGGTGTTCAATTGACCACGAGATGGTGCACTACCAGCTCCAGATAGAATGCGATGTGAACGCGAAACCCTCTATCTTCGTCAATGAAGGAGTCGCGCAAGCCTATGCTGAGGGGCAATACATGAGGGGAGCAGCATCTCCTGATTACTTGCAGAGATTTCGAGACCTGAAAGAAGCAAATTGGGAAGATGCTTTCATCCGCTCGATGCAGAACAGAGGGTATTTTCTGAAGCACAGAATTCATGATTGCCTTGTCGGCCTAAGCCACGCCGCATTCTGGCAGTTCCTCTTGGATGAGAAGGGGCCATTGTTTCTGAAAGAGCTCTTTCGCGAATCCGCAGAAGGCAAAGATCAACGAGTCTTTCTTCAGGAGTACCTTAACCGTGACTCTGTGGAGATACTGAAATCCATGAGATCCTAACAAGACAAATGGAGGATATTGTCGTGTGGCCGCGCCAAATCCTCATTTGCAGCGTTCGGAATGATGAAAGTTGCGGATGAAGAATGATTGAGATATCATGTTGACAGTGTGAGGAGATAGTCATGCATACTGCAATACCGCTAGACAAAATGGATGTGACCGAAAAGCTTCGTGCGTTGGAGGAGATCTGGGATAGCCTCTGCCATTCACAGGCTGATGTTCCATCGCCTGAATGGCATGGTGACGTGTTGCGAGAGCGGGAGCAACGGATTCAGGAAGGAAAGTCGAAGTTCATTGATTTGGCTGAAGCCAAACGCAGGGTCTGGGATCAGGTGTGATGAACGTCACAGTCCTTGAGGATGCACTTGTTGATCTCGCTGATGGATATCGTTTTTACGAGCAGCAATCCGGAGGTTTAGGGATCTATTTTCTCGATTCTCTCTGGTCGGATATCGACTCCCTGGCTTTCTTTGGTGGTATACATCCAATCTATTTCGGATACCACAGACTTCTTTCAAAGCGATTTCCCTTTGCTGTATTCTATCGCGTGACGAAAAATGACGTGCAGGTGCGCGCAATCCTGGATTGCCGACGCAACCCGGCCTGGATTCGGAAAAGAATGAAATAACCCGAACCAGCTCTTTGACCGCGACGGCTCGCATGCTCGCCGCCGGAAACGGTGACCGTTCGGCAATAGATCGAATCAATGATTCAGAAAACAAGCTGTTGCCGTAAGGCACACGTTGTAGTATATTATGGGCATGGATCACTACCAATGGAATCCTGAGAAGAATGAGCAACTCAAGGCCGAACGCGGACTCAGTTTTGAGCAAATGGTGATGCATATTGAGGGTGGCGATCTTCTGGCTGTGAGTGAACACCCTAATCAGGGGCGATATCCCGGTCAGCAGATTCTGGTCGTTCGAGTTGGGGAGTATGTGTACTTGGTGCCCTTTGTTGAATCAGCGGAAGGTCGCTTTCTCAAAACGATCATTCCAAGCAGAAAAGCAACGCGCCAGTTTTTGGGAGAAGACAATGAAAAAGACAAAACTTGATCCAGAGGAGCAGGAAATTCTCGACTCGTTTGAACGTGGCGAATGGAAACCGGTAGCCAATCAAAGTCGGGAAATTGCGCGCCATATGCAGTACGCGAAGAACACATTGGCGAAAGACCAAAGAGTCAACATCCGGATTTCCTCCAGAGATTTAGAGCAACTTCAGACCATTGCGGTTGAAGACGGGTTGCCCTACCAAACACTCATGGCTAGTGTATTGCACCGCTTCGTCTCTGGACGATTCGTGGAAACATCCAGCCGATCGGGTCGCAGCGTACGCGCTACCGCGCGCCGCTGAACCGGGGCGTTCTGCGAGGAGAGAAATGAAGATACTCATCGGATTTGCCGTCATTGTGTTGACTATGCATGCGCATGCGACTCAGATTGCCTTTCGTGACCTGACGAATCTGGTCTCTGATGCCGACCATGTCCTCGTCGGCACCGTGACCCGAGTGGACATGGTAGATGGCAAAGGCAATCAGGTCACCAAGGAGACTGCCCGGACAGGTCCGGGCAGTGTGAACATGCTTTGTCTCCATGTCTCGGTTGCCACAAACGGAGTCATTGCATCCACGGCTGGCAAAGTGCCGGGAGAAATCACAATTCCCCTCTGGCAGATGTGGCATGACACCCTTGACAACCGAAAGAAGGAAGTGGAAGGCAAGACATTCATCTTCCTTCTCAAAGGACCGGACTTTCAGGCAGTTTACTCTGGTCTGTTCATGAGAGAGATGGCGGAACGACTGGAGATCGAAAAACTACTCAAGGACAAGAAGCCGCTCAACCACACACCGGATGGTATTTGTCAACCCGCGGACGGGTTGCCGAAACCGTCAATGTGAATGTTCGGCCATCGAAAAGATTGAAAAGGAGAAGGGAGAGGACTATATTTGAATTATGAAGATTGAAATCGAAAGAGAGTCTGACGGGCGGTGGATTGCGGAAATTCCGGATTTGCCCGGGGTGATGGCCTATGGTGACAGTAGGTCTGATGCCGTGTCTAAGGCCGAGACCATCGCTCTTCGTGTCATAGCTGACCGCATGGAGCATGGTGAAACCGTCCCGGAACTAGATGACCTGTTTGCGGTGCCGGCATGAGTTACTGGCCGTCTCGCAAAGCTCGCCTTGTTTTGGCGGCTTTGTTGCGCATCGGCTGGTCCATCAAGCGTCAGGCAGGCACATCTCACCGAATCTTGTCTCGCACCGACTGGCCAGATTATGTCTTTGCATTTCATGATGGTGAAGAAATTGGCCCTCACATGCTCGCCCGAATCGCGAGGCGGACCGGCCTGACACCAAAAGACCTTTGACAACTCGCCGAACCACCATTAAG
>JBAWZH010000234.1:0-3647 GCA_037143135.1 bacterium
TTGCTGTTCACCAACTGTTGCTGGATGTCCAAAATATCACGCGGTTCTGTCATAGACCATCATACTGGCAAGTGACCCGCCCGCCGTCAAGCGCGGGGAAACCTCAGGGCAGACGCACCCGGGGCGCGCCTTCAGACGCAACGACTCACCGTCTCTGAAGCACATGATGTCTATTTCTTCCCGTGGGTGAGCGACTGGTTGTAAACGGCGCCCCGTTCTGCGGCGACCTTGGCCAGGTGCCGCTCCAAATAGGGGTCAAGAGGACTGCGGTGTTCACGAAAAAGGGTTCGGAGCAGATCCACGGTGACGTCACGGGTGGAGGACACCGTGATATCGGCTCCGGGTGCGGTGGAACCGACGCCCAGCGCCGCCATACCGGCGCGATGGATCGACTCAATGCCAGCCTCCGCATCCTCGACTCCGACGCAGTTCCACGGGAGCAACCGCAACCGCTGGGCGGCAACGTAGAACGCCTGCGGGTTGGGCTTGTTCTCGCTGATGTTGGCGCCATCGGAAACCGCGTCCACCAGCCGGATCAATCCGGTGCGTTCCAGCACGGCCCCGCAGTTCTTGCTCGCCGACGCGATCGCGGTCCTGAGACCCGCCTTCCGCAGAGCCGCCAGCAACTCCACCGCGCCGGGCAACACGTCCCGTTCCGTCATTCGGGCGACCGATTCCTTGTAGCGGGCGTTCTTCCGGTTGCACAGTTCCGTGAAGACATCAGGCGAAGGCAGAGGCCGGTCGCCGTAAATCCGCCGCAGACTCTCCTCGCGGGACACACCGCGCAGGGCGTGGTTTCGCTCCTCGTCGAATGGAATGCCGAGTTCGTCGGCCAATTCCTTCCACGCCAGGTAGTGGAAGCGATCCGTCGAGACGAGCACGCCGTCCAGATCGAAAATGACACCCTGCAACTCCTGCTCCCGCCACCGCGACGAAAGGCCTGTCCGAACCGGCGAAAGCGGGGCCAGCGGGGTCGCCTTGCCCGCGAGTTCAACCGTTACGGTTTGCGTCCCCTCGTTCTCCACGGCGAATTCGTTCCGCCCGATCTGCACGCGCACCGGTTGTCCACGATACAGGAACCGGTACTGCAACGACAACCACCCCGGCGGGAGCGCGGGCGCGATCACGACCCGGTCATGACCGACACGCAGTCCGCCGCATCCGTGGATCACCGCCAGCCAGATTCCACCCTGGCCCGCGCCGTGGATACCGTCGCAGGTATTGCCCATCACGTCGCCCAGGTCGATGCCATTGCTGATATTCATGAACCGTTGCGCATCACGCCCCAGCCCCAGCCGCGCCGCAATCAGGGCGTGCGTGGAAAGCGACAGCGACGAGGTCTGATCGCACAGCGGCGCATATGCATTCCAGTGCGCGGCCACCGTGGCATCGTCGAACTCCAGCGGCAACGCCTGAAACAGCATCAGCAAGTCCGCCTGTTTGCACCGTTTATCCGCGGCGGGGTTGGATGCCGTCAGGAAATCGTTCGGTTCCGGCATCGCCTCCCAGCCTGCGTAGGGAATCATGAGTGTGCCGTCCCTGTTGCGGGGCACGACCAACGTGGAGGCCAGTTCCTGCCAGCGTTTGCGTTCGGCCGCCGTCACGCCGGGTTCTTCGGCCAACTGTTGCCAGAGCCAGACGGCCATCCTGTTGGTGTAGGCATTGTCGGTGACGTTGGCATGAATCTCGTCGGGGCCGCAGACGCCCTGGATATGGCCGTCCCTGACCCGCGAGGCCCAGAACCGGGCTAATTCCACGAGCACCTCCGAACCGGTTGGATCACCGGTGAGATAGCGGTAATGAAGGATGCCCCAGGCGACGGCGAGGTTGACGTGCTGCTGCAGATACAGGAAACCCCCGATCATGGGGGGTTCCTCAAGACCGGTCTGGTAAGACTGCCACGGATACCGGGCGCCCTCGTAACCATCCTGCCCGGCCAGCGTTTTGGCCGCCTGAAGGCGGTTGGCCCGGTACAGGATATGATTGCGCGCCAGTTTCGGCGCGATGGCGGCCAGCATCGGCAACTGGTACATCTCCATGTCCCAGAACACCGCACCGCGATACCAGTCCCCGGTCAGATTCTTCGCGCCAATGGACGACGCGCCCTGGTCATCCGCCGCGGCGATTCGCGTGCTCCACACCGCGAACCGGATGGCCTTCTGGGCCGTATCGTCACCCTCGATCTCGACATCGGCCACGGCCCAGAACGCATGAATCGCCGACCCATGCTCCCGGAACGCCTCGTCATAGGTGAGTCCGCCGGGATCGCCGTTGAGGGCGCAAACCTTCTCGAAAACATACCTGCCGGGTTCGAGTTTCCAGGTTGCCAGCGCCCGGCCCCCGTCGCAGGAATAGACGGCGGGGTGCGGCCCGGTGACATGCGCCGTGATGGCCGCGCGGGCCTCGGTGGAACGTGATCGGATCGCGACATGCAACTTCCCGGACTCGGCGGAGAGGGAGTCGATGACGGACAGTTTCAGTCCCATCTCGTCGCTGTTGGGGAACTGGCCGGGTTTGTAATACTTGGCGCGGTGATTACGGACATCGCCATCGAGGCCCAATTCGAACTCCACGGGCCCGGCAAGCACCTCCACGGTGAAGCGCTGGGCCATGATCGCGGCGTTGGCAAAGGAGGCGAAGCGTTCCTCGGTAATGTTAACGGAGTCGGCGGTGGAGGTTTGTCGCAGCACGCCGTCGCGCATATCGAGGAGGCGTTCGCCATGCGTGACGGGGCCGGACTTCACCTTCGCATAGAGCCAATCGGGTGCGACCATGAAGTAGATCAGACCGTAACCCGACTTGGTGTAGAGGCCGGAAACATAGGTTCCCCGATAGGCCTCGAACCGTTGTTCGGGAAACGTGCCGCGCGTGGTCATCCGGCCGTTTCCGACACAGAACAACGTGGACAGCACATCGGGATTGCCGGAGGGGATGTCGCTTTCTCGAATCAACCAGGGGGATGTATTCATGTCATGTATGGAGGGGGGAGGGTGTCAGTTCTGAAACCAGAAAACGATTGAGGGTTGCGATGGTGCGGCGCACTTTTGAATCAGACCAGTCGTAGGGAGTGCGAACCAGAAGTGTGCGCTTGAGCAGATCATCGGTGTGCGTCATGGGCTGGTCATAGTTCGTCCGGATCGCGCGATTGGCGGGATGCCTGAAGCAATCCCAATCCGGATGGTGTCCGCCCACGCGGCCGCTGACGACGCCCCAGGCGGAGTACACATGCCGCCCGGAATTGATGGGCCTGTGCAAACTCACTTGCTTCTTCAGGAGGGTCTCCGCCTCCACGGCCGCCGATTCTGACGGCGCCTGGATCAGGAAACACACGCCGCAGTTGCCGGACTCGTCATGGGTTTCAACCAGGCGGAATCCCGCGGGCAGGCGCAGGCCTTCCATAAACAGGCGCCGGGTGCGGCGCAGACGGGTCAGGATGCCGTCCAGTCGGCGAACCTGCTCGCGAAGAATGGCCGCATTGAGATCGTTGAAGCGGAAACTGCCGCCACAGAAGAACGCCTCGCTCATCACGCCGGTCTCGGGCCAGACACTGCAACTGCCATCCTGGGCCATGAAGGCGCGCTCGGCCAGTTTGGCGTCGGAGGTGACGACCGCGCCGCCTTCGCCGCAACTCAGGATCTTGTACTGGT
>JBAWZH010000235.1:0-3608 GCA_037143135.1 bacterium
GGCCCAAACCCAGGCTCCGTCCTCGCCTGCAATGGCGAATCCGCCGGGTGCCAGACCGTCACGTGTTTTCAGCGCGCTTGTAAAGGTGACCGTCATGACCGGACCGGTGATCACGACCGACTTCATGCTCGGCCCGTCGGCAACGAGGGTTTCCTTCCATAGGTCTCGCCGGGTCAACAGGGCGAGGCGTTCACCCACCGTACGCTTATTGGTGGGATGGATATCCTGGGCATCGCCGCAGTCCAGGATGACGGCCATGGCGGTATCGGGCAGGCGCAGGGCCAGGGTTTGGGCTTCACGGAGTTCCGCCCAGGGGGAACGCTCTCCCGCATGGGTTGGCGGTTGACGGAATGCGGTAAGTTGAATGATATGAAAGGGAAGTTTGCCGTAAGGTCCGGGCGCAAACGTGTGACGCCAGTCCAGGATGAGGGCCGCCAGCAGGAAGCGATACGCTTCGGCGCGGTCGACATTGGATTCGCCTTGGTACCACCAGGCGCCCGCCAGGGCCATCCCGGCCAGAGGCCGGATCATGCCCTGGTATAAGGCGGAAAAGGTTGAGGATGTCACCGGGCATTCTTCCAGCAGAGATATGTCAATAAGAGGGCGCGAAGCGATCAGGGGAGACCCCAGCCGGAACCGCCAGGTTTCCGGCAGGACGATGCGCTGGCCGCACCCGACCAGACACAGGCCCTGGGGTCCTCCCCCGAAACCGCCCCGCCCCCCGTAGTCGATGACCCGGACGGTGATGCGGTTGGCGCCCTTGCGGACCAGATGTCCTGGAACCTTGTAACTGCGCTGCATCTGCCAATGGAGGGGACCATCCATCAGATTAATGGCGCCAATCTTCTCGCCGTTGAACCACGTCGTATCCTCGTTGTCGATCTCGCCCAGATGGAGCGTCATATCCTTTCCGGCCAGATCCGGGGGAACCATCACGTCGCAGGCAAACCAGACAATTCCCTCGTGATTACCAATGAGGGGGTTCGGCCAGAAGCCAGGCACCGGGTGAGTTTTCCAGTCCGTAATATCGGCATCGGCCTGGTTGAGGCCCGCCGTCATGCCACCGTCAACCTCGCAAAGGGCCTTGTGCCAGGCATCGAAGGTCTTGGTCATCTCCGCCCGAAGGACAGCCAGACGGCGGCGATGACCTTCCCTGTCTTTATCGAAGGCTGACATCAGATCGGCAACCTGTCTCCAATTCGCATGGAGCGCGGGAAATAATTGGAGGCCTTCGGGGCTGATCCAGGTTTCGGCGGCGGTTCCGCCCCAGTCGGATTCAATCAGGCCAATCGGCACCTCGGGATTCGCGCGCCGCAACGCGGCGGCGGCAAAATAGGCGACGGCTGAAAAAACGGAGGCCGTGACGGGATCACAGGATCGCCATTCCCCTTCCTGTTCGTGCTGCGCGGCAAACGACGGCTTCTTGGGCACCCGTAGCAGGCGAAGATGGTCGTCCGCGCAGGTGGCCATGGCTGCTTTGCCGCCCTGAGCCATGTTCAAGGGCCATTCCATATTGCTTTGCCCGGAACACAGAAAGACATCCCCGACCAACACATCGGAGGCAACCGCTTTGGAATCCCCGGATTCGGCCACAAGCCGGAAGGGTCCACCGGCGGGAATGGCTGGCAGTTCAACCTTCCACGTCCCGTCGGGGCGAACCGTGGTCAGGGCCCGACGCCGGGCGAGCGAGCAACGCACAGTGGTTCCGGGTTCACCCGTTCCGAAGACCGGGAGAAGACAATCGCGCTGCACGACGGCGTGCGATTGAAAAACACGGTGAAGGGTGAGCGGCTTGATTGATTTGGAGTGTCGTGGCATGGGAAGTGGATCCTGTTGGGAAGTATCACGCCTCGTGGCGGATGAGTTGAAGAAGACGGGACTTGAGCAACTCCAATCCCTCACCGCTTTCTGCAGAGACGGGCAGGGGTTTGGTTTTGGTTTCCTTGCGAAACCGGGTCAAATTCTCCTTGGCATCAGGAAGATCCATCTTGTTGGCCACCACGAGGGTCGAGCGATCCAACAGATCTGCGCGGTAGAGTTTCAATTCGTTCCGGATGACCCTGTAATCCTCAACCGGGTCACGTCCCTCCATACCGCTCATGTCGATCACCAGAGCCAGGCAGGTGGCACGCTCGATATGACGGAGAAAACGGTCGCCGATGCCAACACCCTTGTGGGCGTCCTTGACCAGACCGGGAATATCCGCCACCGTGTAATGCGCCGCATCAAAGTCGTTCCCGACAAAGACAGTCCCGATAATGGGATTCAGGGTTGTGAAGGAATAGGGCGCAATCTTGGGATGGGCATTGCTGATTTTACTGAGCAGGGATGATTTCCCGGCATTGGGAAACCCGACTAGCCCGACATCCGCCAACAGTTTCAAATCCAGCCGGAACTTCCGTTGCTCGCCTTCCTCGCCATCGGTATGCTCGTATGGGGTCTGATGGGTCGAGGTCTGCCAGTGGGGATTGCCGAGGCCGCCCTTGCCGCCCTTCGCAATCATCATTTCGCCACCGGGTTCGGTTAAATCGCACAGGAGTTGATCCGTTTCCGCGTCACGAATCTCGGTTCCACAGGGGACGGCATAGACGAGATCTTTCCCGTTGCGGCCATGCATCCTCTTTCCCATGCCGTGCTGACCGCTTTCAGCGCGCAGTTGCGGATTGAAAAAAAGATTGATAAGGCTGTCAACATTGGGATCGGCCTTAAGGAGGATATGACCGCCACGGCCGCCATCGCCGCCATCCGGCCCGCCTTTGGGAATATACTTCTCGCGCCGGAACCCGACACATCCGTTTCCGCCGTTGCCCGCCGCCGCGTGGATCAACACGGAATCAATGAATTTGCGGTTTTTCATGGAGACCCCCGTTCACCTGAAAAACAAAGGCCGCGCCCGGGGGACGCGGCCTGTTCGATACGGACGATTCCGGAGCCACGCTTACGCCGTAGCCTCTTCCGTCGCCACCACCGTCACGCGGCGGCCTTCTTTTTCAAACTTCACCTTACCCGCCACCAGCGAGAACACGGTGTTATCATTACCCAATTTAACGTTGCGACCCGCCTGAACTTTCGTCCCGCGCTGCCGGACGATGATGCTGCCCGCCTTCACGGTCTCGCCGTCATAGGCCTTCACGCCCAGACGTTGCCCGGGGCTGTTCCGTCCATTAACTCGACTGCTGCCTGCTTTTGACATATCTAAACTCCTCTTCAGCCAATACTGGCAACGCGCAACACGGTCAATGGCTGGCGATGACCGACTTTCCGCCTGTACCCTTTGCGGCGTTTCTTCTTGAACGCCACCACTTTGGGAGCCTTGGTGTGCTCCACAATCAGGGCGCTGACCTTGGCGTCCTTCACCAAAGGGGCTCCGACCCTAAGGTCTTTTCCGTCAGAAATCGCAAACACCTGGTCCAAAACAACGGTGCCGCCGACCTCCCCTTCGAGAAGTTCAACTTTAAGAGTGTCACCGGCCTTGACCCGGTACTGCTTGCCACCCGTTCCTACTACTGCATAAGCTTCCATAATATCACGTCCTTACCCAGGGCAGAATGCCGCTTCCCGACTCCTGCTCACAAAAGGGCGGTCATGCTATGATTCCACCCCCCCGA
>JBAWZH010000236.1:0-3574 GCA_037143135.1 bacterium
TGATCCCATGATTGACACGTGAACAGGAGAACGGCATGATCGCGCGCGTTACGGAGGACATGACGCATGGAGCAGTTGAGGATCTATATTGGCACAGTTCTGTTGGAGGCCCAACGGTGGAACAGCAAGGCCCCGTTGACGTGTCGTGTGAGCGAATGGATTGAACGGTTTTCCCGGGCGGGGTTTGATGGAATAGAGCTTTGGCAAAACCACGCCGCCCTGGCAACGGAGGAAGAACTGACGGCGCTCCGCCAGTCGCGGGTTCCCATCCCCATCTTCAATAGTTATGCCTCCATGGATGACGCCGGTCTCGCCGGTCGGCAACTGGCAACGAGATTCATCCGTGAATTCGGCGCCAAGGCTGTGAAATTCAATGTCGGCAAGAATCCCGATACCGTGGAAAAGGAGTTGGCGACCGCCGCGGCATGGTCGGCGGAGATGCAGGGGGTGCGGCTGTTATGCGAATGTCACGGGGGTACCGCGCTCCAGGAGCCGTGTGAGGCGGCGCGGCTCCTGGCGAACCGGCCGGAGATCGATGTCATCGTTCATGCGTTTTCATCCACGAATCTGGACGACTGGATGACTCGTCTGAATCGCCGGATTGTCCATGTGCATTCCGTGTGCATGGATGAGAAAGGGAACCGGGTCCGCCTCCGAACCCGGGCCGGATTTGTGCGTGAGCGCCTGCGCCAACTGCGGGATTCCGGATTCCAGGGAACCTTCACGATCGAGTTCACGGAAGGCGTTGCGAAAGCGCCGGAAAACCCTGACGCCCTGTTTGCGGCGGCCTGTGACGATATGGCGTTCCTTCGCGAGGGATGGGAATCGTGAAACGAGTTGAATCGTATGATTTTGTTGTCGCGGGCGGGGATTCGTTGTTACTGATTGTATTGGGTTAAGGTGGGTGAGTAATGATATTGGGGTTGCCATGAGCGAAGAAAGCAAGAGTGTGGAAGTGTTTCATCATCCGGATGCGCTGATGCCGGACGTTCCGGAAAAAGTCAAGGTTGATACGGGTGCATACCGGTCTTTGATCGGCCCCCTTTCGGTGCACCGGCGGGATTCCCGTGGCATCGTGCTCGCTGGCGCCGACGGCGGGTGTCTTTCTCTGACGGCTTGTTCGGCGGGCATGTTGCGGATCAGGGCGTTGCCATCGGGCAGGGAAATCCCGCCGAGTGTCACGGAAGGACTCCGTCTTGTGGAGGTTCCGTCTGATCCGGTTGATGTTCAGGTGATGGAGGGCGACGGGGGCATCACCCTGCGTTTGCCCGGGTTGTCGGCCTTCGTGAACCTGAAGACGGCGGATATCCGGGTGGTGGATGCCTCCGGAACGACGATCCTGGCAACGAAGGAGGGCGGGTTGCGTTTCTCGTCCGAGACGCCTGAGTATGGCGGTCATCGCTTCTTTGCTCGGTTTGACCTCGATCCCGATGAGGGTCTGTTTGGCGGGGGAGGCCGGGTCATGCGGCCGAACCGCACCGGACACGGGGCGGACATGTTCGCTGTGAAGGTGGGGATCTACAGCGGCGACTATGGCGGGTTTCCGGTGCCGTTCTTCCTGTCGACCAAGGGGTACGGGTTCTTCCTGAACAACCCGTGGCCGCATGTGTGCTTCGACTTCGGGCGCGCCAATCCCGGGGAATGGTTCCTGCACGCGCCCGGCGGGGACTGCGATCTGTTTGTGTTTGCAGGACCGGAGTTTCCGGCGCTGATGGGGCATTTCACGCGGCTGGTCGGACGGTTACCCGCGCCGCGCCGCTGGTGGATCGGGTTCTGGTGCGGAACCCTTTCGATCGCGAGGGCTTCAGAGGCGTTGGACGCCTGCCAGCGTTTCCGCAAGGCGGGATTGCCGGTGGACGTCATCCAACTGGACGGCAACTGGCGGGGCGGTCCGGAGTTCCTGGAGCGTTACATGCAGGACGGCGCCTACACGTCGCGCGACTTCAACTGGCATCCGGACTTTGGTGACGGCGTCGCGATGGTGAAACAATTGCGCGAGATGGGAATCCGCACGGTTCTGCATGTGAATTCGCGGCCCTACAGCGAGGCGACGACAACCCGCGGTGTTGCGGAAGGGTGGTTGCGCAAGCAGGGATTCGAGACGGTGGCTCGCGTCGGCGATCCGAAGGCGGAGGTGAAGTATCACGAACTGATCGCCGCTCGGAATGCGGAGGGCATCGGGTGCTGGCTCCAGGATCACGGCGACCGGGTCAGCGGAGAGGTTTTACCGGGGATCCCCTCGCGTAATCTCTTCGGTGCGCTTTGGGCGCGGGCCACGACCGTGACCGGATCGGATCATGGCGACCCCTCGCGAATCGTATTTACCCGCGGGGCGGGGATTGGCGGGCAGCGCCATTGTATTGTGTGGTCGGGCGACACTCGGGTGGGTGTGGACTTCTTCGAGCAGGATCTGTGGTTCATGATCAACGCGGGATTGGCGGGGTATCCGCTTAGTTCGTGCGACCTCGGAGGGTTCATGGGAGCCGACAAGTTCTCCGCGCCGCACAATACGGCTTTTGACCGCGATAACCTGGCCCGGCGGTTGTGCCAGTCGCTGTTCTTCATGCCCACGCCGCGGACCCAGGACGACGCGCGCGAGCCGCCGAAGTTTCCGTGGAACTGCCCGCCCGATATCGCGAGGTTGTACGGCGAGATGCTGCGCCTGCGATACCGCATGATCCCGTACCTGTATTCATACCTGGTTCATGCCGCGAAGACGGGTGAACCCATTATTCGTCCGCTGGTGTATCACCACCGGACGGACCGTGTGGCCTGGGAGACGCATGATGAGTTGTACTTCGGCGAGTGGTTGCTGGTGGCGCCGGTGGTGAAGAAAGGGGCGTTGCACCGGACGGTGTACCTGCCGGAGGGACGGTGGATCAACTACTGGAACGGTCGCGAACATGTCGGCCCGACGGTCATTTTGGAGGACTGCCCGTTGGATCGTCCGGAAGGGTTGCCGATCTACGTCAAGGCGGGGGCGATTCTGCCGAGTCAGGCCGATGTGGATCGGTTGTCCGACGAGCCGCCTGTGGAACTCCGGCTGGACATTTATCCGGCGGGGCGGAGTGAGTTTGTGTTGCGTGACTCGGCGACGCAGGATATGTTAATCATTTGTGAGCGTCGGCCGGGCCGGGTAGATGTGACGATTCGAAGTCCCTTACGGCGCCGATTCCGGGTGACATTCCATGGTGTGGGTGACGATGACGAACTCCGCGTCAATGGTGTGGCCGGAACGGCTGCGAACCGGATGGTTGAGGTATAGAGGCGGAAGGGATGCGGACTATGAGCAAACAGCATGCGAAGAGCGTGGTGATCGCGGTGATCGGCGGAGCGGGCCGTTACTGGTGCCCCGTGGTGATGAGGGATCTGGCATTGTGCGGCCGCCTTTCGGGCGAACTCCGGCTTTTCGATCAGCGGAGTTCCTCCGTGAATGCGGCCTTCGGGGAGGCCTTGTTCAGGCATGCCGACAGCCAGACGAATTTCCGCGTGACGTGGACGACGAACCTGCGGCGGGCGCTGCGCGGAGCGGACTTCGTGGTGATCGGCATCTCGCCGGGGCCCGCCAGCATGT
>JBAWZH010000237.1:0-3542 GCA_037143135.1 bacterium
TCGATTCCCGCGTTGACGGCTTCCTCGACGATGATCTGGATGGCGGGTTTCATCCTGCCCTGGCTGTCCATGATCGGGAAGAGTTCCTTCTTGATCGCCTTGGTGGCAGGGAACAACCGCGTGCCGAAGCCGGCGGCCGGGATGACCGCCTTGCGCAGTCTGCGCCCCGCCTGCATTACCAGGCGCAGGGCGCTCATCTTGAGATCCTGTTCAATGATCCGGATGACTTGCTCCTGTGAGGCCTCGTCCCTGACGATGAACTGGGCCGAGCCATCACCCTGCGAGCCGACTCCCTTGCCTCCGAGGATCAACGGCTGGAGAAGGGGATGGTTCAGCACCTTATGGAGAACCGGCGAAGTCAATTGAGTCGGGCATGCTGGCATGCAGAATCGGTCAAACTCGGTCTGGGCGTTTCGCATGAGTTCGCCGATGCGTTTCGCATCGCCCTCACGCATTGCCTCGGCCGCCTGGCGCGTGATTTCGGCGCTGATCGGACCCAGGTATTTCTGAACCCCCTTTTGGATGGCATCTTCGGCAAACGGATAACAGTGGTTCAAGTGGTTCAGGATTTCCCGGGTGTCCTTGCCGGCGTGCAGGTCAACGATGACAAAGAAAAGATCCCTGGGCACGGTGACTTCGGTCACATCCATCCGGTCTCCATCGAACGTCAGCATAATGGGCCGGCTGCCATAGGCGCATCCCTGATCCATTCGGCCGCACCGCGATGGCGTGGTGATTTCGCCCAGGTAGGCAAATTCCATTTCGCCCCGGACCGTCATTTTGAGATCGTAAAGACGGTTAAAGGCCCGGGCCACCATCACGCATACGGCGGCGCTGGAGGACAACCCTTTCTTGATGGGAAGGTCGGTGAGGTAATTGTTTATTTCCAGTCCTCGCACCCGGTAGTGGGTCAATACCTGATAGGCGACGCCGGCGGCATAACTGAAGAAGCCGCCCTTCTGCGCCTCGGCCAGAAGAACGTCGCGATCCATGGGGACTTCATAAGGGCCGAACGGGGTGCCGTCGCTGAGCGTCGCCTTGACCACGAGTTTATTGGGGTGGGGCTTAATCTCGGCATGCAACCCCTGGTTCGTGCCGGTGATGATGGCATGGCCCGGTTCCAGTTCGCCATTGATCCGGCGGTAACTTCCCGCCCAATCCGTGTGTTCTCCAAAAAGACAGATACGACCTGGCACAAATAGTTTCATTGTTTCCCCCCTTGCCCCTTATTCGCCACGTTTCTTGTCAGGACTTCCGCTATTCCTGAGCGCAAATTCGCCATACTGTCGAACAGAACGTCCGCCATGCCCCGCCGGGCCTTCTCCCCGACGAGGATGGTCCGGCATCCGGCGGCCCGGCCTGCCTCGGCGTCACCCGGTGAATCCCCGATCATCCAGGATTGCGACAGGTCAATCCCATGGAGGCGGGCCGCCTCCAGAATCATGCCGGGTTTGGGTTTCCGGCAGTCGCAAACGCCAACGTCATGAGGACACACGCGAACATCGAGAAGGTCAAGCCCGTGCTGTTCCTTAAGCATGACGCGCAACCGCCGATGAATGTCGGCGACGGTTTCCGCCGTCATGCAACCCCGCGCCACACCGCGCTGGTTGGTGATGATGACCGCTGAATAACCCAGTCCGGTGACAATCCGGAGTGTGTCAACGAATTCGGGGAGAAGATGAAAATCCTCCCAGCGCTCGACATAACCCGCCCCGGGGGACTGATTGACGATGCCATCACGGTCGAAAAACACACATTTCAAAGTCATTTTACCTCGAACGACATTTCGGAAAATATCTGGCATCGTACCGAACCAACCCTATAGGCGACAACCCGTAATGTGTGGCGGCCGGGCTGGAGCCCGGCCGGGTCAAGTGTCACGGCCGGGTTCTTTCCCGGGGGTTGAACCGTGCGTCCATCCAACAGAAACAGGTAACGACTGAATAGTTCCCCGTTCTGAGCCAGTATTTCGGCGGTTACCATTTGCCGGTTGGTCATGACGGCGCCGTCCGCCAGACCCCGGAATGAGACCGTGGATTGGGCGCCCCACGGGGAGGCGAGCGGTTCACCAACAATCAGGATTTGGAGGGGGCAGCGGAGCGATTGGTAGAAACTTTCGATCAGGGTGCACCCCGCCGCCGGGTGGACAAAGACGCGGGCATGGGGGAACTTGGGCCAGAGCGACATGGGCTCCACCACGGTTCCGGCGGAAGCCGTGGCCCCGGCGCGTATCCAGGCGGTGATCTTGGTCTGATCGGGATTGTCGAAGGCGGCTCCAAAACTGGTCAGGTGTTCCGCGATGGCGCCGGGAAGGAAACGAAAGCGGCCTGTTTCCGCCTCGGGAATGTTAGCCGACCCGGCCATGAGCCCCATCAGGCCCTTGGACTCCAGAGTTGGCGCGGTACCCGAAGGATAGGCGTTGGTCATCATGGCGGTGATGCCAAGGGCGTTCAATTCGCGGATCGTCGGGGCAAATTCCCATTGCCTGCAAAGTGACCGGATGTCGCTGTTGGTGACGATGCACACGGTGCCGTCAGGCCGGGTTCGGTCGGCCAGGACTCCCTTGTGCAGGCATGACAGGATCTCCTCACCGGTGTTGCCTGCCTTTCCCATGAATCCCAGCATCATGTTCGGCATGGGCATATCCCTTCCCAGCCATTCGCGCTGGACATCGAATGATTGGGGCGGAAAGCCGGAGGAAGCGGGACTGTCCGGCCCCGCGAAAAGGGGCGAGACGTAGGTTCCTCGCTCAACCAGATTCATAGCCGGAAGGACGCCCTTCAAAAACGTGAGACCCTGGATGGACAGCGCCGGAGTCGTGGTGATGCGGATCGGAAAATTCACCGAATAAACCCAGGCCAGAATATGATCGTCAAGTCCACGCGCCCGGCATTCTTTCCGCGCAGGCTCCCAGATCAGGCGATTGAAGTCGGGTGCGGACATGTCGAGCGGGGGGTTCGCCGGGAGATCAAGTG
This sequence comes from bacterium, assembly GCA_037143135.1. GTDB lineage: Bacteria > Verrucomicrobiota > Kiritimatiellia > CAIKKV01 > CAITUY01 > JAABPW01. Next base: position 2,976 of record JBAWZH010000237.1, read on the forward strand.
GGATGATGTTGGGCTCCGGAATGTGCCGCAAGGCCGCGTATTCCCGGGCCAATGCCCCGGAGAAAGGGGCATTCCGGTTGACCAGCAGCAGGATCTCATGCGGCCCCAGGGAGAAGGCGCTGGGGGCAAGACAGAATAGAAACAACACGATGCAAAACTGTTTCATGGGCGTTTCCCCGAACCCACTCTCATTCCAGCCCTCTTCCCCGGAAGGGAGAGGGAGACCGCCATCCTAGTCCTTTTTCGGGAGGTTAATGGGGCACGGTTTGATATTCCAGACCTCGCGGGAATACTCCATGATCGTCCGGTCTGAACTGAACTTACCCATATTGGCGATGTTCATCACCACCATGCGATCCCATTTATCCTGGTCGCGATAGGTTTCATCCACAATCTTTTGAGTTTGGATATAGGACTGGAAATCCGCCAGGTGCATGTAATAGTCGCCGTGCTCCAGCAAAGCCTCGCGGATCGGGCGGTACAGGCCCGGCTGCTCCAGGTTGATGAAATCCCCTGACAGGCAGTCGATGATCGTGCGGATCGCCTCATCCTCGTTATAATACGTCC
>JBAWZH010000238.1:0-3529 GCA_037143135.1 bacterium
GGTGATTGTCGAGGCCATGGATGGACTGGGACTGACATTCCCGAAAATGCCCCCACCTCAACGTCGAGGACTAGACGAGGTGCGGAGACTCCTGGAAGCGGAGTGAGGTATGAAGATCGGCATCCGTACCCCCTCCCTGTCCCCATCCGCCCATCCACTCTGCGTCGGCATTGATTCCATAATTGGATTGCGAGTAGGGTAGATCGCGGATAATATCCGGCAGAAATTTCGAATAGAAAGGAACATGATCGTGTTTTTCCCAATGCTGGCGTTCGGCGATGCGAAATATGTACCCATTGTGGTTTGCGCGTAATCATGGAACCTGATAGTCCACAACAGTCAGCACCGGTATCTCCGCCACCCCTCTGTCGCCGTCAGCAGGACTTGCGGCTCCCTCTTCGCGATCTGCAACAACCGCAACGCCGCACCGCTGGGATTCCGCCGGCCAATTTCCCAACTCGCCTCCGTCACGACCGGCACATTTAGCAGCCGCGCGAATACGGCCTGGCTGACCTTCATCTTCCGCCTGATCGCCCGTACTTCTTTCGGCAGGATGCCGTCCACACGTGCAGGTAGAGCGACCGTCGTCGTGCGCATGGTGATCTTGCGCCGCCCGGTCACATGGTCCCGCACATCGGTCAACGCCTGGATCAACTCATCGGCGTTCAGGTCAATATCCTTCGTTTTCATCGTTCGAAGTAAACATCGGATGTTCTGTGAATGTCAACATCTTATTGCCTTACAATGTACTGTAGTTTGCCGTGCCCGTCAATACCAGCTTCATGCCGGTGCGTGGCTTCGCCACGTCAGTTGATTGGCGTGGAGACACTTGTGGCGTAATGTGCGCTTGAAAGTATTCTTAAATAACTGTTAAAGTTAGTTAAAAGATTGCTTTAAACTTGTGTAACGTTGTGGCAGAGTCCTTCGGAATATGCCTAGGGGCTCAAGATATTTGCGGGAAGGGTTTACTTTCCATCTGACACATACACGCCCCTGTCTCTATGTGTTTCTTGATGAGGGCGGCAATCTTGATTTTTCGCCGCATGGCACTCGATATTTATCCCTCACTTCAATTTCCACTGTCCGTCCATTTTTTTTCGATCCTCCATTGATCGAGTTGCGATATGATCTGATTGAGTCGGGACTCGACATGCCTCGATTTCATGCCTCCGAGGATCGCCAAGTTGTTCGCGATCAGGTATTTAAGTCCATTCTTGTGCACGATGGGCAGATTCATGTGGATTCCATCATTGTTGACAAGACACAACTCCCTGACGGCATGAAAAAGGTTGAACATCTGTATCCGATCGCGCTTGCCCAGTTATTAAAAGAGTTGGTGTTGCCAAGTTACAATTTAGCGCTTTTTACAGAGGTGATCGTAATCACGGACACGTTGCCGGTAGATAGGCGCCGCAAGGCGGTTGAAAAGGGCATCAAACTGACCCTTGCCGCAGCCCTATCAACGGGTACAAGGTATCGCATCCATCATCATCCATCGGCATCTTGCATGGGATTACAGGTGGCCGACTATTGTAACTGGGCGATCTATCGAAAATGGCAGTCAGGCGATGCCAGAAGTCACGGCACGATTCATCGCCTAATCCGTAATGAGCGTCCGTTTACGCAGGGCGGGGTGAATGGGGGATCTTGAAAAATGACCGCCTTGACTACCCTCGCGGGAGAACCCCATGGGTTCTTTTCATCAAGGCGGGACCTTTTTAAATTTTTGCCAGGTTGGTCTTACGACCGCAAACGTTTCAATAACCTGTTAGCCAGCATGATGCTTTACCTGGCAGAAATGCGCAACTTTAATCTGATGTGGTATTTGATGAAAGGGAAGACCGGGGACATCCGCCCATCCACTCCGCGTCGGCATTGATTCCATAATTGGATTGCGAGTGGGGTAGATCGCGGATAATATCCGGCAGAGATTTCGAATAGAAAGGAACACGATAATGTTTTTAGCGCTAATCTGGTTGGCAGTGGTTGTTTTGATGGTGAGCTCGATGTGGATCGTTTTTACGAAGGCCGGGCAACCGGGCTGGGCATGCCTGGTTCCGTTTTACAACTTATACGTCATGCTGAAGATCGCGGGTAAGCCGGGTTGGTGGCTGGTTCTCTTTCTGATACCGGTGGTCAATCTCGTCGTGGGGATCATTACCTATATCTCCTTGGCCGCCAACTTCGGTAAAAGTGCCGGGTTCGCGATAGGGATGATATTCCTCCCGATCGTGTTTTTCCCAATGCTGGCGTTCGGCGATGCGAAATATGTACCTAGTGTGGGTTGCGCGTAATCATGGAACCTGATAGCTCACAACAGTCAGCACCGGTAACTCCGCCACCCCCACAGTGGCCACCTGTCCAGCAGGCGACGCAAACGAGCGGGTATGCCATTGCCAGTTTGGTACTGGGGATCCTGTCAATTGTGCCTGGCGTGTATCTGGGTGGATTAGTGATGGGCATCCTGGCGATTGTGTTCTCCCGTATGGCAATGACGCGCATCAAGGCACAGCCGGGCAGTATTAACGGTCAGGGGCTCGCCACAGCAGGGCTTGTGACGGGTATTGTCGGTCTCAGTTTGTCGGTGATGGTGATCCTAATCTTTGGAGCTATTGCAGGTATCGGACTGGCGATTCTGGCCACACTATTCAAGGCCATGGCCCATATGCCCAGATGAGGCGGGCACTCCTGTTCATCAATCGGTGCTCAGGTGATGGAACAGATTCTGGAGGTCCACGAGACTGATCCCGTATAGAGCGATCTTGCGCTGATGATCAGAGGTGACGTAAATGCCGGTGAGTTGATTATCTGCACTCAACCAGGGATCGAACACACAATTCTGCAGCACCTGATGGCAGAGGAATATGGGGTCGTGTTGAACCGGTCGGCCGGCATCCAAATCGTACCGGATCCCCAACGGGTCGTCGTTCAACTGGGAAGAACTATGAATCCGTCTTGGGCAGGCGATCATGGGGAAGGGTTGGTTGCGGCGGGTTTCGGGAAGCAGAAATCCGTTGATCAGGCGGCGGATGGTGTAGCATCCAAGCACAACGGTTTCCTCCAGCCTGACCAGCGTGGCGTCGGACAGCCGGTGGGGTTTCGAGAATTCATGTAGGGCCTTGGCCTGGTGATCCAGTACTTGTTTCCACGGGTGTGACGCAGTAGTCATGTGTACCTCCGGTTTGCTGTCAGTCTACCACTTTGGCAGAACCTGACAGTTAAAAAAGTTGAAGTTTGCACGGTTCGGGATGTTTGCAGAGAGTGGTTGCGCGTCGCCGACAACAGGTATGGGGTGCCTACATCTGGTTATTGTCTGACCAGTCATGCGAACCGGTTTGTCGACGAAGCGACATAAAAAAATGTATCTGAAGCGCTTCAGATGCCGAAAATCAAGCGCTGGGCTCCCCGGTGGTAGTTGGGGTTTGGTCGCGGGGAGCCTCTTCTGGAGGCAGTGCTTCATCCGGGGTGGGTTCAGGCGCGGGCGCCGGTACCGGTTCAACGGGTGGCTCCGGTTCCGGTGCTACTACGA
>JBAWZH010000239.1:0-3528 GCA_037143135.1 bacterium
CGGTTTTGCCGACGCCCGCCTCTCCGACAAGAATGACGTTGTTCTTCCGGCTTTGCAGAAGCGTCTGGGCGATGCGGAGCATCTCCGGCTTCCTGCCGATCACCGGAGCGAGCTTCCCATCCTTGGCAAGCCGGTTCAGGTCGCGGCCAAAATATACGAGGGCGGACGGCTTTTTCGGTTTGGCCTCCGATTTCGCCTCTGGCTTGGCTTCCCGTGCGGGCTTCCCAACCGGGTCAAGAACCCGGCAATTCGCATCAGCCCCTCCCGCTCCATCCACCAAGATGCAGCGTTCAAGAGCCTCTGCCAGTGCTTTTCTGTCTCCGCCGACAGAAGTCAAGCACTCGTCAAAAACCGGGTCTGGTGTTTGCAAAAGGCTGAACAACACATGAACCGGCTTTATGGAACCGCCCGCGATTTCAGCAAGGTGCTTCCCTGCAACGAATGCGGCTCGCAAATCAGGATGCCGGTGAAGAGGGCGCGGTGTGGGCATTCCTTCCTTGCCAAGGCGTTGGCGCAATGCGCGGCGGAGTTTTGCGGGTTTGGCTTTTGCAGCGGCAAGGGCATCCCTGACTGCCTGGAAATCCTGAGCAATTTGTGATTGTTGATTCCGAATCTCCGTCCTCGCATCCTGGAGGAACTTCGCATAATCTAGATCGCAGCCCTTGCAGCAGCCAATCCAGAAATGGTCTGGAAGAATTGCGTCAAACCCTGCCGCCGATGCTTCGATTTCGGCGATGGACCAAGCAATGTTGAGGGAAGCGTTGATCATCGGGTTAAAGAGGATGGAAATTTCAAGTGCCCCTTCAAGAGCCCTTTGCAGGTGCCTTGGTGGCGGCTCCGCAGAATATCGAAACAAAATGATTTTGCCCAGTCGTCGCAAAAGCGGTATATTGCGTCCTTCTGCCATGAGCACACTCGTCGAAATTGAAACCGCCGCTGACTCCCTTTCCAGTGAGGAAAAGGAAGAACTGCTCCGCTTCCTGGCCATGCGGCTGCGAGGGAATCGAAGCCTGCCAACGCCGCGCATCTATTCCGACGAAGAAATCGCCACAATGCTCGCCGAGGATGAGGCGGACGGGGAACGATTCCGGCAGGGGTGTTGAATATCTTCCTCGATAGCAGCGTTGCGATTGCGGCGAGCCTCTCGGCCACTGGCGCATCGCGCGAGGTTTTCGACCACGCTGCCAGCCACGGCTGGCGCTTGTTTCTTTCGCCTTGGGTCTTGCGCGAAGTGCGTGACAACCTTGCCGACAAGCCGCCAGAGTCCGCGCGGGCCTGGGTCTCGCTCCGCAGGAAGACCATTCTGGAGGACGACGAACTCACTTTTGATTGGCCAATTGCCTTCGAGGCATCGAAAGACAAGCCCGTCCTTTTCAGCGCCCTCGCCTGCGCCGACGTGCTGCTCACACTCGACCGCCGCGACTTCCGCGACCTTCTGGGACAAACCGTGTATGGCTTGCGGGTGCTCACTCCCGGCGAATTCCTCCGCATCGAGCGCGAAGCCGGAAAGCTACGCTGAGATCGCGGCGGCTCCGACCTCCACGGCTCTTGGAGGAACTTCGCGTAGTCGAGATCGCAGCCCTTGCAGCAACCGAAACAGAAATGGTTTGGGAGAATCGATTCAAACCCCGCTGCCGAGGCTTCGATTTCGGCGATAGACCAGGCAATGTTGAGGGAGGCGTTGATCATGTTTACTGGAGCTTATAGCCCACCAGAGCCACGGCGTAAAAAAGTGCCAGTTATAGGCTCGCTTCGCTTTCTTGCGCGTTGACTACTTGTTACTTGAAAATGCGGTTTATGATTCTAGAGCTAATGGATATTGCTTAGCAAAGGCATCAAACATAAAAACAATGTCTTTAATACATTCAACACTCTTTACATCACCAGACCAATGTAACACCAAGGATGCACTTGCGTCTTCTATTTGAAGATCTCCGCCTCCGCCATCCATAACGTGAGGAAAGGGGAGTGACACTGGGATACGAAGATCAGGCATCGCGCGAATAATGCCGGGAACGGCTGAGGCAGGGATGGAACCAGTTACTTCGACTCGTTTTGGCGGGTCTGAGATCCGCAAGTCTCCTTCTGCTACGGCCTTATAGACACCATTGCGGCCATGCTGAATGTTGCTCATGGATATTGGTAAGAAAATTTCATACTTGAAGGAGAGATATTTTCTTCCTCTTGCATGATGCGATAGGAACGTTGAAAGAAGGATTTTCATAGAGTAGTCTGAAACGTATTCTTAGTCAGATTATAGCAGCAGAGTCACTGCAGATCGGCAACTGTGGCTGAATTTTATGCAGGCGAGGAAGCAGCGCCTGCAGCAGTCAACCCAGAAATGGCTCGATAAGATGGATTTAACCCGACCCGACGATGCTTCACTTTCGGCAATGCCCCAGGCGATGATGAGGGTGGTGATGATCATAAAGAAATCAGCTTTACCTAATTCACTCTTTGCTCAGCTTCTTTGCGCAGTCGTATCTCTTCCGAAAATACCCGATCACCCTCAATTTTCAGCTCTTCAGCTTTTGTCGTGTCACCCGCTTGCTTGTATACAAAAGATGCTATGTCATAGGACTCTGCCTTCCATGGCCCAATGGCTACCAATCCATCCGCCCAAGTAATCGCCTCAGTGTGATTATTCCAGCGGCAGAGGAATTGCGCCATACAGCTATATGCTTCCCAAGACTGCTGGTTATCATCTAAGTCTTGCTGGACAGCATGAATCGCTTCATTCCGGCGATTCATCCAATCGAGAATTCTGGCGGCATCGATTGGGTGCTGGTATTTACCGTCAGTAAAAGATTCTCTGAGAAAAAATTCTGTCGGTTCCCGCACGAGGGTTCTCTTCCCATCACTGGTCATTTTTCCAATCATGAAGTGGTCAGCTAATATTTTATGCTCTAAATAGCGAAGTTTTTTCCCGATTTGCGTATTGGAGCAGTTGTTGGCGTGGTCTTGAATTAGTTTCAAAGCTCCGCCAACGTCTTTCATGTCAATCAATAACTCGACCATGGTGAGAAATGCTGATTGCTTTACTGTAGGGTGCGAAGCGTCAGAATCAATCAATGCCTTGCACATTTGGGCCGCAGCAACATCTTGGCCCATCGTTCTCATGGTTTGTGCTTTATTGAGTTTCAGAACTTCACTTGCGGGATTGATCCTCAAAGCTTCGTTCAGAAGATCGAGAGCCATCTGTACTTTCTTTAATGAATTAGGAAGATCAGTGATCAACTCACGTTTGGCAGTCGATCTTAGCACATGGGACGCTTCCTCAAGTCCCTCAACATCACGACGAATCTTAAGTCGAAGAAGTGCTGAGTTTAAAGCGCTAGGCATGTCTCCGAGTTGACGAAGCGCGATGGTGTGATTCCCAATTATTCCAACATCTTCTGGAAAGTAATGCAGTCCACATTCGCATACCTTTGCAGCATCAGCTATCTGTCCTGTCTGTAGCAGGGCAAACGAATAGTTGACATAATACGCAGGGGGTTTTCCAATAAGGCTAGACATACCTGCCAGAAT
>JBAWZH010000240.1:0-3512 GCA_037143135.1 bacterium
TCAAAGCGGCGGTTCCGTTTTTGAGGTGAACCGTTGTGTACTGGAATTCACGCCGTTCGGGGTAGTCCTTGCGCAACCGGTCAAATGACTTGGCGCGGATCGTGTCATCCGCCACCGCCGTGTCCCTCATCCGGCCGTCATCCGCCTCAATGTCGTACAGTTTCAGAACCACTTCACGCAGAACCGCCTCGTCGCTTCGTCCAGCCGCATCGACGGTCATCTCCGGAACCAGGGTTGGCGGCATCAGTGGTTCATGCGACCATGTGGCAGGCACGCCCAGGAATCGGCAGGTTTCGCGATAGACCATGACGGTGCCCATCACCTTGCCTTCAAACGAATGCCCGGCAATATGGGGTGTCCCGATATCGACCCGCGCCAGCATATCGGTCCGGTAAACCGGCTCCCCTTCCCACGTATCGAGCACCACATGGCCCACCCGTCCCGTATCCAGGGCCGTGAGCAATGCAGGCGACTCCACCACAGATCCTCGGGCCGCGTTGATAAAGATCAGCCCTTTCCGCGCTTTGCTGAAGAAGTTCGAATCAGCCAGATGATAGGTCTTATCAATCCCTTCCTTCGTCAAGGGCACATGCACCGTTATGATGTCGGCTTCCGCCAACACGTGATCCAGGGAAACGAAGGCATCCTGAGTTTCGGATCCCGGATTTCGGGGGTCTGGATTCTGGATTCCGCCTCCTGATTTCTGACTTCTCTCCCGCGGCGGATCATTCATCAGCACCCGCATTCCCAGTGCCTGGGCCTTCTTCACGACGCGGCGTCCCACATTACCGACCCCGATCACGCCCAGGGTCTTTCCTTCGAGGGTGATCCCATGGCGTTCTCCCAGGGTCAACAAGGCGGCAGTGACATAGTCCGACACGCTGTTGGCGTTACACCCCGGCGCAAAACACCAGTGAATGCCAGCCTGGGCGAAATAGTCCAGATCCAGGTGATCCGTCCCGATCGTGGCCGTCCCCACAAACCGCACCTTGCTTCCGGCAAGAAGGTCGCGCCCAACCTTCGTGGTGGAGCGTAAAGCGAGAATTTCTGCGTCCCGGACATCAGTCGCCGATATCTCGCGTCCCTCCAGGATCTTGGCCTCGCCCAGTGTGCTGAACGCCTCCAGAACCATCGGCATATTCGTTGCGCATATGATTTTCATATCAATCTCCCAATCCACGTGACCGTTATGATTGTTCAGTAATTCGGCGGGGTCAACCCAAAACCAAATCCAAAAAGTAATTCTTTTCTATCAAGCAACGGGTTTTTACGTTAAAACCCATCACTGGCGTCCCACAGGTCGCAGGATATTAGGGTATTGGTTATTCGTTGTGAGGAAATACGTGAATTTACCAACCTTCTCGCTCCATCGCGGACTTAAAGGCGGGTGTGGAGTGGGCAAGAAACAATTAGTATTGTGGATCGTGGTGAGCGCAGGAATCGGCTTGGCGCTTTGGTTCAGGATTGCCCTTTTCAACGCAGGTTGCGCGAACATGCCGGCGACTGATGATGAATGCATCATCGCACTCCAGGCAAAGCAGATTGCCCGCGGTGAGTTTTCCCTCCTGATGCTTGCCCAGCCCTATATGTTTCCCCTCGAAACTTACCTGATGGCCCCTGTTATTAACCTGCTTCCCCGCACCGCGTTCGGGGCGAGGGTGATGGCTTTTGGCTGTGGACTACTTTCATTGTTTCTGGCATGGCTGATTCTTCGTCGCTGGGGCCGTTTGCAGGAGGTGTGGCCCGGATTCCTTCTCCTGCTGGCCGGTTCGCCGTTTCTTATGATGCTCCAGTATGGCCTTGCCTTGCCAGGGTACCCGTCCTTGATCCTGCTGTCCTCATTGATGGTGTGGCTAGCCCAGCGACATAAGGAGACTGCTTCGGATGTTTCCCGACTGGCGGCTTTTGGCGTAGGTTTTCTGGGGGGGGTAGCCTGCAGCGTCACCATGCTGGCACTGCCGGTTCTGGTCATGGCCGGGGCGATGATCGGACTTCACTGGAATTGGCGCGTGGCGAGGTGGACCATTCCATTGGTACTGTTGGGTGCTGTGGTGGGATTGATCCCTCATTGGCTTGCCCAGGTACTGTATGGCGGAGAAGGTTCTGCCATTTTCCGGATGGACTCCTGGCGTGACGCGCTGGACAGTTTTGTGACCCCGACGCTCTCCGTGACTGTGCCCGGCGTGCTCGGGTTGGGATGCCCCGTGACGCCGGGTAGTCTGGATCGGGTGGATGGCTTTCTATTGAATGCAACGGTGTATGGGTGGATGTGGTTTCTTTCACTGGTCGGGGTGACGCTGAAGGCGATCATCGTTGAATGGCCTCGATACTGGCGTGACCGGTGGCTCTCACTGGATGCCGGTTTAGTATTTGTCGGTGTGTCATGGATGAGCCTGATCATGTTCCTCTTCAGTTCCCGCTCCGGGGCGGAGAGCTATCGCTATCTGACGTTGATCGCCTGGGCATGGCCGTTTCTCATCGTTTACTGGTATGTTCATTCGGGACAGATCATGCGTGTGGCAATCGGCACCTTTACAGTACTGGTGCTGGTGATCAACCTCCACAATGCGGATGGTTTATTGACACGTTGGCGTGATCCAGCCTTTACCCAGCAACTCAAGGCCCATGATTTGGTTCCGGTTATCCACTATCTGGATTCGCGCGGCATCCGGCACGCCTACTCAACTTATGCCGATACTTACCGTATCACCTTTGCAACGGATGAACGCATCGTGTGTGCTCAGTTATACAACGAACGGTTCCCCTCATGGCCGTTACCCTACAAGACAACCGTGGTAGACCCGGCAACAAATGTAGCTTATGTGCTTTCAGCAGACAATCGATTCACCCCGTCCCTGTTTGAACGGGATATGGAGTCAGTCAATGTCACGTACCGGGTGCAATCATGCGGAGCCTACAAAGTGTATACGGATTTCGCATCGGTACAGGAAAGGACAGACACCGTGATATTTTCGCAGGTTGATGCCAGTCACAGTCCCGATAAGGCGGCGGATCGGATCAATGATCCGGCCCAGTTCTGGCGCTCCGAGGGAGCGTTGCAGCAGACGGGCATGTGGGTGTCGGTGGAGTGGTCCGAGCCGCGCCAGGTGGGGCATGTTCTGCTTAGCCATGGCATATTTAGCCGGGATAGTCCCGACAAGGTTCATGTTTACTTTCAAGCGAAAGGGGCCTGGGTAAAATTTCCGGATCCTTTATCCTGTGTATCGGTGCCGTTCATGTTCTCCAATGGGCATCCGGTATACGGAGGAGAGATGACTCGGTTGGATTTCCCGTACCCGATCAAAACCACCGGACTCAAATTTGAAATCGCGACCCCCCGGGTGCATCAGGCGTGGACCATCTATCAGATCAGCCTGACCCCGTAGGGCATTATCCACCTCAGAAGAGAGCGTGACTCACGCTTGTCGGGTGCCTGTCTTTTTGATATGAAAGAGCCTTTGAGAAGAATCGAAAGGATATACGGATGCCGAATACATTATTGATTGGCGCCC
>JBAWZH010000241.1:0-3507 GCA_037143135.1 bacterium
GTCCCCGCCGGCTTCGCCGCCTCCGCCCTCTGTCCTGCCCGCCATTCCATAAAGCCCCAGATTGCGGCTCCCGCCAGAACTGCCAGAAGAAGAACCACAAAGATTCCGCGCAGCCCGCCTGAGGGCGATGGATAATCCGATCTGGCGATGATCGCCGAGGGGGGTTCTGATCGCGGCATCGGGGTTGTGGGCGTTGCCGGCTTGCCATCGGAATCCGGAGCGCTTGGAGTCCGCCCCTCCATCCTGTTATTGGAGGGAGTTACTTCGCCATCCGCCATGGTTCTGGCCGTGGGCCCGTCGCCGTCCGCCGTCTGGCCGGTTGCATCATGCTCCTCTTCCACAGGACGGGCGGGCGCGGGTTCATGAACCGGGGCCATCGCCTCAAGGGCCCGTGTTTCCGGTGGAATCTCCATCGTGGGGCCGACGGGCAACTCACGGGCGACACGAATCACGATAACGGTGACATTGTCGTCCCCCCCTTCTTCCAGGGCCTCGGCCACCAACTTTTCCGCAAGTTCCTCAAGGGGATCCTCCTGGTGCTTCCTGAGCAGTTTCTGGATCCGCCGGTCATTGACCATCTTGCTCAACCCGTCGGAACAGAGCAGAAACAGGTCGCCCCCCGCCACATCAAAGGGTGTTGACTCCAACTCAACGTGACGCGCCAGACCAACCGCCCGCGTAATCACCCCCCGGAACATGGGCGGCAACGAACTGTCATCCGGAAGACCGGCCGCCGCCGCGACGGAATGATCCGCAGTCAACTGGATCAATTTGTCGGCCCGCCACCGATAGGCCCGGCTGTCACCGGCATGCAGGGCCATCCCCCGCGATGGCGTCACCCGGTCAAAGACGAGCGCCACCGCCGTGCTCCCCGTTCCACTGAATCCCAATGATTCGGCGCGTTCCTTCACCCACTTGCTGGCGGCATTCAGGGCGCGCTCAACCAGGCGCGCGGAGGCCTCCGCCGTAACGGCAAACACCGATTCCGGCGTTTCTGAAAATTCCTTTTTCAGGGAATCCACACAGGCCTTGCTGGCAATTTCCCCGCCCTGCACCCCGCCCATCCCGTCGGCCACGCAATACATCCCGGCCTCGGGAATCCGAATCAGGGAATCCTCGTTATTTTTGCGACGCCGACCAACATCGGTTCGTTCAGCCGACGAGAGATATGCAAAAAAAGTGCTCACAAGTCACCTGCCTCGATCTGAGTTTAGAGTCCCGGCTTGATTTCGATGGACGCGCTTTTTTCGCTTTCCAACTCATCCTTGTCCACCGCCGAAACCGCTATCGTCATGGGTTTCGACAATTCCGTGAATTCAAACAGATAGTTGGTTTGCTCGGTGGCGGAAATCAGTTCCCATCCGAAAAACTTTTTCCGCCACACCTTGTAACGGCGGACATCCGGCTGGCCAGGCGCGTTCCACACCACCCTCACATTGGTTCCCACCGGTTCGGGCCGGAGCGACACAGGGGCATCCGGAACCGGCTTGGCTACCCCCCGTTCCACGACAGACCAGTCGCTCTCGAGTCCATCCTTGGCAATCGCCTTGACGCGATAAAAGCGGACGGAACCCGACGCCAGGGCCATCTCCTTGGCCGACAATCCGTTTTCCCGCGACGCTTGAACGGTCACCAGTTTTTTGAACGGGCCCGCAGGCCCATCGCTACAGTCCACAACATAATCACTGATGTCTTTCTCGGGATTGGGCGTCCAGTTCATTTTGATGGCCAGAGGCTGATTCGTGGTCACCGTCAGGCCCGAGGGTGTCACAGGCCTGTATTTAGTTCGTGCGCTGACAGGACTGGAGGCCGATGACTTCACATTCGCCTGGTTGAAGGCAATCACCTTGTATTGATAAACGGTCGCATCCTTCAACAGGCCCAGCCCGAATTTCGGCTTAATCTCGCCGCGATCCAGATAGTTCGTCACCTCACACCCCTTGAGGCGGCTCAACTGGATCCAGTCATCGGTTCCCTCCTCGGTGCGCCAGATTTCATACCCCACCACCGCCTTGTCGGAACTGGGAGACCAGGTGACCGGAATTTCGCGCGGACAGTTTCCCACGGCCTTGACGCCTTCCACCTCAGAGGGAACCCCTCTCGTAACAGCCTTCACCGGGATGGAATCGGCGCTTTCAGAGGTCACCGCATTCACCGCGCGCAACCGGTAATAATAGGTTGCCTCATCCTCCAGATTCCCCGGATTGGCGCCCCCGTCGAGGTAGGTGACGGAGGACAGACCGGCCACCGAGCCGATCTTTTCATAAGGCCCATCGGCAGACCGCGCCCGATAGACATCGTAGCGGATGACATCCGTCTCCGGACTCGGCAACCAGGAGACCGGCACGCAACGGACTTCATCCGAAACCACAGCCACCTTCTGAACAACCGCCGGCGGAGGTAGCGTGGTGACCTCGGCGAATGACGACGGAGTACTTTCGGAGTTCACGCTGTTGAGGGTAATGATCCGATACAGGTATTTTGAACTATCCTTGAGCGTTGAAGCCGGGGTGCCCCCATCCACCAGAGTGGGTGCTCGAACCAAACCCAGACGTTCGAACGACTTGGGATCCGATGCCGGAGCCCGCTCCACCCGGTAGCCTGTCACACCATCTGACTGCGAGGGCGCCCACGTCACGGTCACGGCACGAGATCCGGATGCCGCGGCTTTGACCTCCAGCGGCGCAAGAGGGGGCGGGGCCGTAAGCGTCTTAACCATCTTCGAGGGGATGCTTTCCGCGCCGTCCCGCTCCAGAATCGCAACGATCTGATAGTAGTAAACGGCGCTATCCTTCAAGGGCGCCTCCGGCGTCCCCTTGTCCCGGTATTGCAACTTCTGCGGAGACAACTCCTCCACCTTCACAAAGGGGCCGGTCGGCGATTCAGAGCGTTCGATCCGGTACCGGTAAACCTGTTCCTGCGGCGGGGCCCAGATGAGAGTGGCCTCGCGCAACCCTTTGTCGGAGACAGAAACACCCTCGGGTTGGCCATAGAGAGTGCGGCGCTGGGGGGCCGTTGGAGCAGTCACGACGCCAGCAACGGCGGACGTTTCAGGGTTCTTGATTAGACTGACTTCCTGAGTCATGCCCTGAACCGCCGGGGAAGCCGGATTATTCCGGGGATCATTGGTTTCATACACCACCGCATTGCCAACCTGGTTGGCCTTGACCTCGCGAGGCAGGTAATCCGGCACCCGATCACTCGTCCTGCATCCGGACAGCATCATCAGTAAAACCGTTCCGATCCAAATCAACATCATTGTTGCACGCATAGGCTCTTTTCCTCACCAACCCAATACCCGTTTCCAAGCAAAGCATGGCTTAACTTACCCTCCTATCAATATCATCCCCGATTTCCATAGGACAAGCCTGATCTTTGGGGCAGACGCATCAAAACGAGTCTTGCGAGACGGCCAGTGACTCTTGCCGGCACCGCAAACAGTTCATCCAGTTGCGGCGCAGGCCGTATGGAGGAAGGCGTGGTTCGCCGATATTTTCAAATGGCTAA
>JBAWZH010000242.1:0-3506 GCA_037143135.1 bacterium
CCACGCCGGGCGCACCCAATTCCGGGATAGAAGCAAAGTCGATCGAGTGTCGCACAACGAATCCCTGCGTCACCTCACGCCAGCCGGATCCCATGATCAGTGCCAGTTTGGGGTGAAATCCATCATAAGCATCTCGAACTTTTTCCGCCGCTGACATTAGGCTGAGGGTATTCATGATTGAATTTTCAGGTTTTTCTGATTCACGAATGATCCTGTTCATCCCGTCAATTGATGTTCATTTTCTTCTGCGAACGGAAAGCGCTCGGGCGGCGTCGGCCGTACCCGGGAGCGGGTGGTTTTGCAATTTTATGATGCCCATTTCAGCGCGAGTTTTTTGCGGGAATGGGCACACTCGCGAAGATACAGGTTGATTAGATTCTGGTATGGAATACCGGTCTCTTTTGCCAAGGCCTTGAAATACTCGATCACATCATTGCCCAGACGCATGGTGACCTGTTTCCTGAAATACTTGGCGTACGGATTGCGAACCGAATCCGAAAAATCATATTCCTTTTTCATATTCTCTCCCATATTGCTTACGTTCATTCCGGGTTGCTTTGCGGGCCGAAATGAGCCGGATCACCCGATCCCCCTCTTGATACACATGACAGACGACCAAAATGCGAAGTGTTGAATTGATAACGTATTGCTTAGGGCATTATGATTCAAGAATTTCTTATTATGCAGAACGCCGAAAATCAGCGGCGCGCGGTAGCGCGTACGGTGAATTTTCTGGTTGGAGCCGATTTCGTATATGTTTCCGTGTACGAATCGAGAAGGCGCCGAATCATCGTCTGGTAAGGAGTTCCGTAATGTTCCGCTTCCTCTTTAAAGAACGCAATACTGCGCCGACTGAGACCAATGGTCACCTTCTGACTGTCCTCTTTGAATGCCAATTGGTCCGGAGACGGCAAAAAGTCGGTGATGATTCTGACCGGCCCGATGGGCTCAGCCGTGTATCTTGTTTTCCTGCTCATATATTACCTTTCCTTTTCGCCAGTATCCCGCGCCTATGATCCGAATCGAATCATTCCGATATGTGAATCTAACAGTCATGATCCCCTCATTCACATGGCCGAAACAATAGAAGCGGTGCTCCGTATGGCTGTGCGCCATATCCTGAGCAATCACGCGCTTCGGATCGGCAAACGCAAATTGGGCGCTCGAAAATGGAACCCCGTGCTTTTTCAGGTTTTTCCTATCCTTGTCATCATCCCATTGGAATCGCACCTTCGACATAACTGTATCCTACAATTGCCCGCACAGTGAGGCAATACCAATATACATATTATTATATTGCTCCAATGCTGCAAATCACCGTTTCTGAACCTGCGGAGCGGGTGAAGAATACGGTGCGTTTGTTGGTAGGGGCCGTCTTCCCTTCTCGGCGCACTCAATTTCCTTGCCGCTTCGCGACGGCGGGCTCCTTCAACAAGGGTTGCGGTCTCCTCCCATGCCGTCTTGATCAAGGTCTCGAAACGACGGATAGCCGGATGGCGGGGAAGCCGTTTTGACTGAAAGGGAGCGACGATCTCGGCCCTGTCACATGCGATCCAACACCAACGGCGGCACGAGCGCGGGCCCCTCCCCGACTACAAAGGCCTCGCGTACCAACGGAATCGCCTCATCGACACGGGCCCGCGAGGCGGCATGCAGGGTGGCCAGCGGCTGTCCGGCCTCGACCCGTTCGCCAACCTTCATCAACCCCGACAACCCGGCGGCCGAATCAATCACATCCGTTGTTTGGGTCCGTCCCGCCCCGAGAATGAGGCTGGCACGCCCGATTTTTTCGGCATCCACATCCATCACGATTCCCGCAAACGGCGCGTTGAAATCAAACCGGATGACGGCCACGGGGAAGCGGCGGGGGTTTTCTATCACGTCGGTCTTTCCCCCGTGCAAACGGATCATTTTCATAAAAACGTCCAGCGCTTCGCCGGACTCCAGTTTACGGAGAAGAAGGAGACGGGCAGCCTCCGGCGTCGGCACAACGCCTGCCAACACGAGCATCTCGGAGCCCAGCAGCAGGGTCAACTCCACTGCATCCTCAGGCCCCCGCCCGCGCAGGATTTCCACAGACTCGATCATCTCGAGCGCATTTCCGACCGAGCGACCAAGGGGTTGATCCATCCTGGTGATCAAGGCCGTTACCCGTTTGCCCATGGCACGGCCGACCTGAACCAACCCCTCGGCGAGCGCCCGGGCATCGGCCTGAGTCTTCATGAAGGCGCCCCGCCCGCATTTGACATCCAGAACCAGTCCGTCAATCCCCTCTGCCAGTTTTTTGCTCATGATGCTCGAGACGATCAGGGGAATGGATGGCACGGTGGCGGTGACATCGCGCAGGGCATAGAGTTTCCGGTCGGCGGGCACGATCCGGTCTGTTTGCCCGATCATTGAGCAGCCGCATGCTTTCAGGACACTGATGAACTCCGGAACTGACAGGCCGGTACGATAACCGGGAATGGATTCCAACTTGTCCAGAGTGCCCCCGGTAATCCCGAGACCGCGTCCGGAGATCATCGGCACCGCCACACCGCAGGCGGCCACCAGCGGAGCCAGGGGGATGGAAATCTTATCGCCAATGCCACCCGTGGAATGTTTATCCACCTTGGGAAACGGGATGGACGACGTGTCAATCACCTCGCCAGACTGCATCATCACCCGGGTCATGGCGGCCGTCTCTTCCGGGGTCATCCCCTTGAAATAGATCGCCATGGCCAGGGCAGCCATCTGATAATCGAGAATCTCGCCCCGGGCGTAGCCCCCTACAAAGAACTGCAACTCCTCATCAGAGAGGGCTTCGCCGCCACGTTTCTTCTCGATGATCCATTGCGGGAGCATAAGTCACAGGAGAACTTCCAGGAACCGGCCTCAGTGCGCCGATTCCATGGCCTTCTTCATGATACTGTTGAAATCAAAATTCTGCGGAGCCTGCCGCTTGTGGGTGGGACGCTTCTCGCCGCTCTCGTCGTCCTGGCCCTGCCCGGCAGCCTGGAACATGTCAATTTCCTTGTAGTCTTCAGGAATCTCGACCGCTACGTCACCCGCCCCGATCTTCTTGATATCGGTCACGTTCATGGACATGCGTGTCACGGTTGTCTTTCCCTGCCCGTCCGTGGTCGAGGTGACCGACAACGTCTTGAGCGGCAGGCCGATCATCTTCCCCTTTTCAGCTTGTATAAGTTTATCGAATTCCGCGTTCTGGGTCTTGGGCATCTTGCTGAACCAGGCGCCCAGGGTCGAGATATCCAGTTTGGTCGTGGTCCAGGTTTCCTCTTCCTTGTCGATGGTCATGTCGTTCTTGAAACCCATTACCGTCATCGACATCCGGTAGGCGGTGCGGAACTTGTAATGGCGTGTGGGGTACCCGAGTATGGGTTCGCCCACCTCATCAAGCAACTTCTCGATCTTGGGATCCGAGATCTGCATCTTCATCATGCCTCCCATAGCGCCCGCCATTCCCATCATGGCCTCCATATCCCATTTCGTGTACGTCTTGTCCT
>JBAWZH010000243.1:0-3480 GCA_037143135.1 bacterium
ACCCTAACACCTTCCCCGCCACATGTTTTACCACCTGTCCGACGGAATGTGCATTAGGGGCAATCATCTGCATGGCGAATCCAGTTACCGCAAAGGAAATGGCCACAAGGACAGCCGGAACCCATGTCCGTCTCAAGGCCCCCGACATCCAGTACGACTGGTCAGGAACTTTCATCTTCCTGTAGATCCCCGACATCACCAGGCCGTCCACCAACACCTCCGCCAACAGGGCTGGTCCCGTCCACACAACATATAGGCAGACCAGAATCCCGGCTGATATGGCGACCACCGCCAGCACGACAAATATAACCTCGTCCAGATCGAGCACTCCCAAGGCATGATCGACCGTTCCATCACCTGATGAGCCCAAGCCACCAAAGTTGGTGCCGGCATCAGCAATGTCCAGAATGGCATCCCCGGTGCTGTAGTGGTCGCCGGGGCCGCCGGGGGACACCTGCGACATCTGATATCCCAGCCACAATCTCAGCAGTCCGAGGAAGGCCAGGTATGACAGTCCGGTAGCCAGTGGGTAGCGGAGCCACATGACTGTAATCCCCATCTTGAGCATGAGGAAGGAGAATAGAAAGCCGAGGGCACCTGTCGCGGACACGATGAGCAACATGTGTGATCGGGGGGAGCATCGCGTGCGAAGCCAGTCTTCGGCTCGCCTCAACATCCTGTGCTTCACCTTTTCGAGATCATCTGTCATAGGCCCAAACCTCGGTACGATAATTCATAGTGAAGTGGCTTTCCGGATTCTCCTCCTCCAGACGGGATTGTCAAGGCGGAGGCATTTCTAACGGCTGATGGAATTTCAAGCCTCGGTCTATGCCCCCCGGTGAACTCCTGCTGGAACCGCTCCCAGTGGTGAGCCCGTCGAAACCAGTGACAATACCACCTGTCCCGATCTTTTCGCCGGTCTCTGAACGAGTGCCAGAACCCCCTATTGAGCCATCTGAATCGATTCAGATGGCTGAAACGGTGGTTTCAGACCCTGCCGGTCATCCGAGCACTTCGCATCATCCGGGTTTACGGTGGAGCATCCACTGACTAAAGAGCACAATATGGCCAATGAAAGCAAGGTTCTCATTATTCTCCTGATCTGTTGGGCATTGTTTCCTTTATTTCCGGATCGTCATCAAATTTGCGATTCACAATCAGTCCCAACGGTCGTTTGGCGACTACTAGTCCTGCCCGACTGATCCGGTTCGGCCACGACATCATCACTCATGTCCGCTCCTGACCATTGTGATGTTGTTGGTGTAGATGAGGGTGGATCCGGTTGTCGGAAGGACAAACTCCAGGGGTTCATAGCCGGGGGCCTGGACCACGAAACGGATTTTCTGCGGCTTGGGTTTGGCCTTCACGGTATATGAACCGTCTCCCGTCTTCTTCAACTCGAAGGACCCCGGGACCTGTACCTCATGCTGATACTCGCCAGAACCCTTCATCTCAAGATCCACGGAACTCCGCACGACCGAGAATCTCTGAACGGGTCTCCCTGTCATCCCATCCACACAACGGCCAGTGATGGAAAGGTCCCCCTTGCATCCTTCCCTGATGGGACGTGCCAGAATACCCGCATGTCCCCGGAACATGGGCTTGTACCCTGAAACTTCCCCAATGATCGTAAAAGCATTGAGGACCGTGATATTGGTTGCCGTGAATCCCATGCAGAAGGGGGCATTCCCCACCCATTGGTTTGTATAGAGCCCACAAAGCTGGAGCGTCAGTTTGGGGCCGGGTTGTGCGTTCGCCAACTTCTCAAGTCCGGCAACGAGTTCTGGCAAAGGGGTGTTGGTGAACTTTAAATCAACCGTCCGGCACCAGGGTGATGTTGGCCCCTGCGGGCATATCAGTGTCCAGTCGGACGCGGGTTGCCCGACCTTCCTGTCCTTTGTGGTCAGCCGTTGAATCAGTGCCGATGATTGGGTTGGTCGACCGCCCCTCGTCATTTTGATGTCGGCCACATATGACAGGTTGGTCCCATCTGCTGGGATGACAACCTCATGTGGCCGATAGCCGGGGGCCAAGGCGAGAAAGGAGCATTCAAAGGGCCGATATGTCACCCTGACATCAAACCTGCGGTCGTCGCCTGTACCGAGGAAGCCGACACACCCCCAATAAGGGATGCCGAGGTGGTACTCCCCCGATCTGGTTAAAGGCAGTTCCTCGACTTCATAGGATATCAAGGTTCCCTGGATAGGTTTCCCGGTGACCTTGTCGACGCAACTTCCTGTGAGGCAGATGTTGACACAGCCACGGCTCCCAACGCCAAACCGGAAGTGTAGCTGGAGTGGCGGGATGAACATGCTGCTGGCCGTTTGATTTTCTTCGGGTTGATTTTCTTGATTCCTCAGGGTTCAAATATCCCATCTTCTTCCCCTGTTGGTTGTTCTTCTCGCTGATTTCTGGTGACGATTTTCGTGATGGTCAAGATGATGGCCATATGAAACGACCGTCGCCCCACAAGTGTCTTCACTGCAAGCAGTTCTTTCTTCCGAACTACCGGAACGGGAGGCGGCAAAAATACTGTGGTGAGGAGGACTGTCAAAAGGCAAGCCACCGTGCGTCACAGGCGAAGTACCGCGTTTCGCCAAAGGGGAAACGTTTCGAGACAAAAGAGGACGTGGCGGAACGTGTCAGGAAGAGCCGTGCGAGGCGGCGGGAGGCGCGGGCGGCAGAGGCGGGCGTGTTACGTGATGACTGCAATCCGGAAGTTGTTGAAAGAGAACAGGATAAAGGCGGTCTGGTTGTGTTACGTGATGACTGCCTTGAGCAGAATCCGCTGATTATTGGCCTGATTTCGCAGGTTTCCGGGGTGTTACGTGATGACATCGCCACGACGATAAAAAGGCTTCACAGTCGAGGGCAAATGATCCTTGGGAAAGGCCCCGGGATCGTAAACCAAAACTGAAAGGAGCGATGGCGATGAAGGTGGAGAAGCGGGTGTTATGTGAGGAACGGGTGCGGCGGGTACCGGAGCAATTTAGTTGGGTGGACCACCGATTGGTACGGGATGGACTGATGCGGCGGTGTCCGGCGGCGGCATGGGGGTTGTACCTGTTCCTGGTGACGGTGGGTGATGCAGAGGGACTGTCGTACTACTCGGATCGGAGCCTGTGCCAGGCGCTGAACCTGTCGGAGGGGGACTTGGCGGCGGCCCGAAGGCGACTGATGGAAGAGGATCTTCTGGACTGGGAAGCCCCGTTTTACCAGGTGCTGTCGGTGCCGGAGAGGAGGACGGCATGATCGAGTACACCACCTACTGTCGGATCCACGAGTTGAGTGAGCGTGACAAGTTGCTGGCACCGCAGATCGCCGCCGAGTTGTCGCTGGACGAGCGTACGGTCCGGTTCTGGCTGGATGAGGAGAGTTACCGTCCGCGCGTTGGCATCAAGCGGGAGAGCAAGCTGGATGGGTTTAGGAAGGACATTGCCCGGTGGCTGGATCAGCACCCGTACACGGCGAAGCAGGTGC
>JBAWZH010000244.1:0-3480 GCA_037143135.1 bacterium
GAGTTCGACATCCGATTGAAGGTCATCCCGGTGCAAAGCCGGGTGGGGTTGAGTATTGCCATGACCGGGTGGATATGGTCTATTTTTCCCAGTTGACGGCATGATAGTCGAAAGATTGGCAATTCATGAAAACAGCCTTGGAAAAACAACACGAACTGGCCAGACTCCGCCTGAAATTGGGGGTGATCCTGCTGACCATCGTCGTGACAGGCGGAATGGTCGGATTTCATCTCATTGAGCGATGGCCGTTGCTTGATTGCCTCTACATGACGACCATCACGATCTCCACCGTCGGGTTCGGCGAAGTCCATCCTCTTTCACCGGCTGGGAAAATTTTCACCATGTTCCTGATTCTGGGGGGAGTGGGAACCATGGCGTTCGTTGCGTCCATCGCGCTGGAAACCATTATTCACCGCCAGATTCGATCACTAACAGGGAGGCGAAGCATGCAGAAAGACATCTCTAAACTCACCCATCATATCATCGTCTGCGGCTATGGCCGGATGGGACGCCTCGTGGCGGATAGTCTCAAGGAGGCGGGACGCGATGTGGTGGTGGTGGAGAACAACCCGGAGGTTGCCGAGGAAGCCCTTGAGCGGGATTGCCTCGTGCTCCAGGGTAATGCCACGGAAGAGAAAATCCTGGCGGACGCAGGAATTGAGCGAGCCTCAGCCCTGATCGCCACCCTGAGTAGCGACGCGGATAATCTGTTCCTGACCCTGACCGCCCGCGGCATGAGCAAGGAATTGACCATCATCGTCAGGGCCAATGACCAGTACAGTACCCGAAAATTCCATTTGGCCGGCGCCAGCCGGGTCGTGCTTCCCGACGTGGTCGGAGCCGATCATGTGGTGCGCCTGCTCATGCGGCCATCGGTTGTTGATTTTGTGGACTTCGTTGCCAAGGACGGCGGAATGGAGTTGGAGGTTCGCCAGATCGAGATCACGGAGAGCAGCCCCTTTGCCAACAAAACGCTCGCCGAGGCGCGAATCCGGCAGGCCACGGGGTGTATTGTGCTGGCCATCCGAAGGCCGGGACAAAAAACCCTGTTCGATCCAGGCCCGGAGGCCCGGATTCTCTCCGGCGATACCCTGTTGGCCATCGGGTCATCCGAGCCCGCCGCCTCGAAATAGGACGCTATTGCCTGTGATTTTGATTTTGGCTAGAATGAAGCCTTCATGTAAGGAAACCGTATGAAAAAAACCATCTTGTGTATCGGTGCGGGTTACGTCGGCGGGCCCACCATGGCCATGATCGCCCGGAAATGCCCGGACTACAAAGTCATCGTCGTGGACATCGATTCCGCCAGGATCAAGGCCTGGCAGTCTGATCACCTTCCCATCTACGAGCCCGGACTTCAGGAACTGGTAAAGGCCTCCTTGAACAAGAACCTGTTCTTCTCCACCGATGTGGATGCGGGAATCCGGGAAGCCGATATCATCTTCGTCAGCGTCAATACCCCCACCAAGACCTTCGGCCAGGGCGCGGGCCGCGCGGCTGATCTCCAGTATTGGGAGAAGACGGCGCGTCAAATCAAGGCCAATGCCACCTCCGACAAAATAGTCGTGGAGAAGAGCACGCTCCCGGTTCGCACCGCCGAGGCCATGGAGCGTATTCTGCACTCTGGCAACAGAACTGTGCATTTCGAGGTGCTTTCCAACCCGGAATTTCTCGCCGAAGGCACCGCCACCAAGGATCTCGAGAACCCGGATCGAGTGCTCATTGGCGGACACAACACCGAATCCGGCCAACGCGCCGTCGCGGCCCTGGCAGACGTCTATGCATGCTGGGTTCCGCGTGACCGCATCCTCACGACCAGTGTGTGGTCAAGCGAACTGTCCAAACTCGCCGCCAATGCCTTCCTCGCCCAGCGCATCAGTTCAATCAACAGTCTCTCCGCCCTCTGCGAGAGCACCGAGGCGGATGTCACCGAAGTGGCGCGCGCCATCGGGATGGATGCCCGTATCGGATCGCGTTTCCTCAATGCCAGCGTGGGTTTCGGAGGCTCCTGTTTCAAAAAGGACATCCTGAACCTCGTCTACCTCTGCCAGCACTACTGCCTGCACGAAGTCGCCGACTACTGGGAGCAGGTGGTAAAAATGAACGAGTATCAGGAGGATCGGTTCGCCGAAAAGATGATCTCCTGCATGTTCAACACCGTCGCCGGAAAACGCATCGCTGTGTTCGGGTTCGCCTTCAAGGCCGACACCGGCGACACCCGCGAGAGTCCCGCCATCCGGGTCTGCCGCTTCCTTGTCGAGGAACGGGCCGTCGTCGTCGTCACGGATCCCAAGGCCTTGGACAACGCCCGGAAGGATCTCGCCGATCTGGGCGGGAAGATCAGTTACGAGCCGGATCCTTACAAGGCGGCCGAGGGCACCCATGCCCTGGCTGTGGCAACGGACTGGGCGGAATACAAAACTTTGGATTTCAAGCGAATCTACGACAGCATGGCCAAACCGGCGTTTATCTTCGACGGCCGGAACTGCCTGGATCACAAGGCCCTTTTTAAGATCGGCTTCAATGTGTACCCCATCGGGAAAGTCCCTCTATGCCACCTGTGATCTCTATGAAACCTTTACGCATTGGAATTATCGGCATGGGTGGCTTTGCGGGCGTTCATCACGATGTGATTGCCCGTCTGGAAGAATCCGGAGAGTTCCGCCTGGTCTGCGCTTGCGATCCGAAGATGGAAGCGTTTTCTGAACGGCAGCAGACGTTACGATTCGCCCAACGCGGAGTTCGCGTCTTCCCGGACTACCTGGCCATGCTCGAGGCCTGCCGTTCGGATTTGGATGTCGTCACCATTCCCACGCCAATCCCGTTGCATGCCCCCATGCATCGCGCTTGCGTGGAACGCGGATTGGCTGTCTACCTGGAGAAACCACCCACCCTCGACCACGCCGAACTCGAACGTATGATCGTGGTTGAGACCAAGGCCGTCCGACAAACGGTTGTGGGTTTCAATTTCATCATTGAACCCGAGCGACAGACGCTCAAACAGCGTCTTGCGGCCGGGGAATTCGGGCGTGTAAAGAGGGTGGAAGTCTACGCCCTGTGGCCCCGCAATGCCGCCTACTTCACCCGGGCCGACTGGGCGGGACGTCTTCAAAAAGATGGGCGCCTGATATTGGATTCCTGCATCGGAAACGCCATGGCGCACCAGGTGTTCAACGCGTTGTTCTGGTGCGGGGCAGACTCCCACTGGGCGTGGGGTGACATCGAACGGGTGCAGGCTGAACTTTACCGGGCCCATGCCATCGAGGGGTTGGACACAGCCTTCATGGCGGCCACCACCCGACAAGGCGTGGACTTGCGACTCGCCATGAGTCATGCCTGCCAAGGTATCCAGCGCCAGGAAGAGTGCGTTGTCTGCGAGCGGGCAACCCTCCATTACCACATCTACAACTCCGGCCCCTCCGGACAACTTTACTCCGTGAAATGGAATGACGGCCGCGTGGAAACGGGCGATCCCGTGGA
>JBAWZH010000245.1:0-3465 GCA_037143135.1 bacterium
AATCCGGCGACGAATACCCTTATCCGTGATGGGGTTGCCTCGATTATCAACCCTTTTGACATGTACGCCATTGAGGAAGGGCTTCGCTTGAAGGCCAAGACCGGGGGCACCGTCACGGTCGTGACCATGGGGCCGCCCCAAGCCGATGCCGCGCTTCGTGAAGCCATCAGTATGGGCGCGGATGAAGCCATTCTGGTTTCTGACCGGGCCTTTGCCGGCAGTGACACCTGGGCCACCAGTTATACCCTGGCCATGGCGATTCGGAAGATCGGCAACTTCGATGTCATCCTTTGCGGCAAACAGGCCTCCGATGGCGATACCGCCCAGGTCGGTCCCGGTGTGGCCGTACACCTTGATTTGCCCCAGATCACCTATGTCCGGAAAATCGAGTCAATCGACGAGAAAACCATCATCGCCGAACGTCTTCTGGAAAACGGTTATGAAGTTATTCAGTCGCCACTTCCCTGCGTGCTGACGGTGGTGAAGGAGATCAATGAACCGCGCCTGCCTTCACTCAAGGGAAAGATCGCGGCCAAGAAAGCCGTGATTGCGGTTTGGAAAGCCGCCGACCTGCCATGCGACCCCAAGTGCCTCGGGTTGGACGGGTCGCCGACCAAGGTGGTTCGGATATTCACCCCGCCTGCACGACAGGGGGGTGAAATGCTGCGAGGCGAGCCCTCGGAGATCGTTCCCCAACTCGTAGCCAAACTGAAGGACGCCATTCTGGGCGCCGCTAATTAAGGAATTCATCATGAGCGATCCCATCAAAATTACCGAAAAATGTGTCTTCTGTGGCGCGTGTGTCAAGGTTTGCCCTTTCGGGGCCATCACGCAGGTGGAGCGTAAAACCACACCCATCATCGACCTCATGAAATGCACCCTGTGCGGATCATGCGTCGCGGCGTGCAAATTCGACTCCATCTGGATCAAGGAGCAGGCGAAAAAAGCTATCAATCTTGACGATTTCAAGGACGTCTGGGTATTTGCCGAGCAGCATGACGGCGAAATCCAGTCCATCACCTTTGAACTGCTGGGCGAAGGGCGAAAACTGGCGGACTCGCTGGGAATGAAACTTTGCGCCATATTACTAGGGAGCAAGGTGGAGGCAAGGAGCGCGGAACTGATTGCCCGTGGCGCCGACAAAGTGTACCTCGTGGATAACCCCGCGCTGGAGCATTTTCAGGATGAGTCGTATGCCAATGTCATCATCGATCTGGTGAACCGGCATAAACCCAATGTCATCCTGTGCGGCGCCTCAACCATCGGGCGCAGTCTGGTCTCTCGAGTGGCCGTCCGGGTCAATGCCGGTTTGACGGCCGACTGCACGGCCTTGGCTATTGACCCCAAGACCAAGAACCTGCTCCAGACGCGTCCGGCTTTTGGCGGCAATATCATGGCGACCATTGAGACGCCCCATGCGCGTCCCCAAATGGCGACCGTGCGCCACAAGGTGATGAAGGAAGCCGATGTCAATCCCTCCCGCAAAGGGGAAGTTTCACTCGAAACCCTCGCCGAGGTGTTGTTTCAGGCCAAGGCGCGCCGCCTGAAGTTTGTTCCAGAGGTGGAAACCACCATGAATATCGCCGAAGCCAACATCATCGTGTCTGGCGGGCGCGGCCTGCAGACGTCCGAGAACTTTCAGTTGCTTCGCGAACTGGCGGATGTGATCGGCGGGGGCGTGGGCGCCTCGCGTGCCGCCGTGGATTCAAACTGGATCCCGTATTCGCATCAGGTTGGACAGACCGGAAAGACCGTGTGCCCCAAGATTTACATCGCGGTCGGCATCAGCGGCCAGATTCAGCATCTTGCCGGCATGCAGTCCTCCGATATCATTGTGGCGATCAATAAGGATGCCGACGCGCCCATCTTCAAGGTTGCCACCTATGGCATTGTGGGCGACTTGTTTACCATCGTTCCCCTGTTGACGCAGCAGTTCAGGAAAGTGTTGGGGAAATAAGGCGGTTTAAGTTACACTTGCGTTGAGACGACAAGCGCGCTAGATTCAGAAATAGCACTATTTCAGGAGGTTCTCATTATGACGTTGAAAAAAGGGTTGGGTTTGGGGTTGGTCGCTTTGGCGGTCATGGTAGCATCGGATTGTGTTCTGGCGGCGACAGCCACCCCGGAGTCGATCATTGTTATGCCGGCTCGGAAACGCATCGTCCATCTGGCCTTCCAGATTGCGCGTCTTAAGGATGTCGGTCTGGTTACCTACAACAACAGTCCGACTTTGGCGGCTCCGCTGATTCATATCTGGAGTGGCCAGGAATGGGTTCAGATTACACCGGAAGACTTCCAGCAGGGAGCATTCATGTCGGGCGATCCGCGGCATGTGTTCATTCTGGGCGATGACAATGCGTTACCCGCTCAACTGGCAAGCGTACCCAACTGGGCCAAGAATGCGGAGACGATAAAAACCTTGGATACCGCCAGTCTGGTCAATCAATTCGGAAAAACCCTGAACTTCAGTTCAAGCCAGTGGAGATGGATTGCGGAAGTGAATGGCTTGAGTATCAAGGATCAGAATGCCGAACGTCGGCGCTACGGACGCTGGGGCGCACCGGGTAAGGAAGTCGATCTGAGTCCCGCCAAACTGGAGTCTGACGAGTTACCCCCGGGGCCAATCATGACCTCCGAACCCAAGTCGGCTGTAATGAAGGGCGATGTCAAGGTGGATGCGCCTAAGGCGGAGTGTGTCAAGACAACCGAGGAACCGAAAGTTGAATACAAAATCGAAAGAAACGCCGTTGTTACGCCTGTGTCGTCGGGTGTTGAAAAACCGACGGCGGTGATTGACAAACCCGTTATTGCAGAGCCTGCTGCCGTCAAAACTCCTGCGGTTGACGTTAAACCGGTGGATCCCACCAGTAAATAGACGGAGTCGCCATCTCGATTAAGAAAAGCCGCTGAAAACAGCGGCTTTTTTGTTGCCACTCCAACGGGCGGGGATCAGGAACTCGCCAGTTTTCGAACGCGGACTCCTCCCTGATGGAGAAGATCCCGTGTCTGGTCGCTTAACTCATACTCCTTGTCGAACACCACTTCCTGGATTCCCGCATTAATGATCATTTTGGCGCAGGTCAGGCAGGGGCTGAGCGTTGAATAGAGAATTGAGCCCCGCAGCGCAATTCCATGGTAAGCGGCCTGGGTGATGGCATTCTCTTCGGCATGACAGCAGATACATTCACCCAGTGCCGTGCCCGAAGGAGCGTCTCCGGCGCAACGTTCGCATCCGCCCTCACAGCAATTCTTCACACCCCGGGGTGTCCCGTTATAGCCGGTTGAAATAATGCGCTGATCCTTGACAATCACGGAGGCGACTTGACGCCGACTACAGTTGCCGCGCTTGGCCACCACCAGGGCAATATCCATGAAGTATCGATCCCAATCCGGTCTGACACAGGGTTCTGTTTTCATGGGGCATAACATGCCTATCCCGCTCGAAACGGTCAAGCGCATAGCAGT
>JBAWZH010000246.1:0-3444 GCA_037143135.1 bacterium
ACCGCCGTAATAGTTCCTAACGGGATGTCAAATTCGGATTGAAATCCCTTTTTTGAACTACTGCTCCGACTTCTCCCACACAGAGAAATGTCCGCTATCCCGTCTAAGTTGATAGGTGCCGGATGCGATAAGTCTGCCGACATAACCGTCTGGATCATGAACGTCCGGGCGTGTAATAAAGATGACATCCGGCAATGGGGCGGCATCTGTTGGCAGTGCTGAACTGCTCTGCCTTCCTGCGACCCGGGGGGGGGGCGACGGGCCCGGCGAGTTTCCCTCGAAAGCAAGGCCGTAGTAATGGCCGGTTTCTGTCCCCGCGACCCACCAAACATTTTTCCCCCGTGCAGCGGCTGCGTTGGCTTCACGAGCAGCTCCGCGATAGTCCTCCTTCACATGACGGGGAGCCATGCGCAGAGATAGCGAGGAGATGCAAAGCAAAATTGCGAGCAGTGCCGCAGCGACTATTCCCGCCGGTTTCTTTTCCTCGAACAGCCGCTGAAGAGCAAGCGCGAGGGCGAAGACATAAAACGGAAATGCTCCGGAAAGGTGCCGCGCCCAGAAGGCCTTTCCTAATGGAATTCCTGTGACCAAAACCACCAGAACGGAGATGAAAAACGCCGCAAGGAAATACAGAAGCAAACCGCACATTTTCGGTTTTCTTGAAACAAGGATGGCTCCTGAAAAAACTGAAAAAATGACAAGGAGAAGAAGCGCGGAAGTGGCCAGTTGGAGAACATTGTCCAGAGACAGCGAAAGCTCCGATTTTGCCACAGCTCGGATTGTGTTGATGGCCGGGCCTAAACCCGTGCAGCCGAGAAGCTCGTAAATCACGTAACCGGCGTTCAAGGGGGAGATGTCCCAGATCTTGGCTCCCTTAGCTCCCCGGAGGATCGTCCACCCATAGTATGCTCCAATCGGAAGCGTGCAGAGAAAACCGACAAAAATAATCGCGAGGGACTTGAAGCTGATTTTCCAGCGCTCCCGATAAGCCAGAACTGCCATCGAGAGGACAACTCCCATGATGGTAAAGGGAGCCATCAGTGTCGTTAGGCAAAAAACATTCACCGCAACCACAAAGAGAGTCGCCCATCCCAACCCACGCCCCTGCTCTCTCACAAAAGCAACAGCAGCCACGAGGAGGAGGCATCCCGCTGCAATCTGAGGCATGTAGGGACGGGCTTCATTCATGTAAAAGACGAAGAACGGCTGGATTGCAAAGAGGGCTGGAACCCAAGTGACCCCGGCCCACCTCCCCACGAGGAACAGAAGCAAAAGCGCGAGTGCGCCCCAAAAGAAATTCACCGAGCGAAGCTGATATTCCCCCGTTCCAAGCAGCGGCGCGACCGCCCAGGCAGAGAACATTCCGAGGGGCATTTGGCAGTCGCCGCATGTGTCTTTCTTAAGATGGCTGACCCATCCTGAAAAACTACCCTGCCTTGCATAGGCGGCAGTTGGTCCTTCATCGAGCCACAGGCTGTCGTTTGTGACTGTCAGCGCGAGAAGGGCGAAGGCAACAAGCAGCCAGACAACCCCGAGCGATCGAGATTTTTGTTGGCAGAAGACGTTCGGCACTCGAAGAAGGCTTTTAATCGCGCATGGAATCCAGCTCTTTCCGGAGCCGGAACAAACCGTTCAGGTGCTCCCATGCAATTTTCGGTACCTTGGAGGGGAGGTAGACCTGCGTCTGGCCCGATGATCTTGCGCGGTGCGCAACTGGCAGTTCCTTGATCCGCAGGTGCGCGGCGATGCACCGCGCACAGAATTCCCACCAGAATCCCTGCTTGAGAATTCCCAAGTTGCCTTTCAATACTTTGAGCAGACTTTCCCTGCGGATCAGAAGGAACGGGCAGGAGGGATCCTTCAATGGGATTCGAAAAAGCATCCGGTAAACGAGCCCAAACGCGCCGGACATCAGGATCCGAACGATGTGATCGTGGCGGGGATTGCGATACCCGAAAACCAAATCGAAATCTCCTGTAGACTGGGCTTCGTAGAATTTGGAAAAATCCTTTGGCTCACATTGCCCGTCCGAATCGATAAATCCGACAAGTGGAGCGTCTGTCCGCAGAAAACCATCGATCACAGCACGCGAGTAGCCCTTTCTTGTTGGTTCGGAAATCAAGAGAATCGGGAGTTTCAGCGATAACTCCTTAAGAACAGCGACCGAATTGTCGCGGGATCCGTCTTCGCAAACCACGAACCGGATCGGGATGCCGCCCTCAACGGCAACAACCCGGTGGAATTCCCCCAGAGTTTGGCCGATAGACTCGGCTTCGTTATGAACCGGAAGGACGATGTCAACAGAAGGACGTGAATTTGTCATTTCCGCTCCAGAAGAAGTTCCTCAAGTCTCGACAGTCGCTCTTTGGAAAGCGTGGAGATATACCAGTCAACTGTTTTTCCGACCCCGTAGGAAATCGATCTTGAAGGTTCCCAGCCAAGTTTTTCTCTGCATTTCGTGTTATCTGACGCCCGGCTCAACACGCCAACCGGCTTGTCGAGTTCCCTTTTGATGGTTTCCGGCCTCCAGCCAATATGGGAAAATATGGTTTCGATCAGATCCATGATGGTGTGGTGATGAGACGAGCCCACATTGATGCAGTCGAACCCGGCGAGTTTTGCGCCGCTGATGGCAAGCCCCTCGACGGTATCGTGAACGTAGGTGAAGTTCCGAGTTTGCAGACCGTCGCCCCAGATCGGATAAGGATCAATCTTCGCCGCCGCTTTTGCGATAAGCGCTACAACTGCGTGACTTTCATTTTCACGCTCTCCGTATGCTGTGAAAATGCGGCAGGCTATGCCGTCGATGCCGAATTGCTTGTGGAATGCCCTCAACTGAAGTTCCCCCATCAATTTGGCCCAGCCGTATTCTCCGTCGGAGAAGGCTTTACCGGGCTCTTCAAAATTGGCATCGCCTTCCTTGAGAAGAAGACGAGATGTCGAAGTGGCTTGGAGATTTGTCGGGTAGGTGCAAGCTGAACTCGCGAAGACGATTTTTCCGGCCCCTCCTTTGGCGGCAGCGGAATAAACCATGTGATCCAGAAGCATGTTGTTCATGCACTCGACGGGGTGAGATTCGATGTAGCCCCTGCCGCCGTGCTGGGCAGCGAGATGGAATATGACTTCCGCGCCCCGGAGGCTTATCTCTGCAAACCCAAGCTCGCGCAAATCGCCTTCGATGATATTAATGGAACTGGCAATTCCCGAAAGATTTTCCCTGTTGCCGCTGCTGAAATCGTCAATGACGGTCACACTCGCACCCAAGCGCAACAGCAGTTCCGCCAAATGACTCCCGATAAACGATGCCCCGCCGGTAATGGCAATTTTCCGCGATTTATAAAATGGCAATTCAGGAGGAAGAACATTTTTCATATGTGTAATTTTACTTTAATCGACGAGAGTATGGCAACATAAAAAGGATCGCCTTCCGCGCGAAGGGAAGGG
>JBAWZH010000247.1:0-3426 GCA_037143135.1 bacterium
TCGGCGCGCTGCACCTTGCCGGCGTAAAGGATGTCAATGTCGATGGGCCGCGGCGCGTTTCGATCCTCGCTTCTCACACGCCCCATGTCGGTTTCTATTTGATGGATGGCGTCCGAGAAGGCCTGCAACTCCATTGTGCTCTCCACAATGACGACGGTATTCAGGTATTCGAGATGGGCGTACTCGGGTTTGGCGTCAACCGGATCGGTTTCATAGATCGGCGCCTTGGCCACAACATGGGTTCCCGGAAGTTCGGCAAGCCGGGTCACCGCCCCGCGCAGATAGTCGAGCCGGTGATCCAGATTCGAGCCGAGTCCGAGTCCGATTTCCATCTTATCGCAGTCCCAAAACATCTTGCATGTCGTAGAGTCCCGGTTTTTTGCCACTGAGCCAGGCGCCGGCATGGAGGGCGCCTTTGGCGAAGGCGTCGCGGCTGGTGGCGCGGTGACTGATTTCCACGCGTTCGCCGTCCGTGGCGAAAAGAACGGTGTGATCGCCGATGATATCCGCCGCCCGGAGCGCGTGGATGCCGATCTGGCCTTTGGGCCGCTCGCCGCTGAGTCCTTCGCGGCCATAGACGACCACGTCGCGAAACGCCTGTTTTCGGCCGTGGGCGATCTTTTCGCCCAGCCGCAGCGCGGTGCCGCTGGGGGCATCTTTCTTGTAGCGGTGGTGGGTCTCGGTGATCTCGACGTCATACTCGATCCCCAGCGCCTTGCCCGCCTGTTCGACGAGGGCGAACAGCAGGTTCACTCCCAGGCTCATGTTGGGAGCGGTGACGATGGGTATCGCCTTCGCCGCCAAATCCACGGCCGCGCGTTCCTCCGGGTTCAGGCCCGTGGTTCCAATGACGACGCCTTTCCTGTGTTCCGCCGCCAGTTTCACGGTGACAGGAACATTTTCATGGAAACTGAAATCAATCAGGACATCGGCCGCCTTCACGGCCGCCGGAAGATCATGCGTGATCCGGATGCCGATATCACCGAGGCCCGCGACCACTCCGGCGTCCTTCCCGCACAAGGGGCACGCCGCCTGGTCAACCGCCGCCACCAGTTCAATTTCCGGCATTAATTTGGAACATCGCACCAGCGCCTGGCCCATCCGGCCCGCCGCCCCGACTATCGCAACTTTGATCATGGTTTTCCCTCCCTCTGTTCATTCGCGGAGATCTCTCTATCACAGCCTCCGCACGGCATCACGCATTATTTGGGAGGGTCTGCGGGGGCATGAAAGAATATTGCCATTTTCGAGGCGCTGTCTATCATGCCCGCCATGAAATTCCGATTCGGAACGCCGATTTCGATCATGCTGATCGTGGCCGCGCTGGGAGTGTTCCTGGTGTGGCCGATGGCTCATGTTTTCGTGCGTGCGTTCTGGGATAAACAGGGATTTACGTTCCTCTACTTCACCGCGCTGTTTACCAATCCGGTTCATCTTCAGACCCTCACCACCAGTTTCATCATTGCCTTCGGGGTGACGGCGAGTTGTGTTGTGGTCGCCCTCCCGCTGGCCTGGTTGTTCGCCCGGTATGCCTTTCCGGGAAAGGCCGTCTGGTCGGCGCTTCTGCTCCTGCCCATGATCCTGCCTCCGTTTGTGAGCGCCGTCGGGATGAAGATGATCTTCGCCCGGGTCGGCGCCCTGAGCACACTCCTGATGCAACTCGGACTCGTTGACGGGCCGGTCGACTGGCTGGGGCGCTTCCCCTTGCCGGGCATCATTCTGCTCGAAACCCTGCACCTGTTTCCAATTCTCTTCCTGAATCTGGTTGCGGCGTTGGCCAATATCGATCCGTCACT
Source organism: bacterium (assembly GCA_037143135.1). Lineage (GTDB taxonomy): Bacteria > Verrucomicrobiota > Kiritimatiellia > CAIKKV01 > CAITUY01 > JAABPW01. The sequence continues at coordinate 1,797 of JBAWZH010000247.1, forward strand.
GGAGGAATCGGCCATGAATCTGGGCGCATCGCCCCTGCGGGTCTTCCGCCGCGTGACGCTTCCCCTGGCCATGCCGGGTTTATTCGCGGGCATGGTGCTCGTCTTCATCTGGTCATTCACCGAATTGGGAACCCCGCTCGTGTTCGGGGTGCGACGGGTCTTGCCGGTGGCCATCTATGACAGCGTGGCGGAGATCGGGACGAATCCGGCGGGATACGCCCAAGTGGCGCTGGTTTTGATGATCTCGGTACTGGGGTTCTGGATCAGCAAGCAGATTATGACTCGCCAGAGATCCGTGGCCACCCTGGGCCGCCTCAGTTCGGGGCGGCGTGAAATCCCCTTGTCAACGTCGGGAACCGTGTGGGCGACGCTTGGGGTGGGCGGCATCCTGTTTGCCGCCATTCTTCCGCATATCAGCGTCGTGCTGTTGTCGGTCAGCCACCGCTGGTTTCTGACGGTATTACCTCAGGGTTTTACGCTTGAGTTTTTCGGGCGTGCCTTGAATTCCGAACTCACCCGCACCGCGCTGGTGAACAGTCTTTCGTTGTCACTGTGTGCCACCGTGCTGGATGTGGTGATCGGGTTCGGGATTGCCTGGCTTTGCGTGAGAAAGCGGATCTGGGGCGGGGACTGGCTGGATGCGTTGGCCATGCTACCGCTGGCGGTGCCGGGATTGGTGATCGCCTTTGGATATATGGGGTGCTTTTCCGGGAGTTTCCCGAATACCCTGCTCGATCCCCGGTTCAATCCGATGATTCTGCTGTCGGTGAGTTATGCCATCCGCCGGCTTCCCTATATGGTTCGTGCCGCCCATGCCGGGCTGGAGCAGGTCAGCTCGACCTATGAGGAGGCGGCGGCCAACCTGGGGGCGACCCCGTTCCGAGTCGTGTGGCGGGTGACGTTACCGTTGATCATGGCCAACCTTCTTGCCGGGGGAATTCTGTGCTTCTCCTTCTCCATGCTTGAGGTATCCGACAGTTTGATTCTGGCCCAGTCGGAAAACTTTTATCCGATCACCAAAGCCATCTATGCCTTGCTGGAGAGCCTCGAGAATGGTTTGAACGTGGCCTCTGCCCTCGGCGTGTGGGCCATGGCGCTTTTGGGGGCAGGCATCCTGCTGGCCTCCGCCCTCATGGGTAAACGCCTTGGCCAGATGTTCCGGGCGGGGTGAAGATGTGAAGAGTGAAGGGTAGAGAGTGAAGGGTGAAGAGTAATCGCTCGACATGAGGGCTGATTTTTCGAGAATGGGGGATGTGGCGCGGAATGAATGATGCCGCCGACACGGCGGCTAATACAGGGGAAGAGTAATTATGAAGGGAATCATATTGGCGGGGGGATCGGGGACGCGGCTGTTCCCTTTGACCAAGGCGGTGAGCAAGCAATTGCTTCCGATTTACGACAAGCCGATGATCTATTACCCGTTGTCGGTTCTGATGCTCGCCGGTATACGCGAGATCCTGATCATCAGTACTCCGCATGACCTGCCACTTTTCAAAGAACTATTAGGGGATGGATCTCAACTCGGCATCACGCTCAGTTATAAAGAGCAACCCAAGCCTGAAGGATTGGCACAGGCCTTCATCATCGGCCGGGAATTCATAGGAAAGAGTCCTGTTGCGCTGATTCTGGG
>JBAWZH010000248.1:0-3424 GCA_037143135.1 bacterium
AACCACGAAAGCGTCCGGAATGCGCTCGCAGAAACGAATCAGGATGTCCGACCAGTGTATGGTTCTTATTAGTCTGTCACCTTGTTCTTTAGAAATGGATCTTTTTACATGTTAAAGTCGGTTGACGATTGACGGTATTTGGATGGCGAGCGGCCGAATCGCTTGTGAAACAGGCGGCTGAAATGGAATTCGTCAGGGTAGCCGACTTGCGCGGCTACGCTCTTGACCGAAGGTTGCCCGGCGAAAAGCAGTGACTGCGCCTTCCGCAATCGCGTGTCCTGCAAATACCGGCCGGGCGCCATCCCCATGACTTCTTTGAACACCGCATGGAACCGGGATGCGGACATTCCGCAGAACGCAGCGAGTTGCGCATGGTAGAGCGGTTCGGCGATGTGGGTTGACATGTACTCCAGCGCGGGGGCGAGGCGGTGGAGGTCGTTCGCCGCCCGCAGGGACTGCGGCCGGGGCGTGGAACATTCCACAACCAGGGCCAGCAATTCCAAACCCAAGGCGTCACGGCGCAGTAGTTGCGCCCACGACGCCGGAGTTGTCTTGGCGACCGTCGCCAACTCCGCGTTGATCGCGCCGATCCGGCGCGCGCGTTCGCCGCGAATCACCCAGGGAGTGTCGAAAAACGCAAACACGTCCACGCCACCGAAGATCGTGAAGTCCGTGTGCGACCAGCGGCTGACGCCGCGGCGGATGTTGCACGTGCTGAGACGGTGACGCACCCACGGGCGAACACAGATGACTTCCCCGCTTTCGATCTGCACCGGTTGGTCAGTCTCCAGTTCCATCCGAACGTCGTATCCTTCGATATACGACGCCGCCAGCGTGGGCAGACGGCGCCAATCAATATGATGGCCGGGCCGGATCGGCGTGACAGCGCCGTCCTGATACATGCAGGTGACCGTCGCAGTCGCCAGGTTCCAGAATTGTTGCAGTTCGAGATCCATCCGGCGAATCATAACCCCGAGGCCGTGACGAAGTCAGTAGGAAACTACATGATTTCGGAAGAATACTCTATGGCGCACTGCGGAACAGTCTGATACGGTGCTGGACAAGTGCACTGAACTACCTGCGGAATCATTGAGTCGACTCGTTAAGCCAGAGGATTCTGCATGGTCGAAAACGTCTTTGGAAAGAAACAGTAGATGAAGAAAAGGAGCGGGTCCAACGGTTTATGCATTCTGGCGAAAACCACGGCATCGCTTTTGGCGACCTCGGCGATGGGGCAGGACATTGCCGGTCAGGTCGGTCAACCGGCTGACATCGCTGCCAGCGCCTACCTCTACCGCGCCGACCGCAAGCCGGATGCAAATCCGCCCGAAAGTTGGTTGGCGCTCATGCATTTCGCCGGCATGCCGCTCAACAAACCGTTGGATACAAATGCACCGGCGATCAAGCAGGTCCTGTGTGGTCTGCTGTGGGAGGAGATTCGTCCCGTCCAGAAACTGGAACTGGTGTGGCGTGCCGGCGAGAAACGCAAACCGGCCGCCAACGACCTGGCGATCTCAACCCTGGATAACCAGGGGAACGCCAGTTCCTGGTGGAACAACCTGAAAGCCGTCAAGAAGGCCGTGCAACCGGTGGTGAACGCGGATGGGACTGTCTATGCTTACAATCTGCCGCATCCAACCTGCGGGATCGTGGTCAGTGTCGGCAGCGTGGGCGCCTCCGACTACGCCGTGCCGGATGTGCGTGTCCTGGTGGCGGACACGTGGAAGAAGATGGACGTCGAAATCGAGTGGGGCTTTGATGAGGCCACTTCCGCAAAGGATTACAGCGGTCGGATTGAAACTTACGACGGTGTGGTGGCCGGACTGGCGCCACTCCAAGGGGATACCGTTACGACAACGGCAGGGGTCAATTCCTGGAAATCATCTGTAAAAGGGGATCCACGCCGGGGCGTGAAAGCAAGTCTGGCGTACATGGGCATTTCGAAATGGCGCAAGACCATGCCTTTCACCAGTCAACGGGAAGACGTGGCCCGCACCATCGTCACTGTCTGGACCAAGTCGGGCAACTTCTCGTTCCTGGCGGCGGATCTGGAGAACGGACCGATCCTCGCGCCGGAATACGGATTCTTTGTGCGACGGACATCGGCGTTGCCGGCGCCTGTTGCGGGATCGTCGCACACGCCGCCGTTCGAGATGGCGTCGAAGGCAGCATCGGCGTCCGAGTTTGTGAAGGAGTTGCAGGTGCGCAAACTCAGCACGACCCGCCAGCGCCTCCGCACGCATCCGGAACGGACTTGGCAGGAAGCAGTCACGGTCATGCGCGGGGCCAACCTGCCTCCTCATCCCGCGCCGCCCGCCGGGATGGAACCGGCGATGCAGGTGCAGGTGCCGTGCGAACGCCTCACCGCCCAGTGGAATCTCGGCCGGTGGCACCTAATCCGCCACTGCGGGAAAAACCCGCAGAACGGGCGTCTCTGGTTCAACGACCATCCGTACGGCATCCTTGCCGCCGAGACCTACATGATCCTGGCGGCGCTAAATCTGATTGGCGATCACAAGGCCGCGGAGGACGGATTCGACCAGTGGGTTTCGCTGCCGCTGCAACCCTTGGTGGAGAAGGACAAGCAGGCACCAAACCGTGGACATGCCCCCGACAAACAACACGGCTGGGCGCTTCCTGACCGCCCCAACGGTTTATTTTCAGAAGGACACGGATGCCTGACACACGCCGAAGGGCCTCCGGGCGTCGGCGGTCACATGGACGGTGTCCACGCCTTCGGGCCTGGTTCGATCGGTTGGGCATTGGTCGAGCACTATCGCCTGACCGGCGACAAAGAATGGTTCAAGACGCACGCGCCGCGGATCAAGGCGAACGTCGAATGGATGTTGCGGCAACGGCAGATTCTGCGCAACGCGGTTCCGGGCGGCGAACGCCTGTGGAACAAAGGACTGCAACCGGCGCAGCAGGTGACGCCCGACAGTGGCGGACTTTGGATGAACTTCTACGAGTGCGAGGCGTACTACTGGGTGGGCGTCCGCAATTTCGCCGACGCACTGATGACCATTGATCCGGTCGAGGGCAAACGATTGCAGACCGAAGCGGAATCCTACCGCAAGGATCTGTTGGCGGCGGTGGAGCGGACCATTGCGCTTTCGCCTGTCGTGCCCATCCGCGACGGCACCTATCGGTCTGTCATTCCGTTCGCCTGTTACGTTCGCGGCCTGAGCACCGGCGCGTGGGGTTGGATGCGGGATGGCTCGGGTAAGCATGTCGGTCCCATGTACTGGGAGACCGTTCAGTCGGCGGCCGCGTTGATCAGCCCAGCGGGTCTTCTCGCGCCTGACGACGTGCGTGTCCAAGGATACCTCGACGTACTGGAGGACCGGCTACTGTTGGAAAACGAGTACGTCTGCAAGTACGACTGGCTGGCGGCCGGTTGGCAGTACCAAGGCGGACTGGAACG
>JBAWZH010000249.1:0-3420 GCA_037143135.1 bacterium
ACACCGTCCATCCGTGAGTTTGAAATCTATAATGCTGCCGACATTGAGTAAACGGCAACGAATTTCCGTGAAGGAAAGTATATGCGGCCGGCGTCAAACCCAGCGCCTCAGCGTCCCGGAGGCCGGAATCGAGCAGACGGTAAAAGATTCCCGCGAAGGGAAATATCTGCGCTTCCAGATCCGGGGCAAAGCTACCTTTGTTCTCGACGGGGGCGGCACCTCGGAAATCAGCGGCGTCTTCGTTGACCCAGCGTCGAAACAATCTTCCCAATAAAAACCCGAACTACTACAAAAGGAACTCCCATGAACCTACATCAAACAGGCTTCTGCCCCACGAAGGGTAAGCCCACCGCGACATTACTTTGCCTCATCCTCTCCGCTTCCCTGGCTCTCGTTGCCGGGGCCAGGGCCCAGCCGCTCAAGGAAGTCGATCTCAGTTCTGAGACGGCTTGGACTCTCTCAATCGATGGCAAACCGGAGACCCGTCCAATCAAGGTGCCCTTTGGCGGCTGGAACTCGGACCAGCAAACCCCGCGGATCTCGGAAAATACGGATGTGCGGGATCACGTGGTTTACAGCCGCATGATCGAGATCCCAGCGGAAGCAAAAGGCCAGGTAACCAAGTTGGTCTTTGGCTGCGTCAACTACGGGGCGGAAGTTTCCCTGGATGGCGAGGTGATTGGCAGCCACAAGGGACCATTTACCTCCTTTGAAGTCGATTTGACCGGGCGCGTGGAGGCGCATAAAAGCTATCGCCTTGACGTCAAGGCTTATACTCTCAACCACTACAATGAATCGCCGAACCGGGAACTGGTGAACCAAGGCAAGATGACAGTGAAGCAGGGGTTGGAAAAGGAAAGAGGCAAAATCACTGTCCCGACGGGATATGTCTTTTTCGGTGGACTCTCTTCTCTGGGATATGGGATCGGCCGGTTTGTGAAGCTGCAGGTTCTGCCAGCCCTTTACATTAAGGATCTGTTCGTGCGTCCTTCCGTGAGCGGCGATTCGCTCAGCTATGATATATGGATCGAGAACCGCGGCAGTACGGCGCGCACGGTGACGTTAAAATCAGCGCTGGCCTCCTGGAACAAGGATGACTGGGCGTATCCGCAGATCTCCGATACCGAGCTCACTGTGGCTGCGGGCCAGACACTCAAGACCAGCATCGGCCCGATTGCATGGAAACTGGGGCCCAAGAGCTACTGGTGGCCCAACATTCCGTTTCGCGAGGATTACGTGGCGAAGCTGCACCTGCTGAACTTGTCGCTCCAGGAATCGGTCAAGACGGTTGAGAGTCGCACCCAGCGCTTTGGCTTCGTGGAGCACGCCGAGGGGCCCTATTACTACACAATCAACGGGGTGCGTGTGAACCTGCCAAGCGATGCCACGGCCATCAGTCAGTGCGGGATCTACGACGGCTACACAGAGTCGCCTGCCTTCAGACCGCCAACCGCTCCCAATACCGGTTGTCCGGAAACATGGAAGCGGCATATGCGCCTGGGGATCCGCGCCAACCGCACCCACCAGGAACCGCCAACCGAGTATATGATGGAGGCAGCAGATGAAGTCGGTTTCATTTTAATTCCCGAGACCGCCCATCGCGGCGGCTATCCGGGGCAAAGCCGGAACCCGAAGGAACCCTGTTATGCCACCCACATTGCAGAGATGGTCGTCGCCTGCCGCAACCATCCTTCAGTGGCCCGTTACTCGCTGAGCAACGAATTCGGCGCCCCGCCTGAGTTCATCGATTATGCCGTCCCCCACGATCCCACCCGGCCATTGGTTTACGAATCCAATTCGCACGATGTTTCGACCCGGATCGAGACGGCCAATGGGCATGCTTATACAACGGCACATTATTCCACCTGGCCGCGGCCTGCACGCCAGATATTCGCCATGGGCGAGTATGCTTGGAGCACCAATGGAATGGAGGATTACATCAATCAGGGCCGGGATATGCGGCTCAATGATGTCTGCTACTTCTCGGGTTGGAGTTGGCTCAACTACTGGCCGAACTTCCTCGAAGGCCACAACCATGCCACGCATGCCTGGCGCAACAACCATGCTGATCGCAAGGACGGCGTTGATGGCTGGAATTCGCCGGTGTCCAACCACATCCAGAAGTCGCTCGCCCCGTGCCTGATCCTCGATCGTGATCTGGAGCGGATCGCCACCGGGATGGAAAAGTGGCCCGGGGCAACCCCGACGATCAAACCTGGTGCGGAGATCTCGCGCACGCTCGAAGTTTTCAACGATGTCCACTTCGGCAACCAGGTCACTTTGCGCTGGAGTGCGCATCTGGACTCGCCCACCGGTCAGGAGGTCGCCCATGGCAGCAAGGAGTTGACGATCGAGCCCGGCTTCCATGTCACGGAGAAGCTCAGATTCAAAGCGCCGGAGCTCGGGTCAAAACCGGAACGCTTGCTTTATCTGGTTTTGGAATCGTGTAAAGAGAAGAAGACTGTATTCCGGGAAGACCGGATCGCATTCCGGCTCTCCGCCAACCCGCCAAAAGTCGAAGTGCGCTTTTTGGGCGAGGACACGACCACCCAGGGCGACTGGATGGGCAAGTATGGCAAGGAGGGATATTCCATTCCCGCCGCTGAAACAAAAATGCCGGGGGGCACGCAATTGGTCTGGCACGACAACAACCCTTGGACCTGGAAGAAGGACGTTCCCGACAAACGGGCGCTGCAATATTTCCTGAACGACGGGAATGCGGGATATTCGCGCTTGGCATCCAAATGGAACCGATATGGCCCAATGCAGTTCACCATTGATGTCGGGGATCAGCCACGCGAAGTATCGCTCTACTTCCTGGATTGGCATAACCGGCGCCAAACCCAGCGACTCAGCGTCCCGGAAGCCGGAATCGAGCTGGCGGTACAAGATTCTCGGGAAGGGAAATATCTGCGGTTCCAGATACGTGGCAAAGCAACTTTTGTTCTTGATGGAGGCGGCACATCGGAAATCAGCGGCGTCTTCCTCGATCCCGTGTCGGATCAAACTTCCAAAGAGAAAATGGGCAGAAATGAATAAAATACTTCCGAAGAAAATATTTGTCGCAGTGGCCCTGGTGACGCTTTGTTTGGGCCTGATGGTGCCCCAGGGAATGGCGCAGGCAGCCAAAACCGACGCGCCAGTGTACAAGGGTTCTGCGGAGGAGACGGCCGTCGCAGCGGCTTACCGCTTCACGCCGGACCCGAAACTACCCAACGTCCTATTGCTGGGGGATTCCATCTCGATTGGCTATACCTTGCCGGCGCGTGAGCATCTCAAGGTCGTCGCCAACGTCTATCGGCCCATGCGGGCTGACGGCAGGCCGGAGAACTGTTCGGGCTCGGACTGGTGGGTAAATGGCAACTTCACCCCTACGGTGTCAACCAGTGTGCCGGTCATGGCGCCTGAGGATGTGACTGC
>JBAWZH010000250.1:0-3396 GCA_037143135.1 bacterium
TTTCCGCCGTGGTCGGGTATCCCGGCGCGGGCATGATGTAGGTCTCAATTCCCGAGATCGCCCGATCCCGGGAAGAATTCAGATGAATACTCACGAACACGTCACCGCCATACCGGTCACCGCGCCAGCATCGCTCATCCAGCGTCATCGCGACGTCGCGATCCCGCGTCATCATGACGTTCATCTGGTTCTGGCGCAGTCGGACACGAACCCGTTTGGCAATATCCAAGGTGAACCGTTTCTCCTCGCGGCCCGACCCGTTACTGGCGCCCGGGTCAGTCCCTCCATGCCCAGGATCGAGAACAATAACCGCGGCTGACGCCTTTCGCAGGGCGCGGGAAGGCAGGAGCATCGCCCCGATGGTATCCACGGCATCCACAGGGCTGATCACCCAGTTTCCGGATCCCTTCAGCACGCTTTGATTGAGATAGACCGACAGGCCATTCACCACCACGCGACGACTGCCGGCCTCAAAGATGACCGTGGCCGAACGGCTCCGATAGACCGCGCTTTTCCCGTACTCGGCGGGCGACCCGAACCCGTAGGACGCCATGACCTCATTCAATCCCAGCCCCCGAAAGAGAATGGCCTCCGCCGGAAGCGCCATGAAAGACAGCAGGAATGCCATCGCCACCACCCAACCCACTGTCCTTGTTTTCGTCCTCATGAATGTCTGAGATCGCATCCCTGCTGATTTTATATAGCCGTGAGGCGTGCACTTTGATATAGGCAAGGAGAGTATGTCAAGCGAGCATACAGTGAATCGTGTTCGTGGACGCAAGGGGCATAAGCCATGGCAGAAGTAACTCTTGGACAGGCGCCGCAAAAGACCCGGGATCTTTTCAATCGTGGCTTTGTGGCCATGGAGCGGGGTAATTTGGACTATGCGATTGATATGTTCACCGCCTGTATCGAACTGGAGCCGAACCTGCACCAGGCTCGAAAGTTCCTCCGGATCTCTGAAATCAAGCAGTTCAAAAACAGGGGCGGCGGACAAATGGCCCACCTGATGTCCTCCCTCTCCGGGCTGTCCTCGAGGGTCAAGGCGCAGTCCATGCTCAACTCAAAACCCTGGCAGGCCATTCAGGCCATTGAAAAACTGCTCCGTAAAGATCCTCTCAACCTGAATCACATCAAACTGCTGGACAAGGCGGCGGAGGCCGCCAATGAACCGGAGATCGCCATCCAGACGCTCATCCTCGCCCTGGAACAGTACCCCCACGACGCGACCCTGCTGGAGCGCCTGGGTCGGCTTTACATGAAAACCGACCAGCCCCGCCTGGGGCGCCAGTGTTTTGAAACACTGTGCGAATTGAAACCCAACGATACGGCGACCTTGAAGTTACTGAAGGATGCCATGGCCATCGACAGTATGTCCAAGGACGGCTGGGAGAAGGTTGGAACCAAGGGAACCAAATTCACCGACCTGATCCGGGACCGGAAGGAATCCGATGTTTTGGCGCGTGAATCCAAGGCCGTGGTGGACAAGAATGATATTCAGGTGCTGATTGAGGAAAACAGGATCCGCATCCAGCGTGAGCCTGAAAATATCAACTACCGCCGCGCCCTGGCAAACTTGTATGCCAGCAGCAAGTTGTATGCGGAAGCGATCACAACGATGCAGGAAGCCCAGACACTCTCGGGTGGGCGCGATCCCCAGATTGACCTGTCCATCAGCGCCATCCGCCTGCAGGCCTTTGACGACGAGATCAAGACGCTTACGGAAAAGAAAATGACCGCCGCCGCCGAATCCAAACAGAAGGACCGGGATCTCTTCCTTTTCAGCGACCTGCAGGACCGGGTGGCCCGCTACCCGAACGATCTTCAGTTCAAGTTTGATTTCGGGGTTCTGCTGTTCCAGCGCAACCAGATCAATGAGGCCATCCAGCAATTCCAGGCTTCCCAGCGAAACGCGCAACGACGGGTTCAATCCCTGTATTACATCGGGATGTGCTTCAAGGCGAAGCAACAGTACGACATGGCCATTGATCAACTCCAGCGAGCCGACGCTGAACTTCCCGTCATGGATGAAATGAAGAAAAGCATCGTCTATGAATTGGGGTTTCTCCACGAACTGACGGGAAAGAAATCCGAGGCCCTCGAATTCTTCAAGCAGATTTACCAGCAGGACATCGGTTATCGCGATGTGGCGGTAAAGGTCGAACAGGGTTACAAGACATAAACACCGCATTGACTCCTGATTCCGGTTTGTCGCGGGGCGGAAGGTCATACAGGACATGTCGGCTGAATAAGCACACGGAGAAACATCAATGCAATACAGAAATTACGGCAATACAGGTGTAAAAGTCTCAGCGCTCGCGTTCGGCGCAATGCGGCTTCCGATGACCGAAGGTCGTATCGACAGGAACCAGTCTCTTCCACTCATCCATCGCGCAATCGAACTGGGCGTGAACTACCTGGACACAGGAAAATGGTATTGCAACCAGGACAGCGAGCGATTCATCGGTGAAGCGATCAAGGGTTTTGACAGGTCAAGACTGTATCTCTCCACAAAGTACGCCCAGGAACACCCGACGGCCGCCGATCTGAGGGAGAAATTTGAAGCCTCGCTGAAATTGATGGATTTGGACTACATTGACTTCTACCACCTATGGGGACTCTCCTGGGAACAATTCGAGACCAAGATGGCCCGCAAGGGAGGTCCCCTCGAGGCGTTCCTGAAACTCAAAGAAGAGGGCCGCGTAAAACACCTGTCGTTCAGTTTCCATTCCAAACCTGAAGACATGAAACGCCTGATCGACACCGGCTATTTCGAGACTGTGCTTTGCCAGTACAATCTGCTGGATCGGGCAAATGAGGAAGCCATTGCCTACGCGGCCTCAAAAGGGCTTGGCGTGGCTATAATGGGCCCCGTCGGAGGAGGCAGGCTCGGATGGCCTGCGGACTCGCTCAGCAAAATGCTGGACGCGAGGAAACCCGTTTCCACACCCGAGATAGCGCTCCGTTTTGTGCTGGCAAACCGGAATGTATCGATGGCCCTGTCGGGAATGGGCGCCATGCAGCAGGTCGAAGAAAATGTCGCTGTGGCATCCAACGAAACATACCTGTCGACGGGGGAAGCGCAGACGATTACGCAGGCCATGAATGAGAATCGCAAATTCGCGGATCTCTACTGTACCGGCTGCGGCTACTGCATGCCCTGTCCCAACAAAGTGGACATTTCGCGCGTCTTCCAACTGGCAAACTATGAACGGGTGTACGGAATGAAACAGGTCGCGCATTCAGAATACAAGCCGCTCACTGAAGGCACACACTGGAGCAAGAACAAGGGCGCGGAAAGTTGCACTGAATGCGGGCAATGCGAGCCGAAATGCCCGCAGAAAATAAAGATCATGTCCCAACTCAAACAGGCGCATGAGATGCTCACCAAGGATG
>JBAWZH010000251.1:0-3367 GCA_037143135.1 bacterium
CGGTGCCGATGGACATGGGTGGCGCTTTCCAGCCAACGCGGAGTCCGACGGGCAATACCCTGAAATTTGTGGCTGTCAGTGAAGACAATCTTGTATCCGACCCCCTGGTCCTGCATCCGATTGTCTGCCAGGTGCCCGGTTGGTCATCGTCGCTTGGCGCCTTCATCTCAAAGCAGACCAATAATGTGTTTACCTACCAGTTGAGCGCCACATGGCCGCCGTCACCTGTTGAATTACAGGTCAACGAGCCGAATATGGGATCCGCGCTGTGGACGGTCTGGTCATTGTTCCCCCTGGTAGGAGGCCGTAACTTCGGGATTCCCCGCACCCAGTTCTTCATCGATACGCAGGTGGACACGACCGGGGCGGGCAGTGTGGCGGCGGGAGGTCAGACCGGATTCGAAGCGGGTGGCTCTGAAATCAAAGTGAAAATCGGGGGTAAGGGTAACGTCCAGTTTGAACCGAATTTCGGAATTGCCTGGAAGGGCGCCGATGCGCTGCTCAGCGGTGAAGGGACGATCAAGAAACAGGTCGGTCCGATCAATCTGTGCCCGGCATTTGAGGGCGCACTTCAGTTGCCCCTGGTGGGACGCCCATTGCGCTGGTTCAATCAGGTGGCGGTGATCGAGGGACGTATTTATGCCGGGCTCGACCTGACCTTCCCTGTGATCAGTGACAAGTGGGGATTGGCCTTCAACAAGGCCAACGGTTCGGTTAAATGCGGTCTGGGCCTGGGGTTGACAGCCCAGGTTCCCGAGGTAAAGGCGGAGGTGTTTGGGGGCGGCGAGGTGATCAATTACTGGCAGGTTCCGCCCGGTCCCGGCGGACATTATCTCACCAAGGTTGATGCCAAACTCTATGGCAAGATGGTCTTCACGGTATGGGTCTATGAGAAGACGTTTGCCATTGACCATGTCTTTACGCATGAATGGACAGAAATCAGCGGACAGGCGGCCTTCTCGGCGCTGGAGGCCCCGTCCGTTTTAGAACCGCCCACCTTCCGCCCGGTCAGCCGGGATTTCCTGACTCGCGGTCCCTATAACCGTTTCGTGGCGGCACTATCCGGCATGCGAACTGCGGCGGCGCATGCCGGTGCGGTTGAGGGCACACTCGTCAACAACGTGTATCCGCTCGCCGAACCCGTAATGGGAGGACGGGACCTGTCCCGTGTCATCGTTTACACCTCGTTCAATCCGGAACGGCCGACCCTTCAGGCAACCGATATCACCGTGATTCCAGCGGCTGGATCAGGTTATGGATCCCCCGTGACCGTCACCAATGACACGCGCGCCGAGTTCGGCCCGGCGGTGACAATAGACGTAACCGGCCAGGTCGTATGCGTGTGGCAGCGTGTGCGCGACACGGCCTTCGCCTCGACAAATCTGGAGGATATGGCGTCCCAGATAGACCTCGTCTCGGCGGTCTTTGACCCGGTTGCCAATACGTGGACGCCACCCCAGCCGGTCACCGACAATACCTGGCTGGAACACAAGCCATTGCTCGCGGCCGCCCCGGACGGGCAGGTGATGCTGGTATGGTTCAGTAATACCAACAATCTGCTGATCGGCGACAGCGCCGCTCCCGATGTGGCGCACGCGGCCTGGTGGAATCCGACCAACCGTGTTTTCGAGCGCGTGATGACCCTGCCACAGGCGCTGACCAATACGATGGCCCCCGCGTTGGCGTTTGACGGTCAGCACGCCACGTTGGCCTATGTTCAGGCGGCGAATGATACGTTCGGCGCCTTGACGAATCAGGAACTGGCGTGCCTGTCGTGGAATGGCGCAACCTGGTCTGGCGCGGTGGCCCTGACATCCAATGGGGTCGGTAACGTCAGTCCGCGGGTGTTGTATACAAGCCCGGATACGCCGCTCTTCGTGTGGCGTTCGGGTTCCAATCTCGTGATGCGTTCCGGTTTGAATGGGCCAACCACCATTGCCCGGCCCGAAAGCGGTCATGCCGGGTTCCTGGACTTTTCCGTGATACCTGCGCCACTCGGCCGGGTGGTGTTGGTATGGCGTGACTGTGATACGCTCGGCGACGACCTTTTCTGTCGCACATGGGACGTAGCCACCGGTTCATGGAGTGAGGATTTGCGGCTCACAAAGGACGCGTATCGTGAACGCGACTTTACCGGCGTGGTGGATACAAATGGCGTGCTGTCGCTGAGTTACCTGAAAACCGATCCGCTCTCCTTGACTGTTTCCCTGTGCGCGCTGAGTTGCCCATTGGGTTACGATGTGTCCGTGCCCGCCGGTGGACTGACGCTGGATCCTCCGTTTCCCCGACCGGGTGACACCGTCACCGTACGGTGTGCGGTATGCAATACGGGTGACTGGCCCGTGACCAATGCGTCGGTTGCGTTTTACCGCGGGACGACCAATGATCTGCTGGGAACGGCTGAACTCCTGCCCTCCCTGCTACCGGGCGGGGCGACGGGGGCGGTGGCATCGCTGGTCTGGGTTGTTCCGGTGGATGCCGTTCCGGTTAACCTCTTGGCCAAGATCGATCCGGATAATCGCCTCGCCGAGCGGGACGAGGACAACAACCAGGCGTCAATGCCCCTCTTTCAGCCGGACTTGCAGATCGTTGACGCGCGGTGTGTGACATTGTCAGATAATATGGCTGATTTTGTGGCCACAGTCACAAATAATGGTTCGCTCGCGGTGACAAATGTCCAGTTGCGTTTTACGGCCAACGGTGTGGATCTCGGAATCCAGGCGATCGGGATTCTGCCGGCGGGCGGTTCGGCCCAGGTCTCACGTCCCGTATGGCCGGATCAGGATTTTTCGGGCGGTACGGCGGTAGTCGATGTGGTTGTCGATCCACTCGGACACATCGTCGAATCGGATGAGAGCAACAACACGTTCCGGTTTTCGGTTGTCTTTCACGAGGATCTAAACGGCAACGGTCTCCCGGATTGGTGGGAGGAGGCCTATTTCGGCTCGGCCTCCACCAATCACTCTGCCACGGCCGATAGCGATAGCGATGGCTGTTCCGATGGTGACGAGTGGCGCGCGGGTACGGACCCAACAAACGCCGTTAGTCGATTCGTGGTGGCTCACGCTGACGGCGGGGACGGCGCGAAGCCGGTATTTTCGTGGGCGTCCGTTGCAGGGCGTCAATATAGCGTCATGATGACCCGGGATCTGCGGAGTACGATGCCGTGGACGCGGGTGAGCCGACTGGACGGCACCGGAAGCCTCCTCAACTATACCAACAGGCTGGATTATCCGCAGGTATTCCTGAAACTGGAAGTCGAGACGCCGTAATGCGTCCCTGACATACTCCATCATCAGTCGATTCCTGGAGTCCACTGGTCGAGTTTCCACCCGTCGGTGGTTTTAAGGAGTCGAACGCGATGCTG
>JBAWZH010000252.1:0-3363 GCA_037143135.1 bacterium
TTTGAGAAGAATCGAAAGGATATACGGATGCCGAATACATTATTGATTGGCGCCCAGTGGGGCGACGAGGGAAAAGGGAAAGTGGTGGACTTCCTGAGCCAGGATGCCGACATCGTCGTTCGGTATCAGGGGGGAAGCAATGCCGGCCATACGATTGAAATCGGCGCCGAACGCTATGTCCTCCACCTGGTGCCTTCAGGGATCCTCTATCCCGACAAGATTTGCGTCATCGGCAATGGCTTGGTGATTGACCCCGTCGGACTGGTCAAGGAAATCAAGGAATTGAACGAACGAGGAATCAAGACGGACGGACGCCTCCATGTCAGCGATCGCGCCCATGTCGTGATTCCCTACCACAAGGCGTTGGACGCCGCGCGTGAAAACAAACTGGCGGTCGGCTCGAAAATCGGTACCACCCAGCGCGGTATCGGCCCCGCCTACGAGGACAAGGCCGCCCGCAGTGGACTCCGGATGGGCGACCTGCTGGACACGACTCTTGACGCACGCATCAGCGAACGTCTGGCGGCCAAGAATGCGCAACTCACCCTGCTTGGCGCCGCGCCGCTGGATGCGGCAACGGTATGCTCAGAAGTCCGGGCCGCCGCCGAATTTCTGGCGCCCTATATCACCGATACCGTGAAACTTCTGGGAGAAGCCCACGCCTCCGGAAAGAAATTCCTGTTTGAGGGCGCCCAGGGCACGATGCTTGACATCGATTTCGGAACCTACCCTTATGTGACTTCCTCCAACCCCACCAGTGGCGGAGCGTGCGTCGGAACCGGGATTCCTCCCCGCGCCATTGAACGGGTTCTAGGCGTTATCAAGGCCTACACCACACGAGTGGGAGAAGGTCCCTTCCCCACAGAGTTGCTCGACGCCACGGGTGAGTTGCTCCGAAAACGCGGGCGCGAGTTTGGCGCCACCACCGGGCGACCCCGCCGCTGCGGCTGGTTCGATGCCGTCGTCGGACGCTATTCCGCCAGGGTGAACGGGATTGACTTCTGGGCCATCACCAAACTCGATGTCCTGGATGACCTGGACGTTATCCGCGTTTGTGTTGCTTATGAATGCGACGGGAAGCGTTACGAGACCGTGCCCGCCAGTATTTCACTCCTGGAGCGGTGCAAACCGGTCTATAAGGACTTCCCGGGATGGAAGACCCCCACCAGTGAAATCAAGCGATTTGAGGATCTTCCCGCCAAAGCGAAGGAGTATATTCAGGCCCTGTGCGACATCACCGGAGTCCCCCTGGGCGTGCTGTCGGTAAGCCCGCAACGTGAAAGCACGTTTAGAATTGCGGTGTAATGCCCATGCCCAACGCCACCCCGCCTCCCCTCCCCGCCGCATCCACGGAGTCCGTCGGAAAAATCCCGGCGCATGTGGCGGTCATCATGGACGGCAACGGGCGCTGGGCCGAGCAGCGACATCTCCCTCGGGCGAAGGGGCACGAACAAGGCGCCGAATCTGTCCGGGTGGCCATCAAAACCTGTCAGAAGCTGGGAATCAAATACCTGACTGTTTACGCGTTCAGCGTGGAAAACTGGAATCGCCCCAAGGCGGAAATCGAAGCCCTTATGGCCCTGCTCAAGAAGTTCCTGCGCAACGAAGAGCGCGAGTTCCACGAGAACAAGATCCGCCTCCGGGCGATTGGACGACTCAGCGACCTGCCCCAATCGGTCCAGAGTGAACTGAACCGTGTCATCCAGGCAACCGAGCATTACCGCGAGGCCACCCTCGTGCTGGCCCTGAGTTACGGGGGGCGTACCGAAATCGCCGCAGCGGCCAGGGAGGTGGCACGGAAAGTCAAGGCGGGCACACTGGACTTGGACACCATTGACGAGGCCACCTTATCCGCCCACATGTATGCCCCGGACATTCCTGATCCTGACCTGATGATCCGCACCAGCGGTGAAATGCGTATCAGCAATTTCCTGCTGTGGCAACTGTCCTACGCGGAATTGTATATTTCAGACGTTCTCTGGCCTGACTTCCGCGAAGAACACCTGACCCAGGCGGTCGCCGAATACGCTCGACGGGATCGGCGCTTTGGACTGCTGAAATGACAGGGGGATTTATGATGACACTGTTGCGACGCGTCGTAAGCGCCGTCATTTTGTTGGGGTGCGTGGCCCTGTTGCTCTTCACACTCCCGTCGATCATCGGCGTGCTAGTGTTGCTCGGATTGGCCGTCATCGCACTCCTCGAATTCTACACCATTCAACAGAAGGTCGGTATCCCGGCATTCCGTTATCTGGGCATCGGTTCGGGAATGGCGCTCCTGATTGCTGGCTACTTCAGTCTGAACATCAGCCTCTTCAGCGAGGGCCCCGCTCCGGATGCCTGGCAGGAACTTCCCTGGCTCGTTTTGACGGCGATCATCTTCACGATATTTGTGCGGCAGTTCCCCCAGAAGATGAATTCACAACCTCTGCCCACCATCGCCTGCACCCTGCTGGGACTTCTCTATGTGCCCCTGCTGCTTCTCTTCATGCTGAACCTCTGTTTCGGCTGGACCCCGACCGCCTGGAACCAGCCGCTCAGTGTGACCGCGCGTGATCTGATCCTCTACCTGGTCGTGGTCGTGAAAGCCTCCGACATCGGCGCCTATTTTGTCGGAAGTCTCTGCGGACGCCACAAGATGTTCCCCCGGATATCACCCGGGAAAACCTGGGAGGGACTGGCGGGCGGGTTTGCGGCCAGCCTCATCGCCAGCCTGATTGTCTATTGGCTCTGGCGCGCGCCGCAACCGGGGTGGCCGACGGCTGATTTCGGGATTCTCCACCTGACGTGGCGCCATGCCTGGGTGATGGCCATCCTGCTCGCCGCCATCGGGGTTCTTGGCGACCTGGTTGAATCGCTCTTAAAACGTTCCGCCGGCCTCAAGGATTCAGGTTGTATTTTCCCTGGAATGGGGGGTATTCTCGACGTTCTGGACAGTCTATTATTCGCGGCGCCAGCCCTCTATTTCTATATGCGATGGTTTGCCCATGTCACATAAAAAAAACATCGTTATTCTTGGCAGTACCGGTTCGATTGGCGAAAACGCCCTGCGGGTCGTCAAGGCGCTACCCTCGCGTTTGAACGTCGTGGGAATCGCGTCCCGTACCAGCGCCGGACGGCTTCTGGAACAGGCTGCCGAGTTCAAGGTCAGGCATATCGCCATTGCCGATGAGGCGGTCGCCGGGAACGTCCGTTCCTCGGTTCCGAAGGGAACCCGACTCCACACCGGAACCGATGGTATCCTAACCCTGGCGGCGCTACCGGAGGCCGACATCGTCTTGTGCGCACTGGTCGGCATGGCGGGACTTAAGCCGGTTCTCGCCGCACTCCGACAGGGAACGGATGTTGCCATCGCCACAAAAG
>JBAWZH010000253.1:0-3359 GCA_037143135.1 bacterium
TCATCTTATTCGGCAACTGAGCCGGATGCACGACGTGCATCTGCTTACGTATCGTGAAGAGGTGGGCGGGGGAGATCCGAAGGGGGTGGATCCGTTCTGCAAGACAGTCACCGTGGTTCCGCGCATCGTGGGTGACAAACGACGGCAGCAACTGTTGTCGCTTCTATCGTTGCGATCATTCCAAGTACGCTTCCATTACAGTCACGCCATGCAGGCGGCACTCGACCGGTTGGTTGCTGAGCAGGGAATTGACGTGATTCTTGTGGAGTTTTCCCAGATGACCGGGTTTCGGTTTCCCCGGGGTGTGCCCGTGGTGTTGGACGAGCATAATGTGGAGTTCGACCTGCTCGACCGGATGGCCGCGCGCGAAGGAGGCGTGATCCGCCGATGGTTCAATCGTATCGAGGCTGCCAAGTTTCGGCGCGAGGAACTCGCCGCCGCCCGGGATGCGGCGGTGACGCTCGTCACCTCGGAGCGCGATGGCGAAGTGCTGAGTCGGCACGTTCCCGGTCTGCGAACCGCCACGATCACCAATGGCGTGGACTGTGATCACTTCAGGAGGCCGGCCGGGCCGCGCACACCGAACAGCGCGGTTTTCGTCGGCGCGACGCATTACTTTCCCAACGAGGATGGAGTGCTGTTTTTTCTGGATGACGTCCATGAGCGGATCCGTCGCCACTGTCCCGATTTCACGTTTACGGTGGTGGGCGGGAAACCGCCTCCGTCGCTCACCACGCGCCAGTCTGACAGTGTTGCCGTGACGGGTTATGTGGACGATGTGCGTCCGTTCATGTGGGATGCGTCGGTGTTCGTTGTCCCGTTACGGATGGGAGGCGGCACGCGTTTCAAAATCGTCGAAGCCTTTGCCGCAGGCATTCCCGTGGTTTCGACACGGTTGGGCGCCGAAGGAATACCCGTGGAGCATGGCCGGGAGCTGTTGCTGGCAGACGATCCGGCGGACTTTGCATCCGCCGTTCTCCGGGTGCTGGCGGAACCGGCGCTCGCGGACTCACTGGCGCAGGCCGGCCTGGAGTTTGTCCGCCGTCATTTCGATTGGTCCGTGATTGGAGATAAATTGAACGCGGCCCTGGATGAAGCCGTTCGCAAACCATGAAGCAACGTCTCCAGTCAGTCGTGCGGCTGCTTCGTTCCGGCGAGCGGCGCTACTCGCCGGTCGCCTACCTGTTGGGAATGCTTTTACCGGGTCGGCGAACCGGTACCGGGCCGGTTGCCTGGGTGAGGGGTTGGCCATGCCCGGATGTTCGTGCGGGTCAGGGCCGGATTGAACTGGGACATGTGGGTCTCTATCCGGGTGTTCGGCTTCACTGTCGTGGCAAGGGGCAGATTACCATTGGGGACGGTACGTTTCTTAACCGCCATGCCCGCGTGTTTTCCGGTGAGACCGTGCGGCTGGGGCGTAACTGCATGGTGTCCTGGCAGGCCGTCATCACAGACTACGCCGGCTTCGGCGCCGCCGAACCGTTCGCACCGGTGGAACTGAAAGACGATGTTTGGGTTGGCAGTCGCGTGGTGATTCTGGGCGGTACGGTGCTTGGCCACGGCTGTGTTGTGGCGGCTGGCAGTGTTGTTCAGGGAATATTTCCCGAGGGGGCGATCATTGCCGGCAAGGCGGCGGAGGTGGTTCAATGACTATGGATTCGATTTTCCCCCTTCTGCCCGAAGCCCTGCGCCAGGCCTCATCGCGGAAAGTTGCGTGTGGCGAGGTGGATCTGTCGCAGGTGACGTTTGGCGCCGGTTCGCCGGCGCCGTTGATCAATAATGAAGCGGGGACGCTGAGCGTGGGTCGGGTTTTTCTAGCTTGCGGAACCCGTCTCTGGGCGCACAAGGGAGGTCGCCTCGACATCGGTGACGGCACGGTGCTGGACGCCGGCGTGGAAGTGATTGCGTGGGCGCAGGTGACGATCGGCAGGAACGTCTATCTCGGATGGGACGCTTTGGTGATGGACACCGATTTGCACAGTGTCGGCGGCCGACCGCTTGTGAACCGCGCCGTGACCATCGGGGACAACGCGCGGATCGGCTGTCGCGCGATGATACTCAAGGGTGTGACGATTGGGGAAGGCGCGGTGATCCATCCCGGCAGCATTGTGACGCGCGATGTCCCCGCGGGCGCCGAGGTGCGGCCCCCGGAGGCCATTGTTCGCGGACGGCTGGCGCCGCCCTGATACTGATGTTTCGCGGTCTTGTAATAACCCGCTGTTGTTGTGTACGATGCCTTTACAAAAAGGAAGAGACCACGGCATGAAAGTTGGTTTAATTCGCGGAGCGTATCTGTCGCAGTTTGAGATGCAGACGATCGAGCACCTGCTGGGGCGGGTGGATCTTGAGGCGTATCACATCCGCATCAACCGTTTTCCCATCCGAAGTTTGAGGGTGCCAATCAAGTCCCTGGGTTGCATTGATGATCCGGTCACGATGATCAGTCCGAAACTGGGTTTCTATTTTGACCTGCTTCTTCAAGCCACGAACGGCATGGACTACTACCATTTCGGGCTGGATAAAGCGCTGGCCGGGTGCGACATTGCCCACACGATGGAGACGTTCAATGCGTTCTCGTGGCAGGCGTTACAGGCCAAGCGACGACACGGAACACGATTAGTGGTGACCGTCTGGGAGAACCGGCCCTACGCCGCGGAGCGCTTTGCGGCCAAACGGCGCATGAAGTACGAGGTGTTGCACGGCGCTGATTTGCTGCTGGCCATGACGCCGCGCGCGGCCCGCTGTCTGGAACTGGAGGGCGCCGATGTCTCGAAAATTCGCGTGTGGGCGCCGGGAATCAATCTTGACCGTTTCCAACCGCGCGCCAAGCCGGACGAGGAGTTGAAGCGTTTGGGACTCACACCAGACGATTTCGTTTTTATATCCGTGGCCGCGTTGCGCTGGGAGAAGGGCGTTTACGATATCTTGCACGCGTTCAAGCGCCTCACACTGGATGTCCCGAACCGCTTCCTGAAACTCATTTTTGCCGGCTCCGGACCGGAAGAGCCCCGGCTCCGTGCGCTTGCCGAGCGGTGTGGCCTTGCCGAGCGTGTGGTCTTCACACGCTTTTCCTATGACCAGATGCCCCTAGCCTACAATCTGGCCGATGTCTTCCTGCTCGGATCGACGGCGCGCCCCGGTTGGTTGGAGCAATTCGGCTACGTTCTGGCCGAGGCTCAGGCCTCAGGCACGCCCATTATTACCACCTTGCACGGATCGATACCTGAAGTCGTAGGTGAGGCGGCGCTACTGGTTCCGCCTTCCGACTTTCTCGCCCTGGCAGGCGCGATGCGACGCCTGCTCGAAGACCCGCAGGAACGCGAGAGGCTGGCCCGAGCAGGCCGGATCCGCGCCGAGGC
>JBAWZH010000254.1:0-3331 GCA_037143135.1 bacterium
TGTGAACAGCGGCGGAAAGCTGGGTTAAACCCCGCGGCGGAAAGCTGGGTGGCTCGATTTTTAAGCCACCCAGATAGTTTCAGGCTTCGGGCTGATCTTTCATTCGATAACTTTGCCCCTGAATGACGATTGATTCCGCATGATGCAGGAGGCGGTCAAGAACGGCAGCAGTTAGGGTACTGTCGTTATTGAAAATGGTGGGCCAGTGCTTGAAGGGCTTATTAGTGGTCAACACGATAGGGCCACGTTCATAGCGGGCGCTGATGACCTGGAAGAGTAGATCAGCGCCGAACTTATCAATGGGTAAATACCCAAGCTCATCCAATACCAGGAGGCGTGGGGTGAGGTATTTCTTTAGTTCCTGTTTCAAGCGTTGGGCGGCTTGTGCTGCGGCAAGCGTATTGATCATATCTACAGTCGACGTGAAGAGCACGGAATGCCCTTCCATACAAGCGGCATAACCGATTGCACTGGCGAGATGGGTTTTGCCAACGCCAACCGGACCGAGGAAGATCACATTGGTATTTTGTTCTATGAACTGGAGCCGGCACAGGTTTTGGATTTGTGGCCGGTTGATGGCTTTTGGCCAGCTCCAGTTGAAGCTGTCGAGTGTTTTAGCAACAGGAAAGTGAGCCGACTGGATACGCCGTAGAATACGGTTATCACGACGGCGCAAGTGCTCCCCTTCCATAAGGCGGGTCAGGTATTCTGTGTGTGTCCACTGTTCACTAGCCGCTTGTTTGGCGACGGTTTCATGGTTTTCAAGGGGCCAGGTCAGCATCAGGTCTTTAAGGTAGCTGTTTAGTTCGTCAGTTTTATTCATGGTCGTTCTCCGGGAAGTCAAGTTGTGAGTACAGATTCAGGTCAGGTTGAGGGAGGTCGAGTTCCAGCAGATCCTGCCGCCGGGTCAGGTGCAGTGCTCCTGCTTCGGGCAAAAGGCGTGCCTGTTGTTCAAGCAAGTTGGCGATATACTCACACCGGTAAGCTTGGAAGACTGTCGCATCCGCCAGTGCCCGCACGACTTTCTCCTCGCCATAAATTTCACTCAGCGCCAGGATTTTCTGAACATGATGGTGGGGATTAAGGTGACGCTGTTTTAACTGCTGGTAATATGCATCGGCCAGGGGCGAAAGCATAATGAACCGTTGCAGAAGCTTCTGGGTTTTTGCCCTGAGCCTCTGCTCCAATAATATCCGTACATGATCGGCATTCTCAAAGTCCTGCCCCCTGTCATATGAGCGAACATGCTCGGCAATCAACTTGTCCTGATGGAAAACCGATATTCGTTCAGGGTAGGCGCGCAGGACAAGTTTGGTGCCTGCATATTCTGCTGGCACCGAATAGCGGTTCCCATCGTAGTGCACCCGGAACCTCCGGTTGACGGAGATCGTCCTGACCGCCCCGGCGTCGTAATGCACTGTTGGTAATGACAACAATGCCGGTTTTTCTAAAGCAAATAGCTCGTTCGGCTTCTTGCGTGTTACGGCATGCATCCGGACATTGGCGACTTCCTCCAACCAGCAGCGGGCAGCGGGATTAACCGATGCGAACTGCGTCAGAGGCAGGCCGTTAAGGAAGTTTTTCTTCACATAGCCTACGGCATTTTCAACACGCCCTTTTTCATGGGGTGCATGCGGATTGCAGGCGCTGACTTTAAACCCGTGGAACTGGGCGAAATCCAGATAGCGGGGATTGTATACCGCCGGTTGTCCGCGAGGATGCGAAAGTACTGCACTTTTCAAGTTGTCCACCATCACGCGAACCGGACATCCCCCAAAGTAATCGAATGCGTTCGTGTGGCATGTCAGGAACTGTTCCACAGTTTCCCCAAGCGTAAATTCCACATAGAGTTTACGGCTGTAACACAGCACCATTACGAAAAAACTCAGCCGCCGCCGCGTCGACCCCACGGCCACTGTGCCAGCATACCCCCAGTCCACCTGCGCGCATTCCCCGGGCTCGAAGTGCAGTGTCAGAAATGCCTCTTTACGTCGAGGCCTGACCTTTCTGACGAACTCACACAAGATCGACTCTCCTCCGGTATAGCCTTGCTCCCGCAGCCGGTAAAGTAGTTGGCGAACCGAAAACGGATGCTGCTCCAGCCACCTCGCCACATCGCTTTTAAACGGATCCAGAAGGCTCGGTCGATTCTCCTCCTTCTTCCGCTCGAATGCCTCCCGCTTCGCCCATAAACTCACAGTCTTGATATTAAGCTTCAGCTCACGCGCCACCTGGCCCATCGTCCAGTGCTCCGTATTCAACCAATGTTTTATCTTCTGGAAAGTTGCGTAGTCCATCATGCAGCACCGCCTTGGGGGAGCAACACAGGCAACGACAACACCTGATAAATCGGACGTTCGTAGGCAATCAGATCCGCTCCCAAAAGTTGTCGGCGGGCTGCTACCAAATCTGCTATCCCTATCCCCAACAACTCCGCCGCCTTCTCATCCGAATAATATGACAACCCTTCCGCATCACCCACTGTCACCAGCATCAGATAGAGCGCCAGCCCCCGGCAGTCGCACCGCCGGACATGCTCCTGGCGCACCAACCGGTGATCCACCCAACTGAATTGCTTCGGTACCTGCCTGACCCGTTCCCTGCATATCACACGCTTCTCAACCATGACTCTCTCCTCGTTGGCTTTTCATTCCAGGCACTTCGCCAAGAATGCGCACCCCACGAGTCTGAATTTCTCGTATCGATTGAGCTATCTCATCTTGTAACGTAGTCCCAGTGAAGAATGAGATAACTCCCACGATCAGAGGATGTTGCATCTGATCTACATCTTGTAACGCATCTTGTAACACCCCCTTCGAACACTCCGCCTTAACTTTCGCATCATTCTTAATATCAATAGGTTGCGCGAGTATCACATCTTGTAACGCAATCGGGGCACTCTTGCGCCGCCTCCAATAACCGGGGTTTTTCTTGCGCCATTCCTGCACGCGCAGAACGTTTTCAAGCCCGCAAAAATGGGTTTTGTTTTCTGGTTTCGACAGCCACCGACGCTGACTATCGGCACGACTCGCTTTTTGACAGGCTGGCTTAGGGCAGAATTTCTGCACAGCCCTTCGCCGGGGGGTGGGAGTATATAAATCACCGCAATGCTTACAGTTAGGACGTCGACATCGATTCATCGGACTGATCTTGCCTGCCCAACATAATCAGGCAAGCCTCTCTAATCGGCCTGATCAACTGCCAGCTGACAACCAACACGAAGAAGAAAACGGAAGAAGATGTTTAATTGATTAAGGGGGAAGAAAACAAACACGAAGAATATCCAGCTTCACGCCGCTGGTTTCAAACCAGTTTGATTTCGGTGGCCACA
>JBAWZH010000255.1:0-3323 GCA_037143135.1 bacterium
CGGCAGGCGCTCGCCAGGGAACCGGGTTTGCCGATGATTTGACGTCCATGAATCAGGGCGGTATCGGCGCCGATCACGATGGCATCCGGGTGGCGTCTCGCCACGGCCATGGCCTTCAGGATGGCCAATTCCAGAACATGACGCTCCAGAGGCGCGCCTGCCGTCGGCCCCGGTTCACTGACCCGTGACGGGATCTGACGAAAACGATAACCCGCGCCCTTGAGCAAGGCCGCGCGCCCCCGCGATTGTGAAGCCAATATCAGTTTCATGAAAAGATCTGTTCATTCGGCTGAACGTCCGTGAACTCACTACGCCACGTTGGTTGACACCTGCTTCAAAGCCTGGGTGTCAAGTGTGTTGGCGAAGTCTGCGTCGCAGTTGGCAATCACGGAACGAATCTCTTCAGCGTTCGAGCCTGCGGCGCGGATGGCCTCAACCTCGTCTGGCATCAAATCCACTTTGGCGCCATTGTCCTTGATAATCGAGCAGATTCCCGTTTCCGGGCACAATTCAATCGTCAGTTTATTCATGGTGTCCCTCTCTATTGTTGACGGATGAATGGACGATGCCATATTTCCGGACTGCGGTCAAACGACTGAGGATACGGTTGTCATGGCGCGGGTGTCGGTGTAAGATCCGCCGTATTCACTATGGAGACTCTGCGATGGATCTGGCTCTGAATCCCGTTGAAGTGAGGGTATTGGCTTCGCTTGTTGAGAAGTCGCGTTCGACGCCCGAGTACTATCCGATGACGCTCAACGCGCTGACCGCTGCGTGCAATCAGAAATCAAACCGCGATCCCGTTATGCAGGTGTCCAATCAGGACACGGTGCGGGCGCTGGATTCACTGCGCGACCGCAAACTGGCGTGGTCGGTATCGATTGCCGGGAGTCGCGCGCCCAAATACCGCCACAGTGTTGAGGATGTATACCCGCTGACGTCGCCGCAACTTGCGGTTCTGTGCGAACTGATGTTGCGCGGCCCTCAGACCGTCGGCGAACTCCGCACCCGCGCTGAACGCCTATGCCCGTTGGCGGACGCGGCTGAGGTGCAGTCCAGTCTTCAGCAGTTACTGGCCTGGAGTGGGGGTCCACTGGCGAGCGTGGCTCCACGCCGACCCGGCCAGCGGGAGGAGCGATACGCTCATCTGTTGGGCGGGCCGCTATCCGGAGAGGCGGAATCAACTGTTTCCCTCCCCGAGCCTGCCCGGCTCAGTGTTATGGCGGAGAACGAACGCATTGCCGCCCTTGAAGCAAAAATGGCGGGTATGGAGGATGAAGTGGCGCGTCTGAAGGCGGATTTTGCCGACTTTAAGCGACAGTTCCAATAAAGCGGTTCCGGAGACGGCCTCCTCTGGTTGTCGTTGCGGCAAAAGGGGGATGGGGTTATATAGAGAATCAACTATTCCAAAGGAGAAATCGTATGTTAAAAGGGTTGTCACCGTTGTTGAGTCCTGACCTTCTGTCTGTTCTTTCCCGGATGGGGCATGGCGATGAGATCGTTCTCGCGGATGCCCATTTCCCGGGTGAGACATACGGCAAACGCATGATACGGGCGGATGGTCTGGGAGTGGCCGCGCTGATTGACGCCATCCTGCCGGTGTTCGAGTTGGACGGTTATGTCGAGTCCCCGCTGATCATGATGTCGGCGGTGCCTGGCGATACACTCGATCCCAAGGTGGGGAAAATGTACCGTGCCGCAGTTGATCGGCATGCCCCGAAAACGCCGCCGATAATCCGTATTGACCGATTTGCATTCTATGGGCGCGCCAAGGATGCGTTTGCCGTGGTGATGACCGGAGAAACGGCAAAGTACGGCAATATTATTCTGAAGAAGGGTGTGACGCCCGTCTGAAAACGAAGAAGTCTGCCCTTCCTGTCTGGCCGCGGAAATTGGTTCGCTGGTTTGAACGGGAGCATCGTCCTATGCCCTGGCGAAGCGATCCTTCGCCGTATAAGGTCTGGATCAGCGAGATCATGCTCCAACAGACTCAGGTGGTGACGGTGATCCCGTACTTCGACCGTTTTATTGCCAGATTCCCGTCATTTCGTGCCCTGGCCCGCGCGAATCTTCAGGATGTGCTCAAGTTGTGGGAGGGGCTTGGTTATTATTCCCGTGCCCGAAATCTTCATCAGGCGGCCCGCCTGATCGTTGAAAAGCATGGCGGGAAACCGCCCCGAACGGCTGAGGAATTGCGCGAGTTACCAGGGATTGGCGCTTACACCGCCGCCTCTATTGCCAGCATTGCCTTTGGCGAGCCGGTTCCATCCGTGGATGGAAATGTTCTCCGGGTGTGCAGCCGGTTGTGGGGTCTTTCGACGCCGATGCGCGACAAGGCGCTGGCGGACGATGTCAGGGCGCGCCTGACGCCGCTCATTCAGAAGGTCAATCCATCGCACTTTAACCAGGCGATGATGGAAACTGGCGCTCTGATCTGCAAACCCCGAAATCCGTTGTGCGGCGAGTGCTTGTTGTCCAGGTACTGCGTGGCCTTTCTGACAAAACGGACACAGGAACTTCCCGTCGTTCAGAAGGCGGCCAAGATTCCGCACTATCGTATCGCGGTGGGCGTCATCTGGAAGAAAGGGCGGATCCTGATCGCGCGTCGGGGCGAAAAACAGATGCTGGGTGGGTTGTGGGAATTTCCCGGTGGCAAGCAATTGAAGGGCGAAACTCTTGGCCAGACCGTGGCCCGTGAGATTGCAGAAGAGACGGGGCTTCATGTTAGCGTCGGCGCGCAGTATGCGACGGTGAACCATGCCTACTCCCATTTCAGGATCACGATGACTGCGTTTAAGTGCGATTGGTTGTCAGGCCGGGCCCGGGCCAAGGCCTCGGATGAGTTGAGATGGGTTCTCCCCGCTGATTTGTTCAATTATCCCATGCCCCGTGCCAATCGTAACATAGCGAATGTTGTCACATCCTGAAGCATCTGGCGCTCCCTTATTGTCCTAACAGAATTCTAACACAATTCTCATGGATTTATTATTCTGATGCTTCTACGGTATCTCGAATTGTCTGATGAAATCACACGGAGGAAGAAGTTATGAGGATCGGATTCAAAGTTGCAGGTGCGGCGATAGTGATGGCGGTAATCGGGTTGGCGGGGTGCGGAAAATCGAGAGAAACCGTGACGATGGCCGGTTCCACGGCGTTCCAGCCCTTTGCGGAGAAACTGGCCGAGAACTATATGGTCTCCCATCCCGGGGTATCGATAACGGTTCAGGGTGGCGGTTCATCCTTGGGAATCCAGTCCACCCTGTCCGGAGCCGCCCAGATCGGCATGGCGGATCTGGTAAAACTTCCGCCGGAAGCCGCAGCGC
>JBAWZH010000256.1:0-3318 GCA_037143135.1 bacterium
TGTTAGCGGCGGTTTGAAGATGCAGTAAAGATGGCGGTTTGAAAATGTTGAGGCCAATGGCCGCCCCGTTGTCGGGACGGCCACAGCAGTTTTAGTGGTCCGATTGTTTCTCCTTCATGCGGTACGACGGGCCTTCGATAAGAACCGTTTCTGCGTGATGGAGTAGTCGATCCAGTACGGCAGAGGTGAGCGTTGCGTCGTTGTTGAAGATTGTCGCCCAGTTCTTGAATGCCTTATTGGTTGTGATCACCGTGGACCCATGCTCGTACCGCTGACTGATCACCTGGAAGAGCAGATCCGCCCCCTGTTTGTCGATTGGCAGATAGCCGAGTTCGTCCATGATCAGCAGGTTTGGCGCTGTATATCGCTTCAGTTCCAGCTTTAGTCGTTGAGTGATTTGTGCGGCCGTGAGCGTATTTATTACATCCACTGCCGTTGTGTAGAGAACAGAGAGCCCCTTCTGGCACGCCTCGTACCCCAGTGCCGTAGCCAGATGCGTCTTGCCGATACCTACGCCGCCTACCAAGATGACATTGGTGTTGTCGTCCAGAAAGGCTAAGCGGAAAAGGTTTTGAACCTGGGCGCGATTGATCTTCTTAGGCCAGGACCAATTGAACTGGTCGAGGGTCTTGAGAACAGGGAAGCGCGCCTGTTTGATGCGCCGAATCACCCGGTTGTCGTGTCGCCGCGCAACTTCACCGTCCAGCAGACGCGTCAGATACTCGACGTGACTCCAGTGCTTCTGAGCCGCCTCAGTGGCCAGTGCTTCGTGGTTTTCGATGCTCCAGGTCAACTGGAGCGTTTTCAAGTGTTCGTTGATATTCATTCTTCACCTCGCGTGTAAACGGATAGATCGGTTTCAGGCAACTCAAGCTCAAGCATATCGCTTCCCCGCGTGACATGTAGCGCGCCAGGTTCAGGCAGCCTGCGTCCCCTCTGCTCAAGGATGTTGGCGATGTATTCAGAACTGTACGCTCCAAACTCCATGGCATCCTGGATGGCACGAGCAACAGTCTCTGTTCCATAGATTTCGCTCAGGGCCACGATACGACCGACATGGTGCCGTGGATTCATCCGGCGTTCGGCCAGTTGACGATAGTACTCGTCAGCCTGTGGAGCGAGTTGCAGGAACCGTTGATAGATTCGTTGATCCCGGCCTCGCCGGCGTTGCTGCAACAGCTCTTTTTCATGATCCGGATTGAATACATCCTGACTGCGCTGGTAGCTGCGCAGGTGGTCGGCAATGAGCTTGCCATCGTAATAGAACGCAAGCCGGTCAGCGTACGCCCTGAGGCTTATGCGGTGACCGGCATATTCGGCCGGAACCGAGTAACGGTTGCCATCGAAGGACACCCGGAACTGAGAACTGGACACTGTATCTTTGATCACACCGGCGTCATATACTCCGGCAGTGGGAAGCGGACGGAGTCTTTCCTCCTTTGACATGTCGTCTGGAATGCGCCTGGTTATGGCATGAACCCTTTTGTTCGCCACTTCCTCCTGCCAGATGCGTCCGGCGGTCTGGACAGAAGCCAGATCTTTCAGCTCCAGACCGGACAGGAAGTTCTTTTTTACATAACCCACCGCGTGCTCAACACGCCCCTTTTCGTTGGCCTTGCGTACATTGCATGCTCTGATCTCGAACCCGTAATGAGCAGCAAAGTCCAGATAACGCGGGTTATACTGGGCAGGCTGGCCTGATGGATGTGAAAGTACCGCGCTTTTAAGATTGTCTACCATCACCCTTTCCGGCACCCCGCCAAAGTAGTTGAACGCATTCTGGTGGCAGGACAGGAACTGTTCCAGTCGTTCTGTAAGCGTGAACTCCACGTAAAGCCGACGGCTGTAGCAGAGGACCATAGCGAAGAAGCTCAGACGACGATGAGTGTTGCCCACAGGAAGACTCCCTGCGCAACCCCAATCGACTTGTGCGCATTCTCCAGGTGCAAAGGTGAGCGTTAGAAACGCCTCCTGCTTTGGAGGTCGTACCATGCGCACGAACTCCTTGAGTATGCTGTAGCCGCCTGTGTAGCCGGTCTCCTTGATGCGATGGAAGATCTGTTGCGCCGTGAACGAATGCGCATTGAGCAGCCGGCCGATTTCCTGGCGATGCGAGTCCAGCTTGCTTGGCCGCTTCGATGACTGGCGCGGCTCATATTTCTCCTCTTCCATCCAGCCACGCACAGTCCGTTCATCCAGTCGCAGTTCCGCGGCTATTTGTCCGGCCGTCATGTCTTGCTGACGTAAGCTCCGGATCTGGTGATACGTCTGGTAATCGATCATGCCTGCCTCCCTTCCGGAATAGACAAGACCTGATATATCGGCGCCTCGTACGCCACCAGATCGGCCGTGATCAGTCTCTGCCTTGCGCTGCCAAGTCTCTCCACGGTCAACTGCACCAGGCGGCAGATACTCTTATCGGAGTAGTAGCTCAAGCCGTTGGCGTCGCTGACACTTACCAGCAATAGGTACAGTGCCAATGCATCCGGATCGCATCGCCGGATATACCCATCGCGTACCAGTCGATGGTCTACCCAACTGAATCCGCTTGGAACCAGTCGAACCCGTTCATCCCACAACACCCGCTTCTCCTGCTGCATACACCGCCTCCTTCTTTGTCTCGATTCCGGGACCCTTTCCCAGAATCATTTGACCCCTAACTTGGAGGCTATTTATGAGGATTGCGATGTCATCTTGTAACGCACCGGAAAAGTGTGCAATCAGGCCGATAATCAATGGATTGTTCGCTAGGCAGTCGTCTTGTAACGGTGTTTCTGGCGATGTAACACGTTCCTTATCAACAGCTTGAGTGGTGCAGTCATCTTGTAACGCACACCGGTCTTTGCGCCAGTAACCGGGATGCAGTTGTCGCCAATTCCTGACCCGGTCCACATTCTCAGGTCCTTTGAAGTGATCCCGATTTTCCGGCTTGGCCAGCCACAGCCGCTGACTCTCCTTCTTGTGGACTCGCCGGCACTCCGGTTTGTTACAGTATTCCTGGCGGTCTCGATTTCGATAGTCAGGAAGGAATAATAGCCTGCAATGCTTGCACTTACGTGCGCCTCGTGTTTTCATTCAGCAACTTGGAGCTGTTGCACAAATCAGTCACGCAAGAAACAATTCCAGCCACCGGCTGCAGCGATCAATACGGGTGGGGAAGAAGATCTTTTATCCGCGTGAAGACTGGAAGAAGATTGACCGAAGAAGACCCATTTTCAAACCGCCATCTCTACTGCACTTTCATCTTGCCACTGGCAGCCTGCCCGCCTCAGGAGGAAAGCCTCCGGCTGAGCCGCTGCGGCGACGACCAGCGCTCCC
>JBAWZH010000257.1:0-3241 GCA_037143135.1 bacterium
GGTTGGACGTGATGAAAGATCATGCGGGCTTGTTTTTCGTTTGTGTTGTATATGTTGCAAAACAAAAAAACAACATTGCGTCAATCGGGGACTTCTGCTTTTTTGTAGCTGCTTGATCACTCTGCATGCAGAGCTGTGAAAGCAAAAGAGAGACAAATGAAAATGATCGATTCAATTTTAAACGCCGGTTTTTCAGAAGCGGATATTTCGCCTAGAGATTCGCAATTTCTGTTCGGATACCCTCACGTCAAACGCTACAGCACAGGCGTCCATGATCCATTGCTGAGCAGCGCATTCTATGTCGCAAACAACAAAACAGATGTTTTGCTTATCGCCAATGATGTGATTTTTGTTCCGCGGGATGTCGTCTGCTCCGCCCGCGAGAAAATCGCCAAACAAACGGGTATTCGAGCGGAGCATATTCTGATCAGCGCTACGCACACTCACTCCGCACCGATGACCGTCGATTACGCCAGCAATGCCGACGATGCAGCGGTTCCAAAGACCGATCCGGCATATCTCAGAGTTCTTGAAGAAGGGATTGTTTCTGCCGGAACCGGCGCATACAAAGCCCGCTCCAAAGCTGAAATTGCTTTTGTACATGCGGACTCCACAGGCGTCGGAACGAACCGACGGGATCCAAAAAACGGACCCGCCCATCATGATGTGCCGGTAATTACGGTCCGCAACCCCGACACCCAGAAAATGCTCGGGATGATGCTCGTCGGCAGTATGCATCCGACTGTTTTGCATGAAGACTCGACACTCGTAACAGCCGACTTTCCTGGATTTGCCCGGAAATATCTCAAAGACCGTTATAATGGATGTCCGATCGTCTATCATACCGGACCCTGCGGCAATCTGAGCCCGCGTCATGTCACCAGTGAAAACACCTTTAAAGAGGCGGAGCGACTGGGAACCATCATGGGCTCAGCAGTTGACCGGGCGCTGGCTCACGCCGAGTTTACGGACACCATTGCGCTCACCAGCGCAACGGGATGGATTACTCCCGTCAAACGAATTTTCCCCTCAGTAGCGGAGGCCGACCGACATGTAAAAGCGGCCGACCAGCGTTTCGGTGAACTGAAAAAGAATGGAACTCCGCAAGAAGCACGCGGCGCAGAAGTGGATATGTTCGGTGCCCATGAAACGCTGACTCTGGCCAAAGCGGAAGCCAGTGGAGTGCTGGATAAGTTTCGCCAGGCACGCACACCGGCAGAGGTTCAAAGCGTAAAAATCGGACCCTTCTTTTTCGCAGCCTGGCCTTGTGAGGTATTTGTCGAATACGCATGGGATTTAAAACAGGCGGATAAAAACGCTTTTGTTATTTCTATGGCCAACGGAGAATTACAGGGCTATATCGTGACGGAGGCGGCCGCAGCAGAAGGCGGCTACGAAGCGTCCAATGCTCTGTTCGCTCCGGAAACAGGAAAGCGGCTCGTGGCGGAATCTCTGCGCCTTTTCAATATTTGCTTTGGCTGAGTGGGAATATTAAAAAAATTACAGGATATAATTTAAAAAACACAAACAGGAGAAACGATCATGAAAAAGAATATAAACGTATTGGTTGCGCAGTCGGGCGGACCGACGCCGGTAATCAACAACTCTCTGCGAGGAGTTATAGAAGCCTGTCGCGATTACCCGTCAAAATTCGGAAAAATCTATGCCGGCTGGCACGGAATTGAAGGCCTTCTCCAAGAGGAACTGATTGAGATATCGGCTCAACCCCAAAAAGAGATTGATCTGCTGGCTACAACTCCTGCCGCAGGAGCGATTGGCACGTGTCGCTATAAGCTGACGGAAGATCGTCCGGAAGATTTTGAGCGGATTATCGAGGTGCTAAAAGCTCACGATATTGGCTACTTTTTCTACAATGGTGGCAATGACTCTATGGATACCGCCAATAAGGTGTCCAATTTAGCTAAAGAGAGAAATCTGGATCTTATCGTAGTGGGGATTCCGAAAACGGTCGATAATGATTTGGGCGATCAGGAGATTACATACTGTGACCATACCCCCGGTTATGGCTCAATCGCTCGTCATTGGGCTTATATAATCCAAAATGCCAATGAGGAAAGCATGGGTTGTTGCACGCACAATCCGATCATCGTCATGGAGGCAATGGGTCGCGGCACAGGTTTCATTCCAGCCGCTGTCCGGCTGGGAGACCCAAACCGTGAAATGCCTTTGCTTATTGTGATGCCGGAAAAGAACATTCCTAAGGAGCAAATTGCCGACACCGTCAGCGACAAGCTTAAACAACGCGGTCGTTGTATTGTTGTTATGAACGCCGGGCAGAAGTTCGAACCTTCCGGTGGAAAAGACGCCTTTGGGCATTCCGACGGTCTTACTGCTTCCGGGCGTACACAAGGCCTATGTTTGACCAGCTATTTGACTTCAAAGAAGCTTTCCAAATATGGACCGGCTTTGTGCAATGCTTGGGGAATTGAACAGCGTATGGTGTCGGCGCTTGCCTCCAAGGTTGATCGAGAAGAAGCTTTTCTCGTTGCAAGACATGCCGTTGAAATTGCGCTCAAGGAAGGAACGGGCTGGATGTCCAGCATTGAGCGTAAACCCGGAGCAACCTATGAAGCGTATTACGACAAAGTTGCGTTAACTGTAATTGCGAACTCTATACGAGACGTGCCGAATAACTGGATCACAAAAGACGGTTTTGATGTGACTGACGATTTCGTTAAATACGCCAAACCTCTCATCGGTGAGGAGTGGGCCGATGTACCGCTTGAAGGAGGTCTCCAGAGATTTGCCCGTTTCAAGAAAGTTTTCGCGGAGAAACGGTGTAAAGAATATGTGCCAATGATGTACAGGTCATAGAAAAAGGCAGATGCCAAGTTCGGGTCAGCGCGGCGAGCACGACCTCGCGAGCCAGGCGGAATATTCCTCCACGCCCATCGCTCCCGCCGCGAGGGCAAGCGTTTGTAAGCGTCACGTAGCGGACCGCCTATCGGCCGTTTCGTAGTTGTCGTAGCCTGGCGTGATGTCGGCGCGTCCGAACCCCGCGCGAAGGCCGCCCGGATTTCCACTTTCCGGTTTTCGACTTCCGATTCCCATATCAGTATCCCAGATCCCAGCGGGTTTCGATGTTCGCGGCAGCGGTCTCGGAAACCCAGACGTCGGTGCGGGTGGTCTGCAGGACGGATTCCGGCACGAGCGGGGTGACCGGCCCGTGCAGGCAGAGCCGCGTGGTGAGGCGCTGCCAGGACTGGAAGCTGCCGCCGAC